>JBKQRS010000618.1:0-11659 GCA_052143915.1 Bradyrhizobium sp.
CTCTTTCGGCTTCTTGTTGAAATAGATGTAGAGGTATCGCGCGATAGGATATTTGCCCGAGTAGGTCGCCTCGGGGGAGGTATCATGGCATTCCCGGCCAGAAAATATGGCCAGCGGGACAGCGCGCACACCGTCCGTCTTGTAGCCAATGCCGGAATATCCGATTGCGAATTTGTCCTTTGCAACATTGCCAACGACAGCCTCGGAACCAGTTTGCTGCTTGACCTGCGGCTTATAGTCCCCGCCGTACAAAGCAATTGCCCTGAAGAATTCGTACGTTCCCGAAATGTCGTTGCGACCGTAAATCGATATCGGCCTTGTGGCCCATTCGCCGGTCAGACCAACATCGCCCCATGTATCTATGCTCCTGCCGCCACTGCCCTTTCGTGTTGACGAGAAAATTCTATCCACTTGCTCCATCGTCAAACATGGAATCGGATTTTCCTTGTTCACATAGACCGCAAGCGCATCAACCGCGACGGCCAAACTCGAGGCCTTATAGCCAAACTTCTTCTCGAAAGCTTCGGATTCAGCAGCCGTCATTGGCCGCGACATCGGTCCGAATTGAGAGGTCCCATCGAGGAGAGCAGGCGGGGCCGTGGCCGACCCCTTGCCCTCGATTATGATCTTGACCTCAGGATAACGTTCGCCGAACGCTTTAGCCCACAACTCCATTTCGTTGTTGAGCGTGTCAGACCCGACCGATTTGATTTGGCCCGCTATCCCGGTGACGGTTTGATAGAGCGGAAGGGTTTGATCCAGCGCAACGGCAGCGGGCACCGCCAACAGGTACGCGATAAACACAACGCTTACGATTCTCGACTTCATAACCCCCTGCCGGACGCTATGGGATCTGGAACTTAAATTCTATATGTCCAGACTTATGGACATATTTCCAGAATTTCAGATATTGATGACGATCTTGCGACAGAGGATAGGCGCGCAGAGACCCTGGAGCCACGCGCTAAATCCAGCTCTTGCTGGTTCGCCTGAGGTCGAAGACCGCGCCTTCAGGCAGAGGGTGCAACCGCGAAAAAAGTTACGCAATCAGCGCCTTATTCACATCTTAGCCATCGCTAAGGCAGCAATTACTACCACATAATCGCGAGATGGACGGGACCGAACGGCCTGGAGGCTCAAGCCGCTCGTACCGTCACCAGGAACCTTTCGACCGCAGCTTTCAAATGATTGCTTTCCGTCGATAGTGACCGCGCCGCCTGCAGCACCTGGGTCGATGCCGACCCGGTCTCGACCGCCCCAACATTCACATTTGTGATAATCGACGCCACGTCGGCCGTTCCCTTCGCGGCCTCGCCGATATTATGCGCAATTTCCCGGGTCATTTCTCCTTGCGCTTCCACAGCCTCCGAAATATTGGCTGCGATCGTCGAGATTTGACCAATCGTGGCGCTGACGTCTTTGATCGCCCCGACAGAGTCGGTCGTTGCCGCTTGCATCCCGGCGATCTGCGTTCCGATTTCCTCGGTGGCTTTGGCGGTTTGGGCCGCGAGCGCTTTCACCTCCTGCGCCACAACAGCGAAACCTCGGCCAGCTTCACCTGCGCGCGCCGCTTCGATGGTTGCATTCAAGGCCAGGAGATTGGTCTGCTCCGCGACCGACGAAATCAACTGTACGACATCCCCAATGCGGGCTGCAGCCTGGGTAAGGTCCGCAATGCGTGCATCTGCTTTTTCAGCGCGTGTGACAGCTTCGCCGGCAATTCGGCGCGATTCGCCGGCCTTTACCGCAATATTTTGGACTGAGGACCTCAACTCAGACGCCGAAGCCGCGACCGATTGAACATTCGTCGAAGCCTCCTCGGAGGAAGCCGCAACGGTCGTAGAGAGGCGTTGGGTGTTTTCCGCCGTCGCCGTCAATTGGCCCGCAGCAGCCTCGAGCGTCGCTGCGTTAGAAGAAACACCTTGAATGATGCCGCCCAACGTCGTCTCGAATTCGTCAGCAAGCCGCTGCATGACGAGCTTGCGCTCGGCGCCTGCCTGCTCATCAGCAAGACGCCTCTCATCCTGTTCCGCCTTCGCCTTCTCGACCGCCACCACCTTAAAATTTTCGACGGCCTTCGCGATGTCCCCGATTTCATCCAGACGGTCGATCCCCGGCAGAACGACATCCAGTCGTCCCGTCGCTAGCTCGCGCATCGCGCCGGCAAGCCGCAGAAGTTGGCGTGTCGCCAGATGAGCACCGAAGAAAGCCAGCGGCAAAACAACGACAAGAGCCAGCAGCGCCTTGAGCGCGAGCGACCACGCGAATGCAAGCTTCTCCGCTTCAATCTCCTTCAGGCTTGAAACGAAGGCAACCGTCATTCCCTGTCCCACGTCGCTTGGCAAATGAACGACTCGAGCTTGAGAGGGCGTTTCACCGACGGAAAAATCGACGGTGGTCGGCGACCCGTTCGAGGCAGTCTGGATCGCTTGAGGCGGCAAGGTGATCGAAACACCTTTGCCGAAGGTCGATGCGATAACCTTGCCGTGCGAAACGAAGACCACCTCCAGGCCGGTTCGCTTTTTCAATTCTTCGGCGGAGGCCTCGTTGAAATACGAGCCAACCTTTAGGGTCCCAATGACGCTGCCACCCGAAATGATGGGCCGGACGCTGTCCTCGGCCGCTTCGCCAGACGTGGGCGATACCGTCAGGCCGCCGGCGGGTTTGCCCGACAGAGCTGTTCGAATTTGGGGCTGGGATGACTTGTCGTCGCCGCGCTTCGCGGGGTTGTGCCCGCGCTGCATGACGACCCCTTTGCTATCGGTAACTTCCAGCGTTGCCAGGGCCGGATCCGCACCATGGATGGCCTTGAATTCGCGCACGGTCACCGCTTCGAGTTCTTTGGCATCTTCTTTCTGCACCGCGCTGACGATATCGGGATGGCGGCCGAGAATGTCCGCGTAAACCTTCATGCGATCGCCGACGGCCGCGAGCGCGGCAAGGCCGTCGTTCGCCGCGGTCTTCACGACATCCCTATGTCCTTGATCGAGAGTTTTGCTCATCGCGTCATAGGACAGAGCGCCGGCCGCAATCACTCCGGCGGTGAACATCACGGCGGCGGCGGCGCCGGCCTGGACTTTGAGAGATCTGAAGGTAGAGGCCATCGAATCAACCTTTGTTAAATGCGGTGATCGAAACGCGACGATATGGACGACAAAAATTATTAGGTACGCTCTGGTCCGAGCGGCGGGTAACCGCCGACGCCACATCCAGTAAATCTACGGATGCGAGTATGTCGGTAAGTCTCGAAATAAAGAATTAACGATGAAGGGAGCGCGAATTTTGCGGCTTGGACAACGGCGCTGGTCGCACACCTCGTTGTCGGAGCCGCTCATTTTGCTGCGACTGCATTGCATGAGCAGTGTTGTTCGCAGCTGCATCGATCGTGAGTTTTTACAACTTCTGATGCGACAAACAGCCTGTTCGCAGCCATACGTCGGCGGTCACGTCGATCGTGCGGGCCGCCGGCACCGAAGCCAAGCGCTCCCGTCGGCCGTTCGGGAGCGGGTCAATGCTACTACGATGTTGATAATAGCGTGATGACCGCCGAAGCCGATCAAATGACCTGGCTTTGGGCCGAATTCGGCGGCCTGGCCTGGGGAAAGCAGGCGGTAAAGGTGGCCCCGTGTTTCGGCACGCTTTCGATCAAGAGCCGGCCGCGGTGACGGTTTACAATATGTTTGACCAGCGATAGGCCGAGCCCGGTTCCCCCTTGCGCGCGGCTGTCGCCGACATCCACCCGGTAGAACCGTTCGGTGAGCCGCGGCAGATGCTCCGGCGCGATGCCCGGGCCGAAATCGCGCACCGTGACCCGCACCTCCGGCAGACCTTCACCCGACACCGCCGAGGTGAGGGAGACGATGACCTTGCCGCCGGACGCGCCATATTTCAGCGCGTTTTCGATCAGGTTCTCGAACACCCGCAGCAACTCCTCGCGATCGCCCGCGATCGTCACCGGCGTATCCGGCAGATCGATGTCGATGGTGACCTGGCGTTCGCGCGCCAGCGGCTCCAGCCCGTCGGCGACCTGCCGGATGATCGGAACAATATCGACCAGCGTATCCGGGCGGACGTGTGCGGAGAGCTCGACCCGCGACAGCGACAGCAGATCGTCGATCAGCCTTGCCATCCGCGTCGCCTGGATATGCATGATGCCGAGAAAGCGCTCGCGCGCCTTGGCATCGTCCTTGGCCGGCCCCTGCAGCGTATCGATAAAGCCCGACAGTGCCGCCAGCGGCGTGCGCAATTCATGGCTGGCATTGGCCACGAAATCGGCGCGCATCTCCTCGACCCGGCGCAGCGGCGTTTGGTCGTGGAAGGTCATCAGCATGCATTTTTCAGTGCCGCCGAACAGCGTCGGTACCGGCACCGGGGTGATGATCAGTTCCATCCAGCGATCGACCGGCACGTGATCGAGATAGGTCGCGCGACGGGTCTCCGTCGTCGCAATGGCCTCGCGGAGCGCCGTGATGATCTCGGGGGAACGCAACGCAAACTGGGCGAGTTCGTTCTTGCGCAGCGCCGGCGCCAGCTGGGCCGCAGCGGCATTGAGGTGAATGACGCGGCCGGCGCGATCCAGCAACACCGCGGGATCCGGCATGCCGGCGACGATGGCGCTGACGGCTGCGGTCTCGACCGGATTGACCCTGCGGACATCTTCGCGTGACGCTGTGACATTGTGCAACCGCCACGGCACCAGCGCGGCCGCGGCAATGCAGACAAAAACGGCGGCGGCGCGAACCGGCGACAATTCGCCGAACACGACCAGCACCGTCATGGCGAGACCGGCGGCGAGCAGGATGATCGCCGAATGCCTCAGCCGATCCGGCCAGGGCGAAAAGAAGGAAGAGGGAGAATCGTCAATTGCCATCAGGCCGGCTCTCATCCCATTCGGATTCACGTCAGGAGCCGGTATCCCCGCGCTCCCGCACGTACACGGCTTCGTGTTTCGGCTCCGCGGTCGCGCCCGGTGTCACATCCCGCAGCCGCTTCAGCCGGGTACCGAGGATAACCTCCCGAAACGTCAGTAAGATTACAGATATGACGAACGGGGCGATATAGTAGAGGAGCCGAAACAGCAGCATTCCCGCAAGCAGATCTTCCCGGTCCATCTGCCACAGGCCGACCAGCATGGCGGCGTCGAACACCCCTAACCCGCCGGGGGAATGGCTGGCAAAGCCCAACAGCGTCGCCGAGACGAAGATTACCGCAACAACGACGAAGCCCAAATTGGGCTCGTCGGGCACCAGCTCGTACATGGCGAGCGCACAGAAGCCCAGATCGACGATCCCGATCACGATCTGCAACAGCGTCAGCGGTCCGCCCGGCAGCACGACCGTCCAGGGCCCGCGGCCTACGTTCCGCGGCTGTATCCAGACCCAGATCACATACGTCACCAGCCCGATGAGGATGGCGACCGCGACCATGCGGTTCAGCCACGCCGGAAGCTGATCGACCGCGGCGGCCGCTTCCGGATGATAGACGATCCCCAGCCCCAGCACCGCGGCATTGCCAAGCCAGAAGGTGAGGCCGGCGAGAAAACAGATCTTGGCGACGTCGATCGCGTTCAGCCCCCACGCCGAATAGATGCGATAGCGCACCGCGCCACCGGTGAAGACACTGGCGCCGACATTGTGCCCGATCGAATAGCTGGTGAAGGCCGCGAGCGCGTTGACGCGATAGGGAATGTCGTTTCGGCCAATCGCGCGCACCGCGAACAGGTCATAGAATGTCAGTGTGAAATAGCCCGCGGCGACGAACAATGCCGCCAGCGCGATCGAGCGGGGCTCGGTAGTCTTGATGGCTTCCATCACCTCGCCGACATCGATGCCCCGGAGCATATGATAAAGCACATAGCACGCGATCCCGATGACCGTGACGCTGACAGCAACGCCTAATTTGTGCAGGATTTGTCGATGGCGCAGAAACGAGATCGCCCTGCGTATTGCTTCCAGCATCTAGACCTCGAATAACGATCCGACCACGACGGCGCCGATGCGAGCCTTGCCGCCAACGGCGCCAACCTTGCTCCCCGGCCTCATGTCGTAGCTTGTTTTGGGCCAGAGTGGAATTCGCTTGATACGAATAAAACGCGTTCCTTCAATATATTAGGGGGGATCGATGGCGGCGGAATCCGTAGTTTTGCTGCATTCGCGCCGGCAAGGCCGCAATCCCCAGGCGCGGGCCTGCGCATGAGGGAGTGAAGTTGTCGTTTTCTCACGCAGCCGGCTTTGCCGACAGCCGCTGGAAAAACAGCAGATCAAGTTCCGGCGCCTTTCCGACCAGCCCGGTCAACAAGGCATGGACTTGCCCGCGATGGTGGGTCTGGTGATTGAACCAATGCGCCAGTGCCGGGGCCAGTTGCTGCTCGAATTGTTCCGGCGAGGAGACGCGGCGGTATTTGATCGTCCCCGCGATACGCGCGTCATCGAGGCCATCGACAAAATCAACGATCCGCCGGTCCTCTGCCTCGCGCGCGGCGCGGAGTTCGTCAAATGTCTCGAACAGGATTGCATCCAGCCAGCCAGGTGCATCCCCCACACCAGTAAACCGCTGCATCCAGACCCGGTCCGTCACCAGCAGATGGTTCAAGGTACCGTGTACCGATTTGAAGAAGGCGCCGCGGTCGGCGCGGTATTGCTCCGGGGAGAGCTGCGCCACAGCCTCGTAAAGTCGGCCATTGGCCCACACATGACCGAACATCCGGTAGTGAGCTGCGAGAGTGACGGGCATGTTAGTAACCCCGGGGAAAGTTGGAGATCTCAGGCGGCCTTCGCATGGCCGGAAAGCACCCAGTCGCGGAGCCACGATCCCACCGTGCAACCGGCCAGATACGGAGCGAACATGATGAGACCGAGGTCGAGCCAATAGCCGGGGCGGCCGGGGACCACGCGGGCAAGCGCAGCAGCGACGAGCGCTGCCACCAGCACCGCCAGCGCTCGCGCCATCGGCTTCGAGACGCCCTGACCGCGATGAACCACGGCGATCCAGCCCATCGCAAACCCCAGCAATAGCGACGCCAGCAACCAGCCCCAATGAAATGTCGCGAGATAGACCATCACTATTCCTTCACCACGAATTCGATGCGGCGGTTTTGCGCCTTGCCCTCGTCGGTATCGTTGGTCGCGACCGGCTGCGTGCTGCCATAGCCGATCGCCGTGAAACGGCCCGCAGGCAATCCGGCCTTCACCAGATAATCCATCACCGCCTGCGCACGCTTTTCGGACAGCGCCTGGTTGGCGGCACTCTCGCCATCGCTGTCGGTGTGCCCGGCAATCTCGATATTGGTGGTCGGACAGCGCAGCGCGGTTTCGATCAGGCGATCAAGTAGCCCCGCGGAATCCGGGTCAAGGTTGGAGCGCCCGGACACGAACCGGATCGTTGCCTTGCCGAGCAACTCCGAAAACAGCTGCTGACACACGGTGGCGTCCACCGGCGCGGCCGCGGGTTTGACCGAAATGTCCGACTTGAGCTGGAAGCCTTGCGGAAAATCCTTGACCAGGTTGCTGCGGATCTGGGCCGGCGCCGCATCAAACAACGCGTCACCCGAGAGCTTCACCTCGCGGTCGGCCACCACCAGCGTGCCGGTCGATAGCCGCGACAACGCGCCCAGCGCCGGCACCACCGCGCCGGCGAATCCGCTGGGCGCCCCGACGCTGGCCTTGAGATTGTCGACCACCTTTTCGCTGAAGAATTTGCGGTTTGCCGCCGCAACGATCGCCGCGTGGACGTTATTGTCGGGCACATAGCCGGTCAGCGTCAGCGTCACCGCGACCGGGTCCTTGTACGCCTGAAAGATATAAGGCGGCGCCTTGATCTCATTGGTGGCGACCGAAAACCCCTCGGGAAGATTTTTCAGCGCGGCCGCGATCGCTTCCCGGCCGCCGAGTTCGCGCGCCATGCCGGAAAGGCTGACCTTGGTATCCGAAATCGTGATCTTGCCGTCCTTCAGTTTCCCGACCTGATCGAGCAGCAACAGTGCCGCAGTGTCGAAGCGGGGCGGCGCGCCCCGCGACAGATTCGTCTGATCGACCACCTCGACCCCCCCGAGAGCCGCGCGGGCCGCCTCCAGCAATCTGCCCTTGGTCGCCGGCAGGGGTGAACTGCCGGACAACGTGACCCTGACGACGTCGCGCTCAGCCGACCAGACGAACGGCTTGGCTTCGGGAACGAGACGGGTTTCATCGTTGACCAGCCGCACGCCGGGAACGGCTTCCACCGAGGCCACCGCGCTGCGACGGCCCTCTTCGGAGAAGGCGTCCGCGGCAAAGGTGACGTCGCGGCCGGCGACCGCTAAACTGCTCTTGTCGAGCACGGTATCCTTAAGGGCGGCGGCCGAGCGGGCGGCTAGGTCGGATTCCAGGGGGCCGGTATTCGTCCATGCCGCTATAGCCCAAAAGATGACCAGCGGAATCGTGCCCGGCCACCATTTGCTGCTCCACCTGAAAAGTCCGCCCATTCGATGTCCCGCGGGGCCCTGCGCCCCGTTTTTCGAAGTTCGTGAACGCTCGCGGCGTCCCCTGACACCAACTCCGGAAACAAAGGGCGCTGGCAACACTCTGATCCGGTGCCGATTTTCGGTTTTACGCTCCTGAGGCGAATTCGCGGAGCCTTTGACCTTCAGCACTGGAAACAGAGAGAAAACAAACCCTTGCGGGGCTGTCAAACCCCAAATAACAGGGATTGGTCCTGCGAGGGATATTGCCCGACTAACCGTTTCTTCAATGGTCTGTCGCTAGCCTCGGAAACCCGTCCAAACCCGGCATACCGGTCCTGATGAAGCAGTTTCGCAACAACGTCATCCGCGCAGGACTGGAAGCGCTTTACTTCACCGGCGCGCATCATCTGCTGCGTCCGATCTTCGCCGGCGTCGGCGCCATCTTCATGCTGCACCATGTCCGTCCGCGCCGCGACGGCGAATTCCAACCCAATCATCATCTCGAGGTGGCGCCGGAATTCCTGCGCGCGATGCTGTCGCATCTACGCTCGCATGACATCGACGTCATCACCATGGACGAATTGCACCGGCGGCTGACCGAACGCAACTTTTCGCGACGCTTTGCCTGCTTCACGCTCGATGATGGATATCGCGACAACAGGGATTTCGCGCTTCCGGTGATGCGGGAGTTTGAGGCGCCCTTTACCGTGCATGTCGCCAGCGATTTTGCGCAAGGCTTCGGCCATCTCTGGTGGATCGCGCTGGAGATGGTGATCGCCCGGGCCTCCTCGATCGAAGCCGAGATCGGCGGCGTTGCCACCCGCCTCGATACCTCTACGCCGGCGGCCAAGCAGGCCGCGTTCGACCGTTTGCATGACTGGCTGCGCGGATTGCAAAGCGGGGATGATCTGAAACGCGAAATCAGCGCATTGTGCGCGCGTCACGGCGTTGACGAAGCCGCGATCTGCAGCGAGCTCTGCATGTCCTTTGATGAGCTGAAGTCGTTCGCGGACGATCCCCTGATCAGCATCGGCGCGCATTCCGTCACGCACTGCAATCTCGCCAGACAGTCCTCGGAAGTCGCCAGCCAGGAAATGACGGTTAGCCGGCAGCGGATCGAAAGCGCGGTGCAGCGTCCTGTTGTGCATCTTGCCTATCCTTATGGCGACAAGTTCGCCGCCGGTCCCCGCGAATTCGCGCTGGCGAAAACGGCCGGGTTCAAGACTGCGGTGACGACGCGGCCGGGCATGATCTTTCCCGAGAGCGCCGGATATCTGACCGCGCTGCCGCGGGTCTCGCTCAACGGCAATTATCAGGACAAGCGCATCCTGCCGGTGCTCACCTCAGGTGCCGCGACCGCGATGTGGAATGGTTTCAGGCGCATCGACGCGGCGTGATCGACCGACGCTCCCCTCGCTTCCCTTCTCCCCAATGGGGAGAAGGGAAGAATGGCTTTCCTTGACTCGCACCACCTCCGCGCCCAGAACCATGGGCCAAAATCAGGGAGCAGCGCATGTTCAAGGATCTGTTTTCGCTTCATGGCCGCATTGCATTGGTGACCGGCGGATCGCGCGGCATCGGCAGGATGATCGCGGCGGGATTTCTCGCCCAGGGCGCGGCCAGGGTCTACATCACGGCGCGCAAGGTCGCGCCTTGCGAAGCGACGGCGAAGGAACTCACGGCCGAATATGGCGGCGAATGTATCGCGCTGCCGATCGATATTTCCACCATGACCGGCATCGAGATGCTGGCGGGCGAGATCAAGAAGCGCGAACCAAGGCTCGATATTCTCGTCAACAATGCGGGCGCTGCGTGGGGCGCGGATTTCGACGAGTTCCCGGAAAGCGGCTGGGACAAGGTGATGAACCTCAACCTCAAGACGCCGTTCTTTCTCACCAAGGCGCTGGCAGGACCTCTGCGCGCCGCCGCCTCCGCCGAAAAGCCCTCCAAGGTGATCAACATCGCCTCGATCGACGGCATCTTCGTCAATCCGATGGAGACCTACTCCTACGCCGCGAGCAAATCGGGGCTCATTCACCTGACGCGCCGGATGGCGACCAAGCTGATCCACGACCATGTCGTGGTGTCGGCGATCGCGCCCGGACCGTTCAAGTCGGACATGAACAAGGCGGCGCGCGACAATGCTGACGAAGTGGCGACCCGCGTGCCCTCGGGCCGCATCGGCACCGACGAAGACATGGCGGGGGCTGCGATCTATCTCGCCTCGCGCGCCGGGGATTACGTTGTCGGCGCGACCATCGCGGTCGATGGCGGCATCGTCTATGCCAATCCGGGCATCAAGGGCGACGGGTGGGATTAGGTTGGCTCCCTCGCCCCGCTCTTCGCGGGGAGAGGGACATCCTCACGTCTCGATCTTCACATATTCGAAGTCGCCCGGCTTGTTGTCGATCCCGACCTTGGGCGGCGAAATCCATGGCGCGAATTCCCCGACCCCGGTCACCGGCGTCATCAGCGAGGCGATGAAGTCGCCGTCATCGGTCGACGGCAGCCATTCGTTCCGACGCTTGTTCCAGGTCGCATCGTCGATCAGCACGCCATCCGGGGTGGCGTGAACGTCCTTGAACTCGCCGATCGCACGGTGGAACGCGACATTCGGCAGCGCCAGCTTGAAGTCATAACCGGCCGTCGAGATGATCTTGTTCCAGCGCAACAGCCCCTTGACGCAATCCTGCGTATAATCGTCGCGCAGCCGCATGTTGAGTGCGGTCAGCGCCGGCTCGTTGACGCGCTTGATCTGCCCGTCCACCAGCTTGAGCACCGGATAGGTATCGTTCTGCAGGCGGTGATCGTCCTTGATCTGGGTCTCATGGTAGCGGCCCTTGATGCCGGCATTGAAGGCATTCGCCGCATTGGTCGAGACTTCCGAGCCGAACAGGTCGAGCGACAGCGTGTAATGCAAGTTCAGCTTCTTCTGGACGGTCGGAAGATCGATGACGCCGAGCGCGCGGACCTTGGCGATGTCGGTGGGATCGCTGATTCCCGCAGCCCGCATCGCCTCGCAGGTTCGCTGCACCACGCGACTGATGCCGGTTTCGCCGACGAACATGTGGTGCGCTTCTTCCGTCAGCATGAAACGGCAGGTGCGCGACAAGGGATCGAAGCCGGATTGTGCCAGCGAGTGCAACTGCATCTTGCCGTCGCGGTCGGTGAAGTAGGTGAACATGAAGAACGACAGCCAGTCCGGCGTCGCCTCGTTGAAGG
>JBKQRS010000619.1:0-6185 GCA_052143915.1 Bradyrhizobium sp.
GCGCGGTGTCCCGGTCGCCGCCGAGGACGAGGGCAGCCCGGCACTCCTCAAGAGTGGCCAGAACCACGTGCATTTGTTCTTCTGAATCAGTCACCGGCGTTTGTCCCGTTAACGAGCTTGCCAGGTAAAGTCGAGGTGATCCATCCGGCGCCTTCATAAACCCCTCCGTCCCCAGAAAAATCCGGAAACATCTGGACCGACACGATAGATTTCGTCGCTACACAGATTTGTGACATGGCTGTTGGCTCGAAACGGTCGACGGTGGGTCGATTCTCCCGCAGTCGCGGTGGGCACCATGCTCGCCGCAGTTTCCGGTTCACCAACGCGGTGAAAGCCTTGCCAGCCTAGCACGACGGCAGGCCGGTTCGAACGCCATTCGCTGCGGGATGCAAAAAAACCGGCCGGGCGGGAAGCACATGCGGGAAGGCTGGCGGTCGACGTGGTCGGCTACCCCTTGAAAACGGCAATGGCCCGCGCTCCGAGACCCTGTTCGCCCGGGACGGCACCGCCCCCATGGTAAGCATACGCGTCAAAAAGTCCCGACCTGTTGAACCCGCCCCGGTTGTAGTATGATCAATAACCTGCCAAAGCTGACGGACGAGTTGTCTGTACGAGTCCCTCGCCGGAACATCATACCTTCAACTCGAATTGCGGTCGTCATTCATTTGCGCGATAGCGGCCGACGCGGGTGGTCGGTAGCCTGCTTGCGTAAGCCAACAATACCCGTAGATTCCCGGGGTTTAAGGACGAATTCATCCCATTTGATCGAGCTCAAAGCGGTATATAAGGGTGGTTACCTAAGCCCTACAAAGGCGCTTCACGAGCGAAGGACGGTAAGAGCAGTATGAACAAATCAATAGCGAAGAAGATGAAGCAGCGCAGTGCCGGAAAGCCGGATATTGAACTCGGCAAGCGGATCCGGTTGCGGCGTGTCGAGCAGCGGATTTCGCAGGCGGAACTTGGCGAGCAGCTCGGCGTCAGTTTCCAGCAAGTCCAGAAATATGAGAAGGGGGTCAACCGCGTCGGCGCCGCCCGTCTTCAGCAAATCGCGACTGCACTCGATGTGCCCGTCACCTTCTTTTATGATGGCGACGGCAAGGCCCGCGAGGTCGAGAGCCTGCTGTTTCTGGACAGCGCATTCAGCCTGAGGCTGCTGCGCGCCTATAGCAAGATCAAGGATCAGACCGTGCAGCGTCAGCTGGTGTCCTTGATGGAATCGATTGCCGCGAACGAAGACTAGAGCGTGATCGGTTCTGGTTGAATCAGAACCGAGGCTCTGGCCTCTTGCTTCGACGCGTTTTCTTGACGCGAACCGGTACCCACTTCGCTTGAAAACGCGTTGTGCTTCGACGCGTTTTCTTGACGCGAACCGGTAGCCATTTCGCTTGAAAACGCGCTGTGCTTCGACGCGTTTTCTTGACGCGAACCGGTACCCACCTCGCTTGAAAACGCGCTGTGCTTTGGCGCGTTTTCCGGATTAAGTCCGGGGCAGGTTTTCGCGCTCCTCGCGGGTCTGGTTTGACGCACCGCGGACCCTATCAATCAGCGCAAGCGGATCGGCCGGCAACCGATCGCCGCGCCAGGCGACATGCTGGTCCGGCCGCGACAATACCAGCGCGCCGTCAAAAACCGCATCCGGTGGCCGTTCGACGTCGAGCACCTTCAGCGGCACGCCCCGGCCGCGCGCCGCGCGCTCAAGCGCCGCCACATCCACCGCGCGATCGAACCGCAGCAGCGTGAATTCCGGCCCCATCGCATCGTAAAGCGAATCGCCGTCACGGCACCACAGATGCGGTGTGCGGCAGCCGGGGACCGTCGAGGGGGGTATAGGAGCTCATCGTATAGGCCGGGGGCTCGGCGCCGTCATAGGCGATGATCGGTGAGCGATCATAGTAGCTGCCGAAGTTGAGACCGGCGCAGGCATATTGCTGGACGTTGATCTCGTAAGTCAGCCGCCCGGTCTGTTGCCGCGCACGCTCGCCTTCCGGCCCGGCATCCTCGATTTCGCCGGGAACCGCGCCGCGGCGGCGAATCTCGGCTTCGGCATGCGACATCGCAAACCGCGAGACCTGACTGGTGATCGGCCAGCGCTCCGCCTCGTAGGCATCGAGAATCGAAGCCGGCGCCCAGCCATTGAGATGGGCGGCCAATAGCCAGGACAGGTTCATCGCGTCGGCGATCCCGGCATTCATCCCGTAACCGGCATAGGGCACCCAGATATGCGCCGCATCGCCGGCAATGAAGGCCGAGCGGTCGCGAAACCTGTTGGCGATCAACCGCCGCCCGTACCAATCTTCCCGGGAGATGATGTCGTATTTGAAATCCGCTTCCACGCCGAGGATAGTCCGGATGCAGGCGTCGCGATCCACCGAATCGAAATCGCCCTCGCCTTGCTTCATGTAGTTGTGCACCAGCCATCGCTCGCATCCGTCGATGGCATAAACCATTCCGGCGCGGCGCGGGTTGATGACGCCGGTGCCCCAGGCGCGCTCGTGAATCTGGCGATGAATGAGATCGGGCGCGCGGATGTAGGTCGACTGCACGCGCTGCACGATCGCGTCGCCGGCAAGCTCCGCGCCAATCGCCTTGCGGACGACGGACCGCGCGCCGTCGCAGCCGACGAGATAGCGGCAGCCCAGGCGGCGGATGGCGCCGGTCGCGAGATCGCGCAGGGCCGCGCTCGCCGAATTGTCCCCGATCCCGACGTCTTCCACCGTGGTCCGGTTGATGATGTGGATGCGCGGCTGGCGAGCGGCATGCTCAAACAGAATGGGCTCGAGGAATATCTGGTTGATGCGATGCGGCGGCTCCGGCGTCGGCCAATTGCAATCCGGGCCATCCTTCCGCGTGAAGCGATCGCGGCGGCAGGGAATCGGAATTCGCGTCAGTTCGGCGCCCGTAAACGTCGTGCGGTAACTGATGTCGTGCGGATAATCCGCAGGCAGCCCGGCATTGCGGACTTTCTCCGCAAGGCCAAGCCGCCGGAAGATTTCCATGGTGCGGGCTGCGACATGGTTGCATTTCGGCTCGGGGGGCGCAGCGGGCGCGCGGGTCTCGACGACGGTGACGTCGATCCCCCGCCAAGCCAGGTCGATCGCGAGCGTCAACCCGACCGGACCCGCGCCAACAATCAGCACATCGCAATCGATCATCTCACGCATGCTCATCCAGCCCGGTGCCCGAATTCCTGACGATGGCAGCCATATGCCAAGCCGGCCCGCCGCAATATCCGGCCAACGCCTCCCCGCGCGTCTACAGCATGGGGTCTCCCCGCAGGCACTTTTATTCTTCCTGAGCCGGTTTCCCGGCGAACCACATTAGTCGTGCCGGCGACATACCGGAAGCCGGATCCAATCCGGGTATTGCCGCGGTGCGATAGCCGCAATCCCAACTTAATCAGAAGGCAACCCTCGTGGAATAAATTTGCAAAATCTCATTGCGGATCAGGTCCAATCCCGTCCGGCTCTGCCGGCCCAAACTGTTGATCTAGCGCCGGCGCCATCGGCGCATCCCCCGGGGGCATTACCCATGCGAAGAATGACCATCCTTGCGACTGCCGTGATGCTTGCGACGGCGCCGGCGCTTGGCCAAAGCGCCGGTCAAGCGGGCACCTCACCGCCTCCGGCCAAGCCGGCAAATGCCGCGCGGGCCGTGCCCGCAAAGCCCGTGGTCGCGGCCTCCAATCCCGAATCGCGCTCCGCGGCAGCCTTGGCGCTATCGCACGAGCCGACCTTCGACGAAGGCACCGCCCAGCGGATCAGGGAAGCCGCGCTGAGCTATTCGGATCTGGCCGTGCGCGGCGGCTGGCCGCCCATACCAGCGGAAGCCAAATTCGCGCTCGGGGCACCTAGCCCCCATGATGACCTCTTGCGCCAGCGTCTGATCGTCAGCGACGATCTTGCCGCCGACAAGGCGTCGGGACCGTTCGACGAGATTGTCACTGAGGCTGTCAAGCGCTTCCAGGTGCGCCATGGCCTTGCCGCCACGGGAACGGTCACCCCGCGCACGCTCGCCGCCCTCAATGTCCCCGTTCAAAAGCGGATCAGGCAGTTGGAGGCCTCGCTCGAGCGCATCGAAAACATGAATTTCCAGTTCGGGCAGCGTTACGTGATCGTGAACCTGCCTGCGGCATTCGCCGAGGCGGTCGAGAACGATACCGTGGTGCGGCGTTATCGCGTGATCGTCGGCAAGACCGAGAAACCGTCGCCGACGCTGACTGCCGAAATCACCGGCGTCATTCTCAATCCGACCTGGACCGTGCCGTCGTCGATCGCCAAGGCCGAAATATCGGCGCACATGCGCAAGGATCCCGGCTATCTCGGGCGCATGCACATGGAGGTGCTCGATGCGCACGACAACCCGATCGATCCGGGATCGGTGGATTGGTCCGGCACGCGCACGCCGAACTTCACCGTGCGCCAGCAAAACGGCGCCTGGAACGCGCTGGGCGCGGTGAAGATCGACATGCCGAACCCCTATTCGGTCTATATGCACGACACCAACCAGCGCAATCTGTTCAGCGACGACTATCGCTTCGACTCCCACGGCTGCTCGCGGGTCGACAATGTGCGCGACCTTGCCACCTGGCTCTTGCAGGAGGAGATGTCGAAGTGGACGCGCGTCGCGATCGACGCGGCAATCGCCACCGGCCAGCACGAGGAGATCCCCTTGCCGAAGAAGGTTCCGGTGGCCTGGATCTATCTCACGGCATGGATGACCAGGGACCAGACCGTCCAGTTCCGCAACGACATCTATGACCAGGACGAGCAGCTTCTTGAAGCCACCGCCGAGGAAGCCGCCTTCTTCAATCAGGCGGGCAATCATCCACTGACGGCGCATCTGGCGCAGTAGGCGCACGAGTAACGTATCTCCGTCATTCCGGGACAATGCAAAGCATCGAACTACGATGTGCAATTGCACATCGGAGAATCTCGGGATTCCGGTTCTGGTCCTTCGGACCATCCCGAAATGACTGCGAGGGTCTTATAGTTCGGGCATTGCCGCGACGCCGAACCAATGCTTCATTGCGGGTGCATCTCCCATCCCCGAAAGCGCCCGCCCATGCTTGACGTGCCAAAAACATCCGAAAGATCCCACGCCGACGGCAAGATCCTGCAAAGCGTTACCGAGGGCGTCGGCGTCGTCACCTTCAATAATCCGGAAAAGCGCAACGCCATGTCGCTCGACATGTGGGAAGGATTGGGCCATGCATTGATCGAATTGCGCGACGACGCAGAAGTGCGCGTGGTGATCCTGACCGGCGCCGGCGGCAAGGCGTTCATGTCGGGCGCCGATATCAGCCAGTTCGAGAAAACCCGCCACAACGCGCAAGCATCGGAGGAATATTCCAAGCGTAGCGCCGCCCAGCGCGCGCTGCTGGCGGATTACCCGAAGCCGACCATTGCCTGTATCCGGGGCTTTTGCCTGGGCGGCGGCATGCAGGTCGCGATGATGTCCGATATCCGCTTTGCCTCGGAGCACAGCCAGTTCGGCATTCCCGCCGCCAAACTCGGCATCGCCTACGGCTATGACGGCCTCAAGCATCTGGTCTCGCTGGTCGGGCCGTCCTGGGCGAGGCTCTTGATGTACACGGGCATGCGGATCGATTCCGCCGAAGCATTACGGATCGGGCTGGTCGATCGCGTGCTGCCCGACGCCGAATTGTGGAACGCAACGCTGGAGACCGCCCGCACCATAGCCGGCAATGCGCCGCTTGCGATCAAAGCGGCCAAGATCACGATTGCGCAGGTGTTAAAGGACGAAAGCCATCGCGATATGGACGCGGTCAAGGCGATCGGCACCGCCTGCATGGACTCCGAGGATTTCCGCGAAGGACGGCAGGCCTTCATGGAAAAGCGCAAGCCGCAGTTCAAGGGACGATAGTCTGTGTTGCGCAGCGTCCCGCTCTACCTTGGCCAGGGCGGGAACCCGCGGGCGGGCAGCCGGAAAGTTCCAAATTAACGTTTAGGTAACCGATATTGCTAACGTGACCTCTACCCGGGGACTGTATCCAAGCCTCTCGGGAGAGCGAAAATGCTGAGGCAGGCTCCGGATACAGGCTCTGTGCGCCGCGGAACTGCGGCCGAACCAGACGACTTTATCGACGGTGAATTGCCGAGCCGGCGCGATCCCGTTCGCTGGCTTGTCGGTTGCGGTATCCTGCTGATCGCGGCCATCGCGATCGG
>JBKQRS010000620.1:0-21864 GCA_052143915.1 Bradyrhizobium sp.
GCGCTAGCACCAGACCTCAGATGCGCAATTGCGCATCGGGGAATCCTAGGATTCTCCGATGTGCAATAGCACATCGGAGTTCGATGCGGAGCCTGTCATCGGGCCGGCCAGAGGCCGGACCCGTTGGCATCGCCCTGGAATGACGAGCGCCATTACGTGTTCCGTAGTGATCCGGGGGCACGCGCTATCAAAATTCTCTTCATCATTTTCGTTGACGCGATATTTACCAATTTATTCGAGCGGCTGTTTACCAACATTTTCGATGTGATCGGCGCAAAATCGGCAAGTCATTGCGTGTGTCGCGCCGGCAACGCCGATTAACTCCCTCGCAACCTAAATTAGCTACCAACAAAAAAGATCGAATTGCACGGATGTACTGAATTCGATCGCGTGTGCGTAGTGTTGCGTTGCGTGAGCGTATTGATGTCCCAGTTGCGTAACCGGCCGAAGGGCGCGCGTTGTGCGTTCTTCGGCCTTGGTCTTTGCGCCTTCGCATTGACCCCGACAGAAGTCGGATATCAGGATATCGCATCGCTGCTGGCGCGGCAGCCGGGCGTCGCTGAACGCTGGCAAAGCCGGGTGTTCTCCGCCGCCAGCACCATTCAGGTCGCCACTTACAGCTTCGGCCGCCCGATCGGAACGTTTGCCCCGCAAACCGCGAGCTTGCGGCTGGCGAGCCTCGACAACCGGGGCATCGACGTCACCGGTTCGATAACGCGCAATCCCGTTACACAGACACCGCCGCGCTATCAGGCCGCCGATTTTCCCAAGGTCGATCGCACCCTCAAGGGCGACCGCCTCGTCGTCGTTCCGCCCGAACCCGCACCCCCCGCCGGTGCCGCGCCCGCCAAGGAAGATCCTGCGACATCCAACGCGTCGGTCAGGGGTGCCAAGACCGCTGAAGCTGCGCCGTCCGCCCAACGTGCACCGCTCGACCCGGAACTTGCGGAGGCGCTCAGCGCTCCGCCGCTTCCGCAATATGATGTTTCGATGTCGCTTGAGGCCCAGCCGCTCGATGACCTGAAAATTGCTCCCGGCGCCGGGCCGATCCCGCTCGAGCCCGGCCAGTCGCATGATGGGTTTTCGGTGAAGACCGCGAGCCTGTACTTCGGAAGCAACTCGCTCGGCGCGCCGTCGGAGAGCATCGAGCGCTGGCAGCCCGGCGAAGAACCGGTCGTCGTGATGCCGGGCGCCGCCGCCGATCCCGACCTGAAGGTGACGGCCTCGCTGCCCACGGCTGCCGATGAGCCTTCCAGCGCTGCAGGGAGCGGCGAGAGCATTGCGGCCAAGGGTGAAGTCAATGCAGACAACCAGCGCGCCAAGACACCGGCCGAGCGCCTCGGCCTGTTCGACGAGAAGGCGCGCGCCAAATCGGAAAAATGCCTCGCGGAAGCCGTTTATTTCGAGGCCCGCGGCGAAGCCGTGCGCGGCCAGATCGCGGTCGCGCAGGTGGTGATGAACCGCGCATTCTCCGGCTTTTATCCCACTACGGTGTGCGGCGTGGTTTACCAGAACAAGCACCGCCATTTGGCCTGCCAGTTCACCTTCGCCTGCGACGATGTTGCCGACGTCGTGCGCGAGCCCGACATGTGGGACCGCGCCAGGAAAATCGCCAAAGCGATGCTCGATGGCCAGCTCTGGCTGCCGGAAGTCGGCAAGTCGACTCATTACCACGCCTATTGGGTGCGCCCGTCCTGGGTGAGCGAAATGAAGAAGATGTACAAATTCGGCGTGCACACCTTCTACCGGCCGCGCGCGTGGGGCGACGGCAGCGAGGCGCCGAGCTGGGGAACGGCGGCTGAAACCGCGGCAATATCGGCAAGGCTCGCGCAGGCCGCGCAGAGTTCGGCCGAGCAGGCCAGCGCGAAGCGGTAGCGCTCTCCGTCCGCCCCGGTGAACGCCGGGACCTATGACCACCGCCATCATCTTCAAACACGATTGGCGGGCAGGCACTTCCTCAAGTCGCGCCGTCACGCCGCTAAAGTCCGGGCGGCTCGCCGGGACGGCGCCGGCTGGAGCCGCGCTCGCCGATTTTGCAGGGCTGCCCTGCAGCGGCGGCGCTGCCCTTGGGATTTCCATGCGAATGCATTAATCCATGCGGCGCATCGACCGCCCCCGGTCCGGGCCTGAGCATCGAGGAATCCCATGGCTGTAACCGCAGACACCCTTCGACCGAGCACCGGAACTTGGCGGACGCCGGTCGTCGTCATTTTGTGTGGTTGCGCGATCGCCATGTTGAGCTTCGGGCCGCGGTCGAGCCTCGGCTTCTTCATTCAACCGATCGGTCGCGAGCTTGCGTGGGGCCGCGATGTCTTCGGCCTCGCGCTTGCCCTGCAGAATCTGTTGTGGGGATTGGGCCAGCCGATCGCCGGTGCGATCGCCGACCGCTTCGGTGTGTTGCGTGTGGTTTGCGTTGGAGCCCTGCTTTATGCGGCCGGCCTGCTCTTGATGCGCTACGCCGCGAACCCACTGTCGCTTGATCTCGGCGCTGGCGTCTTGATCGGTTTTGGACTGTCAGGCTGCTCGTTCAATCTGGTTCTGTCCGCCTTCAGCAAGCTGCTGCCGCCGGAGCGGCGCGGCATTGCGCTCGGCGCGGGAACTGCCGCCGGCTCGTTCGGGCAATTCCTGTTTGCGCCGTTCGGCGTGGCCCTGATCGATAATTTCGGCTGGCAGACGGCGCTGATGGTGTTCGCCGCCTTGATGCTGCTTATCGTGCCGCTGTCTCTCGCGCTTTCAACTCCGCCCGCAGCCTCGACCAATGTGCCAGCCGCCGATCAGCAATCGTTCAAGATCGCGCTGGCGGAAGCGTTCGGCCACCGCTCCTACGTGCTGTTGGTGCTCGGCTTCTTCACTTGCGGTTTTCAGCTGGCTTTCATCACCGTGCATCTGCCGGCCTATCTGGTCGATCGAGGCATGTCCGCATCGGCAGGCGGCTGGGTGATCGCGGCGATCGGCCTGTTCAACATCATTGGGTCGCTCAGCGTCGGCTGGCTGCAGAATCTCTTTCCGAAGCGCTATATCCTGTCGATCATCTATTTCACGCGTGCGCTCTCGATCATCGCTTTCATTTCTTTCCCGATCACGACTTCCTCGGCGATCGCGTTCGGCGCGATCAGCGGCTTGACCTGGCTATCGACGGTGCCGCCGACCTCGGCGCTGGTGGCGCTGATGTTCGGCACCCGCTGGTTCGCGACGCTTTACGGTTTTGCCTTCGTCAGCCATCAGGTCGGCGGTTTCCTCGGCGTGTGGCTGGGCGGTGTCGTATTCGAGGGGTTTGGGTCGTACACGCCGATCTGGTGGCTTTCGGTCCTGTTCGGCGTGCTGTCGGCATTGATCAACCTGCCGATCGTCGAGGCACCGGTCACGCGCGCGGTTGCGCAGCCGGCCTGATCTCCCTTATTTGGAGCATGATCTTGTCGGAAAACCGGTTTTCCACTTTTCCGGATCATGCTCTAAACATCCCAAGCGAAAAAGCCGGGAGGGTACGTTGGCAATGTTCAAAGCGATCAGGATCGACAAGGCGGAGAAAGGCACCACCGCCACGCTCACCCAGTTCGACGAAGCCGAGTTGATGGAGGGCGACGTCACCGTGCGGGTCGAATGGTCGACGTTGAACTACAAGGACGGCCTTGCCGTCACCGGCAAGGCGCCGGTGGTGCGGCGCTTTCCAATGATCGCGGGTATCGATTTTGCGGGCACGGTCGAGCAGTCATCGCATCCGCGGTGGAAGGCCGGCGACCAGGTGATCTGCAACGGTTGGGGCATGGGCGAGACCCATCTGGGCAGCTACGCCGAGAAAGCCCGCGTCAAGGGCGATTGGCTGGTGAGCCTGCCCAAAGGCATGTCGGCGCGTGAGGCGATGGCGATCGGCACCGCCGGCTACACCGCGATGCTGGCCGTGCTGGCGCTGGAACAGCATGGTCTTACCCCGGCGAATGGTCCGGTGGTGGTCACCGGCGCCGCCGGCGGCGTCGGATCAGTCGCGATCGCCGTGCTGTCAAAGCTCGGCTACCACGTCATCGCGTCGACCGGCCGCCAGTCGGAGGCCGGCTATCTCCGGGATCTCGGCGCGGCCGAGGTGATCGATCGCAGCGAGCTCTCGGGGCCGGCCAAGCCGCTGGCGAAAGAACGCTGGGCGGGTGGGGTCGATAGCGTCGGCTCGACCACGCTGGCCAACCTTTTGTCGATGACGAAATACCGGGGCGCCATCGCCGCCTGCGGGCTCGCCGGCGGCATGGACCTGCCGTCCTCGGTGGCACCATTTATTTTGCGCGGGGTGTGTCTGTTGGGTATCGATTCTGTGATGTGCCCAATTGAGTTGCGAAAGACCGCCTGGAACCGGCTCGCCAGCGACCTGGATTCCGGAAAACTCGCTGAAATTACTCATGAAATCGACCTCGACCAAGTCATCGAGGCGGGTGCCAAAATTCTCGCCGGCCAGGTTCGCGGTCGAATCGTGGTAAAAATTGTCTGACGGCGTTCAGACTTTACCAACCAAGCTGCTCCAATGTTGCCACGGTTCGTATGGTAAGCAGCGGGTGAAGAGGCATCAGGCGTTGCCCGCGCTCGGGGTCAAGTTGGAGTTGCAGCATGGTTGCGCGTTTCGTGTTGGGGGCGGTGGTGGCCGGGGCGGCGATAGCGCCGGCTTTGGCCGGGCAGATGGACGCCGAAGAGGCCCGCAGGTTCGTATCCGGAAAGGTGTTCGCCTTTACCTGCTTTGACGGCACGCGCGGCGCTGGCCGGGTGCTCGACGACCTCGGTGCGGCCGGTGCGGTGCAGTTCTCGGGCGCCGGTCCCATTCGTCATGTGCGGTTGCCCGGCAATACGCTTCAGATCCGCGGCCAGGCCGTCTGCGCGTCCATCAAGGGCATTCCGTTCGAGCCCTGCTTCAATCTCGACAAGAGAGACGAGCGCAGCTTCCGCGGATCGGTCTCGGGCATGAGCTTCGCCTATTGCGATTTCCATCATCAGGGGGCAGCGCAGATGCTGCTGGCGCGGGCGGTGGTCCACCCACGTTCGCTGCACGCGCCGGAGCGAACAGGCTCGGTAGAAGTGTCGGCGCGTGTCGAGACCCCGCCGGTCGAGAGCGCCAAACTCGAGCCGGTTAAATCCGAGACGAAGCCAGAGCCGGCAAAACCGGAAAACACTCTGGAACTGCGTCGCTCGACCGACTGATCGACGCGGGCGTCGGCAACCGCGCAAATTCCCGCAATGGAAAACGTGTGAACCGCGAAATTTCGTGGACCGGGACGGTCGCGCCGCGCAACCCGTGCCAGCCCGTAGTCACACGGGTCGATAAATTCATGGCTTGGTAGCGACTATCGCCCAAGCTTGTCGGGTTCCGACAGGCTGTGGGGGCGGCCCAGCACATATGGGTTGGTAAATGCCGCAATATTTTTTCCGAATCAGTCACGGTCGCTATTCCGGGGCTTCCGACCAGGGATCCGAGTTCGAAAACCACGAGGCCGCCTGGACCGAGATGACCAAGGTTTGCGCCAACCTTGTTGGCAGCATTTCTCGCGGCCTGAGGCAAAACTCTGAATGGCACATGGAACTGCTCGATGAGGGCAAGAAGCCCGTGTTCCGCATCCGACTGGTGGCGGAGACCTTGGGCTAAAACTTTTTTCTGCCCAACGTGTCGGTGTATTCGCTCATTGCGGCGTGGATCGCGTGTCGCTTCCTGATTCCGTCGACCATCGTCCTCCGAGAAGCAAGGCACTGGTTGTGCTGGCGACACCGTGCATTTCGTTCCCGCACAAACGAACGATCTGCCGAGCGAGAAGCTGGCCGAGGCGCGGTCCTCCACGGCTCGTTCGGTTAACGAAGTTGGCGGGTTGAACAATTAATTTACCAGATAGTAGCTATCTTCGGGCGGCCGCAAGGGCAGGGATTGTTGGTCGGCCGTGACGTGACCTGACGTCCGCCGCGCATCGGATGGATGATCGTGAAAAAATTGTTCAACATAGTCGCGCTGCACTCGATCGCCGCGAAACTCACCGCCATGGCCGTCGCCGGCGCCCTCTTCATGGTGCTCGTCGCCCTGACGGTGCTGTTCATTGCCCGCGCCGAACTCGCCACCGAGCGGACCGAGAGGGCGCATGCCATGGTCGATGCCGCCTGGAGCATGGCGGACGGCTTCAAACGCGCGGCCGAATCGGGGGCGATTACCGAAGACGAGGCGAAAGCGCGGTTCTTCGCGGCCTCCAGTTCAATGTGGTTCGAAGGCCACGCCAACTACCTTTTCATTTACGACACCGAGACAGGGCTCTGTGTCATGAACGCCGGCAATCCGGCCTTGATCGGCAAGGATGTTCGTGGCCTCAAGGACGTGAACGGCCTCCCGTTTGCCTCCATGATGCTCGACATTGCGAAACAGGGCGAAGGCACGATCCGATACGCGTTCCCCAAGGGTGGCGCCAAAACCCCGTTGGAAAAGGTTGCCTATGTCCGTGGTTTCGCGCCCTGGCACCTGATGATCGCGTCCGCTGAGTACATGACGGATCTCGACGCCACCTTCTGGGCAATGGCCCGGACCGCTGCGGCGGTGATCGGCGTTCTGTTGCTATGCTCGATTGGCATCGCCTGGGCGGTCGCGCGCAGCGTTGTGACGCCGCTGTCTCGCCTCAAGACGCGCATGGCGGCGCTCAGCAATGGCGATCTCGACTTTCCCGTCGTTGACGCCGACCGGCAAGACGAGATCGGCGAGATGGCACGTACGGTGCAGGTGTTCAAGGGCGCGATGATCGAGACCAACCGGCTACGCGCGGAGCAATTGGATGCCGAGCAGCGGCAAATGCAGCAACGCAAAGCCGACATGCACCGGCTTGCCGACAATTTCGAAGGGACGGTGGGAGAGATCATCGAAACCGTGTCATCAGCTTCGACCGAACTCGAAGCGTCGGCAAGCACGCTGACGGCGACGGCGGTTCGTTCGCAGGAGCTTACCACGATGGTTGCAGCGGCTTCGGAGGAAGCTTCCACCAATGTGCAAACGGTGGCTTCGGCCACGGAAGAACTGACTTCGTCGGTCACTGAGATCAGCCGACAGGTGCAGGAATCGGCGCGGATGGCCGGTGAAGCCGTCGATCAGGCGCGCAGGACCAATGATCGTGTCAGCGAACTGTCGAAGGCGGCAGCCCGAATCGGCGACGTCGTCGAACTGATCAATACCATCGCCGGACAGACCAATCTGCTGGCGCTCAACGCCACCATCGAGGCGGCGCGCGCCGGCGAAGCCGGCCGCGGCTTTGCCGTGGTCGCGTCCGAGGTGAAGGCGCTGGCCGAGCAGACCGCGAAGGCCACCGGCGAGATCGGCCAGCAGATCAGCGGCATCCAGGCGGCGACGCAGGAATCGGTCGGTGCGATCCAGGAGATCAGCGGCACCATCGAAAAACTTTCCGAAATATCGTCGACCATCGCGGCGGCGGTGGAAGAGCAGGGTGCGGCGACCCAGGAGATCTCCCGCAACGTCCAGCAGGCCGCCCACGGCACCATGCAGGTCTCGTCCAACATCACCGACGTGCAGCGCGGCGCCAGCGAGACCGGCTCGGCCTCCTCGCAGGTTCTCTCGGCGGCGAAGTCGCTATCCGGCGACTCTAACCGACTCAAGCTTGAGGTCGGCAAGTTCCTCAACTCGATAAGGGCGGCCTGAAAATACGCTATGCGCCCGACTGCGCGACCGGCGACGCTGGTGGCCGCTGCCGGCGAAACAGAACCCGCTGGTACAGCCAGCCGATCGCCACCAGCACCAGCCCGAGGCACATGAACGACAGCGCGCGATAGACCCCGGTCAGCGTCGACATGTCGATCAGGAACGCCTTGACGATCGTCAGCGCGATCACGGCGGCCGAGGCCAGCCGGGCGCGCTGCGAATTGACCGCGATGCCGATGCCGAGCAATGCCACGCCGAACGCGAGCCATGCGATCGAATAGGTGTACTGCTCGGCGCCGCCGGTCACGCCATTCGTCAACACCGGCCCGTGATAGATCCTTCGGATTTCCAGCGTCACATAGGTCAGCGCAAGGATCAGCGCGGCGGCCGCGATGCTGTTGGCATAGGATGCACTGCGCTGGCCCGCCGCCGCATAGGACAGTAGCAGCGCGAGCACCGCGGGCATGGCATAGCCGAGCAGGATTTGATTGATGAATTCGTGCTCGATCGCGATCGGCCATGCCGCCGGATTGTCGAGGAACAATAGCCCGAACACCGCTCCCAACCCGGCAAACGCCGTCAGCACAACAGCCCCGACATTGTGGACGATGCTGCCGGTGCGAAGCCGCAATCGCTCGAGGCCAATCGCCATGGCGAGAGCGACGCAGACCTGCAGGGCGGTCTCGGTGAGGCTTGCGGTGTCGCGGTAAACATCGCCGCCGTTCACGGCATGGCGAATTTCCATGAAGGCGAGCAGCGCCGTGAACAGGATCGCCGCGGCTTCCACCGCGCGCAACGGTGCGTCGTCCCCGCGCCGCCGCAGGAAGTGGCTTCCGGTCCAGAACGACAGCGCCGGAACACCGTAACCCCATAACAGCCAGTTGAAGACCGGCGTGGTGCCGACCGCATCGCCGACGACGCGCGGTTCGTAGCCGATACGCAGCACCACGATGCCTGCGAGAATGGCGGAGAGCGAACGCAGGAACGGGATCGGCCGCTGCATCGAAATCCAGGCCGCTCCCGTCGACATCAGCGCAAGCGCAATCGTGAGCCAGCCTTTTTCGAGCGCAAAGGTCAATGCCAGCGCCAGCGCGCCGAGCGCGCCGGTAGCAAACAGCGCGATCGAGATCGGAAGGCCCGGCCGGCTGTCCCGCCTGGTCAGGATTTCGGTCACGGCCGTGAAGGCGGCAGCCAACACGACCGCCAGGATTGCAAACGGTATCGAGCGGTCGAGATGCGCGATGCGGGCGTAAAGCGCGATCAGAAGCGCCAGCGGCGCAAACACCGCCGCCGCCGACCACACCACCGGAATGATGGCGCTTGCCGAGCGGCCCTGCGCCAAAAATCCTGCGGCGCCAAATCCTGCGGCGAAAATCGCGGCCGTGATCAGATGCAGCGAAACGGAGCTATCGGTGGCCGCAGGACCGATGCCTGGCAGCGGCCCGCCCGGCAGCACCAGCATATCCGGATTGCCGCGCACCGCCCATTCGAAAAATACCACGGCCACGCAACCGGCGGCGAAGGCGATCGCCGCGGTAGCGGCCGGCGCGCGCCATGCCACCAACAAGGTGGCGGCCACCAGGATTGCGAACACGATCAGAGCCGCATCGGCGTGGGAACTCGCAAGCACGATCATGGTTGCTCCGAGCAAATAGGCCGCGAGCGAGCCCGATGAGACCGGCTCGATCCGGCCTTCGTCCGCGGGCGGCCCGAACAGGAAGCCGCACACCACCAGAAGAGCGGCGAGCACAAACCCCGATATGACGTGGAACGCATAGGGGCCGACGACCGGCGGATCGAATTTCAGTGAGGGCAAGGTCCAAATCAGCGCGAATATGATGGTGGTGACCGCGAGCCAGCGCCACAGCCTGATCCGCGCCAGGCCGAAGGCCGCCGCAGTGACGACGGCGAGATAGAGATAGAGTGCCCAGAAATCAGGTTTTTGCGAAGAAACCAGAACCGGGGTGGCGAATGCAGCGACGATTCCAAGGCCCGCCAGCGCCGGTCCGTGCAGCAGCGCCGCGGCAAGCGTGCCGAGCGCCACCAGTCCAAGCAGGATGAAGGCGGTCGCCGGCGCGAGAAAATCGTACAGCGCATAGGCCGCATAGACCGTCGCGAAAGCGACCGCGGTCCCGGCCGCGGTGAGGATCGCGGGGATATTCGCGATCGGCAGTGCCTGGATGGCGGAGGCATTCTCCCTGCGCCGCGTCCATTCGGAGGCGCCAAGCAACGCCAGCGCGAACGCGCCGCCGAGCATGGTTCGCACGCCGGGCCCGAGCAGCCCGGCATCGATCGAGTAGCGGACCATGAAGAAGCCGCCAAGCGCCAGCGTCAGGCCGCCCAACCAGACCACCCAGCGGGTGCCAACGCGCTCCTCGAAGCCGGGCAGGGCCTGCGGAAGTGGCGGGGGTAGCGCCGTCGTGACGCCGATGGTGTCGTTCGGCGCGGGGGGCTCGGCCTCCGGGAGCGGTATGGGTTGTTCAATCCCGGCTGCTGCTGCTGCTGGGTGTTCGGTTGCGATATTCGGCGATGAAGTGGCGAGCGTTTCTTCAGGCTCGTCAAGCGCGGTGAGCGATGGCGGGCCAGGCCTCGCCTGCAGTCCGGCCGCTTCAATCGCGTCCAATCGCGCACGCAGCACGGCCGCTTGATTGAAAGTCTTGCGTGCGACAATGAGCGCGATAACCGCAACCGCCAGCGCAAAAAAATCAAACATCAAGCCTCCTGGCGGTCGGCCCGGCCTCCGGGCTTACCGCGTCGAATTTCTTAGCCGCTTTCGGGGTCGCTTCCTCAGTCTGCCGCGCCTACTGAGTGTGTCTCCCGGCGACAAAAGTTCAAATACAAAGCTGCAGTATTTCAGGCTTGGGCCGCATGATGGCCGCCGCCTGACATCATTCGAGATCGATGCGGAATGGCCGGCCTTCGACCGTCATGCTGCCGGGCCCCATCTCGTCGAGCGCACGCAGCATCCGCCCTTCGCGCCCCAGCGCCTTGTCCGCCAGGCTGACGATCAACCTGTTCGGCGACGCGATCGGGGACGCCGCGCGGATTTGCCTTGCGATCAGGGCTTCATCGCGATGCGGATTGAGCGCACAGACCGCGGCAAAAGCGCTCGCGGTCGAACGGCTGATGCCGGCATAGCAATGGACGACCAGCGGCGCGTTGCGGTCCCAGCTGCGCACGAAATTCAGGACTTGCTCGATATGCTGTTCCGACGGCGCGACAAAGCCTTCCAGCTGTTCGGTGATGTCGTCCATCTGCACTTTCAGGTGATTGGCCGGGAGCACGGACGCCGGCCGCTGCACCTGATCAACATTGGCCATGACCGTGAGCACATGACTGGCGCCGACCGCCTTGACGGTGTTGGCAAGGGCGGCGAGCGAGCAGACGTGAATCATGGATTTCCCTTTTGTAGCGGCAATTATAGGCCATTCAGCGGTGCAATGTCTCGAACCTTGCCAGAAACCGCTTCTCGGCCTTGGCCGCGGTCCAGGGCGTCAGGTAATCCCGCCGGGTCGCCGGCGGCAGACCGGGATCGCGGCCGAACAGGCGTTTTGCTTCGGCCTCCGCAAAGCCCGCAAGTTCCGTCGCCTCAAGGTAGGCGGCGCCCCTGTCCGCAGCCTTGATCTGTCGTTCGATCTCCGGCGCCAGCACGGGCGGTAGTCCGAAGCGGATGTGTATCGCCGAAAGCAGCCGCTTTTCGACCGCTTTGTAGTCTCCGCCCAGCACCGCCTTGAATGGCGAGATCATGTCGCCGATGACATATTCCGGTGCATCGTGCAGCAGCGCGGCGAGCCGGTAACTGGCGTCGACACGCGGCGTCTGCTCGCGCATGACAGCCTCGACCAGCAACGTGTGTTGCGCCACCGAAAAAATATGCGCGCCGTTGGTCTGCCCGTTCCAGCGTGCCACGCGCGCCAAGCCGTGGGCGATATCGGCGATTTCGATATCGAGCGGCGAGGGGTCGAGCAGATCGAGCCGCCGTCCCGACAACATGCGCTGCCAGACGCGGGCGGTCGCCTTGTTCGCGGGCAATTTTCTCGCTGTCATTTGACTTTGAGGCGGGGGGCGCGACGTTTTCCGGCGCAGCTTTCGTGGCAATAGCATGTGACCAGATGGTCGTTGACCATGCCGGTGGCCTGCATGAAGGCGTAGACGATGGTGGGGCCGACAAATTTGAAACCGCGCGAGGACAGTTCCTTCGACATCTTGATGGATAGCGGTGTCGATGCTGGAACGCTCGCCGTCGTCTTGAAATGGTTGACCTTCGGCCTGCCGTCGACGAATTCCCACATGAATTTCGAGAAGCCTGGGCCGTCGTCCATGATCTTCAGGTACGACTTTGCGCTATTGATCGCGCCCTCGATCTTGGCGCGGTTGCGCACGATACCGGCGTCGTTCATCAGCACGTGGACTTTTTTCGCGTTGTAGCGCGCGATCTTCTCCGGCTGGAATTCGTCGAAAGCCTTTCGGAAATTGTCGCGCTTGCGCAGGATCGTGATCCACGACAACCCGGCCTGGAACCCGTCGAGGATGAGTTTTTCATAGAGCGCCCGGTCATCAAATTCCGGCACGCCCCATTCGGTGTCATGATAGGCGACATAAAGCGGATCTTCGCCCGGCCAGGGACATCGCGTCAGACCATCGGCATGCAGGCGCGCCGTCCTCGTCATGCCACGGTTTGCCTTGGCGTGGTCTGCAAATCGGCCGGCTCGGCAAGACGGACGGCAAGGCCACCCGATGTCAGCGGCGTGCCGGCCTCAAGCGCGTCGGCGACGCGATCAATCCTGATCAGCGCAAGGCCGTGGTGGTCCGCGGTCGAGCCCATGGTGCCGACCGGTTTGTCGCCGGCGAGAATCGCAGCGCCCGGCTCCGGCGCCGGGCCGTCAAGAATGATCCGGACCGTTCGCGTGCGCGCGGTGCCGCGATGCTGCATCCGCGACACCACCTCCTGGCCGACATAGCAGCCCTTGTCGAAATCGACGCCGTGCAGCCGGTCCATGTTGGTTTCGTGCGGAAATGCATCGCCATAGATGAAGTCCAACCCGCCGCGCGGAACGCCCGTCGCGATGCGATGGGCATCATAGGCTGTGCTATCGACCATTTCCGCGCCGATCAGATCGGCGGCTTTTTGCGCGAGCTCCGGGGGCACGAGAATCCGCCAGCCAAGGGCGGTGTCGCGCGGATCGGCGAATGCGAGATCCGGCTTCAGCGAAGGGTCGCCGTCCCACGCTACGAGCACGCCGAGGCTGTCGGACAGATTTTCGATGCCAACCTTGGCGCGCAGCTTGTAGAAACCGAGCTTGTCGGCAAGAGCTTGCGCCAGTGCGCGCGGGCAGTCGATCAGGAAACCGCCGCCATGGCCGGAAGGCGCTTCGGTGATCAGAAAATCTGTCGTTATCTTGCCCTGCGGCGTCAGCAAGGCCCCGAACCGTCCCAACCCCGGCCGCAGCAGCGTCACGTCCGTGGTGAAGAGGCCGTTGAGAAAATCGCGGGCACCTTCGCCGCTGACCTTGACCACGCCACGGTCGGGTAGAAACGCTGCCTTCATGGTTCTCTTGCCAAATTCTCTTGCGAAGGGATCGAGGAGTTTCTCGGAAGTTTCTCTGGAGTTTCTTTGCAGTTTCCTGGGGAAACGCCGGTGCCGCATATCACACCGCAAGGTAAGACGCTAAGGTGTTGGGAACAAGCCCCGCTCGATACCCAGTTCCGTGAAGCGGGTACCGAGGAGCCATGAATCAGCGATTTGATACCATTCTAAAATCCGGCACCGTGGTCAATCAGGACGGTGAGGGTGTGCGCGACATCGCCGTCAGCAATGGCCGCATAGCTGAAATCGGCGGGCTTGGACAGGCTTCGGCCGCCGAGGTGATCGACTGCAAGGGCCTGCACATCCTGCCGGGCGTGATCGATACGCAAGTGCATTTTCGCGAGCCGGGCCTCTCCCACAAGGAGGATCTGGAGACCGGTTCGCGCAGCGCGGTGATGGGTGGCGTGACGGCGGTATTCGAAATGCCGAACACCGATCCCTTGACCGTCACCGAGCAGGCTTTCACCGACAAGGTGAAGCTCGGCCATCACCGCATGCATTGCGATTTTGCGTTCTTCATCGGCGGCACCCGCGACAATGTGGCCGACTTGCCGGAGCTCGAGCGCGCGCCCGGCTGCGCCGGCGTCAAGGTGTTCATCGGCTCGTCGACCGGCGCGCTGTTGGTCGAGGATGACGAAAGCCTGCGCCGAATTTTCGAAGTGATCCGGCGCCGCGCGGCGTTTCACGCCGAGGACGAGTATCGCCTCAACGACCGCAAGCATCTGCGCGTGGAGGGCGACCCACGCTCGCATCCGGTCTGGCGCGACGAGACCGCGGCGCTGATGGCGACGCAACGCCTCGTCAAACTCGCGCACGAGACCGGAAAACGCATTCACGTGCTGCATATCTCGACCAAGCAGGAAATCGAGTTCCTCAAAGGCCACAAGGATGTTGCCTCCTGCGAAGCGACGCCGCACCACCTCACGATGGCCGCTCCCGAATGTTATGAGCGGCTCGGCACCCACGCGCAGATGAATCCGCCGGTGCGCACGGCCGACCACCGCGAAGGCATCTGGCGCGGCATCGAGCAGGGCATTATCGACGTGCTCGGCAGCGACCACGCGCCGCATACGCTTGAGGAAAAGGCCAGGACTTATCCCTCCTCTCCCTCGGGCATGACCGGGGTGCAGACGCTGGTGCCCCTGATGCTCGATCACGTCAATGCCGGGCGGTTGTCGCTGGCGCGCTTTGTCGATCTAACCAGCGCAGGTCCGGCGCGGATCTACAACATCGCCTGCAAGGGGCGGATCGCGGCCGGCTATGACGCGGACTTCACCATCGTCGACCTGAAGCGCAGCGAAACCATCACCAACAAATGGGTGGCCTCGCGCGCCGGCTGGACGCCCTATGACGGGTTGCGGGTGACCGGCTGGCCGGTCGGTACGTTGGTGCGTGGCCGGCGGGTGATGTGGCAGGGTGAAATCGTCGCGCCATCGACCGGCGAGCCGGTGCGCTTTCTTGAAACCCTGAAGGCGTAGAGATTACTGCTTCGCCAGCGCCGTCGAAAATTCGCCGTTGCGGACGCGGACGGGAAGGCCTTCCACGAATTTGGCCACCGCGTCTTCACCGTAGGTCTTGACCAGTTCGGCAAAGGCCGCAAACAGGCTGGCCTGAGCCAGACAGTCGCCATCGACGCCATCGTGCCGCGCCTCCGCCCAGGCTTCGCTCAGATAGCTGAGGGCTGCCTGCTTCTGTTCGTGGTCGGGCAGCAGATCGCGGGCGGTTGTGAAGGGCGCTGGATGGCTCATGAAACTCAACAGGCTGTCTGCGCGGGGTCCAGGGCGGAACGCGTCGAATGCCCAGACGTTTAGCACGCAGGACGGAGCCGCCTAGCCACTTCTTTAGGAAAGGTTAACGGCGCTAGATAATTTGGTCAGCGTCGCGCTGGATCATGGTTCGATTGGATTGAATCGAATCATGACGTCTCTTTGTTTGAGCATGATCTCCGCGCAAACGCTTTCGCGTTCGTTAGCTAAGGGAAAACCGGTTCCCACTTTGCGCTGACGCGGCCCTGCGGGTCCGGATCATGCGCTAGTTGGCGTAGCGGGCGGTCAGGTCCCGCGAAATCTTCGAGCCTTCGTCGATATATCTGCGGATCGCGACCGAAGCGGCCGGCGTGCAGGTGCGGTAGGTCTGCTGGAAGCCGTTATAGCCGCGGTTGAAGCCGGCGATCATGCGGGCACGCCTGTCGCCCGAGGGGGTTTCGGCATCGATCAACGCCTGCATTTCGTTGCGCCATTTGCCGCCTTCATTGCTGCCGCAAATCCCCCTGAGGTAGTGCAGGGTGCCGAGAATTTCGGCCAGCCGCTGCAGGTCGCCGTCGAACGGCGCGGGCGCATCCTGGGCCCGCGCAGGACCGGAAAGGCACGAGAAGACGATGAGAGCGGCCAGGACATATTTGGGCATGGGCCCGCACGATATGCCTTTTCAATGCGCTGGAAGCAAGGCGCCGGGCGCGCCCGAAAGACCAGGGATCAGGCCCCGAGCAGGCGCCGGGCCGACAGGATGACCTCCTGCAGCCCGCCGGTGACCTTGAGCTCGCCAAGGGCATCCGGCGCGAGCCATTTGTAATCATCGAGTTCGTCGTTCAGGATCGGCTCGCCGGAGGTCCAGCGCGCCGCGAACGACATGATCAGATAATGCCCGCCGCCGCTGGTTCCCGGCACGACCTCGCGCCATGCGGCGAGGTCGACGATCTCGATTTTCAGCGCGGTTTCCTCGTCGACTTCACGATGCAGGGCGGCGTGGAGGGTTTCGCCAAACTCGACCCGGCCGCCCGGCAGCGAATAAAAGCCCTTGGCCGGCGATCGCGCGCGGCGCACCAGAAGGATCTTGCCATCGCGAAAGATCGCGGCGCTGACGGCCAATTGGGGATAGGAGGGCTGCACGGAGGAAACCAAGGCATGATCCCGAAAAGGATAGAATAGCCCCTGGCCATCAATGCGTCATGATGTAGTCGACGTCGGCCTCGATGTCGCCGTTGATGATGCCGCCGGCCTGCATCACCAGCGGCTTGACCCAGCCGGTGGCCTGTTCAGCCAGCGTGGCGCGGGTCTTGTCCTGGCGGGCTTCGCGCATCGCCGCGCCTACCGCAGTGAGGATCGAGGTCATGGCACTGGTGATATTGTCGAAAGAGGCGCGGATCCCGGCGTCGGCGGATTCATAGGCTTCGATCGCAAGATCCCGCGCCTTGAAATTGGAGGCCGTGAAATGTTCGGCATAGGACAGCGGCTGCCAGCCAAGGAAATCCTCGGCGCATTCCGGCATATCCGGAACCATTTCGAGCAGCATGATGGCTTCGTTGAAATGGTTCAGATAGTCGGTGGCGAGCCCAGTGCGGGGATTGATGTTGGCCGCGCGCAATTGGGCCGCCCGTGCCTGATCAAGGCCCGGCTGGGTGGCGGATCGCGCGGGGTTTGAAGCCGAGGTCATCTGCCGCAGTGTTAACGGTTGGGGTTAAAGGCTGCTGAATATTATGCGTGAGTGGATAACAGAATGTGTGGACGCTTCGTAATCACGTCGCCGCCGGAGGCCTTGCGGAGGATTTTTGGCTATGCGGAACAGCCAAATTTCCCGCCGCGGTTTAATATCGCTTCGACTCAACCAATACCTGTAGTAATCATCGAAAACGGCGTCCGGCATTTTCGTCTGATGCGCTGGGGCCTGCTGCCTGCCTGGGTGAAGGATCCCCGTAAATTTTCGCTCCTGATCAATGCGCGTGCGGAGACGGTCAGGGAAAAGCCCGCCTTCAAGAATGCGATCAAGCGGCGGCGCTGCCTGATCCCGGCGGACGGTTATTATGAATGGCAGGGTTCCGGACAGCGCAAGCGGCCCTATTTCATCCATCGCCGCGATGGCGCTCCGATCGGGCTTGCGGGACTTGCCGAAACCTGGATCGGTCCCAACGGCGAGGAGCTTGATACGGTGGCGATCGTCACCGCGGCTGCGAGCGCCGATCTTGCAGTGCTTCATCACCGCGTGCCCGTGACGATCGGCGCGGGGGATTTCGAGCGCTGGCTCGATTGCAACAGCCACGACGTGGACGCGGTGATGACCCTGTTGAGCGGACCTGGCGAAGGCGAGTTCGTCTGGCATGAGGTCTCCACAAGGGTCAACCGCGTCGCCAATGATGACGCGCAATTGATCCTGCCGATCACGGCGGAAGAGCGCGCGGCGGAAGCGCCGAAACCGGTGAAGAAGGTGAGCGCGCGCAAACCTGCGCCGGTGCCGCCGGATGACAGCGGGCAGGGGTCACTATTTTAATTCGTAACCGCGAGCAGTTCCTTCAGCTTCCTAACCGCGCTGTCCGGCGTCGTGAGGACCGGAAGGTTCGTGGCCTCGGCGACCAGCGCTGCCGCGGGCGCCATGCTGTATTGCGCGAGCGCAATCAGGTCACAGTCGCGCAAATCGCGTGAGGCCTGTGCGACCAGGCGATCATGTTCGGCGCGCTCGCCGCGATCGAGCGCCGCAAGCGCCCCTTCCGCGAGCTTCGGCACGATCTGGACGGAACTCGGAAATTCCCGCGGCATCGACTGCAGCGTCGGCGCGAACGTCGAGAGCAAACCGATCCTGTGGCCGCGCGCGGCCGCCCGCTCGATCATCGCCTGGTTCGGCTTGAGCACCGGCATCGGCGCCTGCTCGCGCGCGACGGCCTCGATGCAGGGGCCGAAGGCCGAGCAAGTGAAGAGGATCGCATCAGCGCCGGTGGAGGCCGCATAACGTCCAAGCGTCAGGAAACGATCGGTCATCGCTGACGTGAGGCGGCCATCACGCGCCACGTCGGCCGACAGGCTGTCGTCGAGCAAATTCATCAGGCTTGCGTCCGGCCAAAGCCGGGCGAACGAGGCCTCGATCGGCACGATCGAGTGTTTCAGGGCGTGGATGAGAGCGATGCGCATGCTGTTCAATCTGGCCGCAGCCTGGCGGGGTGTCAATCTATAGGGCGAGCCACGGCGTCCTTAGCCGGTGGGCTTCACCGGAAAATATTCAGAGCTGCGTATTGTAATAGCATGATGGTCTTGGCATCCGCGATGCGGCCGTCGCTGATCATGTCGAGTGCCTGATCGATCGGCAGTTCCAGCACCTCAATGTCCTCTCCCTCGGCAGCGATGCCGCCGCCGCTTCCGATTCTCATTGCGGGTTCATATTCCGCAACGAAGAAGTGCAGTTTTTCGGTCACCGCGCCGGGGCTCATGAAGGCTTCGAATATTTTTCTGATATCGCCGAGCCGATAGCCGGTTTCCTCTTCCGCCTCGGCGCGAATCCGCGCTTCAGGAGTTTCGTTATCCAACAGCCCCGCCGCAGCCTCGATCAGAAGATCGTCGTAACCGTTGACGTAGGCCGGATAACGAAACTGCCGCACCAGTACCACCGTGCGCTGCTTGAGATTATAGGGCAACAGCGTTGCGGCATTGCCGCGGTCGAAGGTCTCGCGCGTCTGCGTCTGCCATTCGCCGTTGGCGCGCCGCCATTCGAAAGTGGTGTCCCTCAGCGTGGCGTAATTGTTGGACAGCACGCGGACGTTCTTGACGCGGATACGGTCGGAGACGGTCATGACACGCCTGCTGATCCCTGATTACGGTGTTAGTTCGCGGCCGTCGAGCCATTTGGCGAAAATCAGCCGTGGCTGCTCGCCGTAGCCGATGGATTCATAGAAAGTTTTCACCGCCTCGTTGCCAGGCCGCACCATCAATTGCAGTTTTTCGATGCTGGCCCGACGCAGCCAATCCTCCGCCGCGTTCATGATCGCCCGGCCATAACCTTTCTGGCGATGTTCGGGGCCTACCGCGACATAGTAGACCCAGCCGCGATGGCCGTCATGGCCGACCAGCACGGATGCGGCGATCGCGTTTGCGTCGCGACCGACCAGGATCGTCGCATTCGGCCCGCGCCGCGCCAGCGCGATATCTGCCGCGGGATCATTCCAGGGACGGGTCAGTCCGCAGCGCTGCCACAGCGCGATCACGGCTTCGATGTCGGCATCCTCGATCGGGGCGACGGCGAGCGCAGCTTCGGGCATTGCCGGCGGTGCGTTCACAGCACCTTGCCTGGGTTCATGATCCCCTGCGGATCGAGCACAGCCTTGATCGAACGCATCAGTTCGATGGCAACCTTGTCCTTGACGTCGGGCAGTTCGTCGCGCTTGAGCACGCCGATGCCATGCTCGGCGGAAATCGATCCGCCCATCCGCAGCACGATGTCGAACACCACCGCGTTGACCGCGTGCCATCTCCCCAGGAAATCCGTGGTGTCGGCCCCCAGCGGCTGGCTGACATTGTAGTGGATGTTGCCGTCGCCGAGATGGCCGAACGGCACCGGCCGTGCGCCCGGAATCAGTTTGACGACAGCCGCATTGGCTTGTTCGATGAAATCGGGGACAGCTGCGACCGGCACGGAAATGTCATGCTTGATCGAGCCGCCTTCCGGCTTCTGCGCCGCGGACATCTCATCGCGCAGTTTCCAGAATGTGCTGCGCTGGCTCAAATTCGCCGCGATCACGGCGTCATCGACGATGCCCTGATCCATTCCTTGCGCCAGGATTGATTCCAGCGTGGCACGGGCGTCATCGCGCGAGGATGACAGTTCCATCAGCACATACCATCGATGCGGGCTGCCTAAGGGATCGCGGATGTCGATGCCGTGACGTACGCTGAAATCGACGGCGATGTCGGACAGCAATTCAAAGCTGGTGAGACTGGCGGCGGCCTCGTTCTGGGCAATCGACAGCAGCTTCAGCGCGTCCGCCGATGATTTGAGGCCGACGAAGGCGGTTTCCACCGCGCGCGGTTTCGGAAACAGTCTTAGCGTTGCCGCGGTGATGATGCCGAGCGTACCCTCCGCGCCGATGAAGAGGTTGCGCAGATCGTAGCCGGTATTGTCCTTCTTCAGCTTCGACAGGCCATTGAGAATTCGTCCGTCCGCCAGCACCACCTCCAGCCCGATCGCCATCTCGCGCGCCACGCCATAGGCCAGCGCCGCCGTGCCCCCGGCATTGGTGGAGAGGTTGCCGCCGATGGTGCAGCTTCCTTCCGCGCCCAGCGACAGCGGAAACAGCCGGTCCACTTCGGAGGCCTTTTGCTGCGCGACCTGCAGCACCACGCCGGATTCGCAGGTCATGGTGTTGGACGCGGTGTCGATGTCGCGGATTTTGTCGAGCCGCCGCGTCGAGACGACCACCTCGCCATTATGCGGGGTCTGGCCGCCGACCAGGCCGGTATTGCCGCCCTGCGGCACCAGCGCGATCTTATGCTCGGTGGCGAGCTTGCAGATGGCGGCGACTTCGGCCGTCGAACCCGGCCGCAACACCAAAGGCGATCGTCCATGGAACAGTCCGCGCTCTTCGGTGACGTAGGGCGCGATGTCGGCCGTCTCGGTGACCGCGTATTTGTCGCCGACGATGGCGCGGAATCGCGCGATCAGTTCGGATGGAAGCGGGGAGGCTGCGGGCTGAACGATATTCATCTCAAGTCTCTTGCGCCAATTTGCTCTTGCGCTTGCTTGTTGTCTTATCGCCCCACCGCGGCGCGACGCAGCCGGTCGTTGATCGCTTCGCCGAGCCCCTGATGCGGGACCGGCATGACCGCGATGGCGCGCGCGCCCTTGGTATCGAGCGTGCGAAGGTACCCGAAAAGATTGGCGGCGGCTTCCGCGAGATCGCCGCGCGCGGATAAATTCATCACTGCGGTTGCCGCGTCAACTCCCGGCACTGCATTGGGCCCAAACGCCAGCAGCGCCTCGCCGGCCTCGACCCTTTCAGCATTGAGCCGTACGGCGGTGCGCGGCGCATAATGCGATGCCAGCATGCCCGGCGCCAGCGGCTGGCCGGTCTCGTTGCCGGCATCTTCCGGCGGTCGCGCCAGAGGCCGGCCCAGCACGCGCTCGATCTCGCCGCGCGGCAGCCCGCCCGGCCGCAACAACATCGGGCCTTTGAGGCACCCGACGATGGTGGATTCGACCCCGACCGCAACGGCGCCACCATCGATGATCAGGTCGATCCGCCCCGTAAGGTCGCTCTGCACGTGGGCCGCTGATGTCGGCGAGACATGCCCCGACAAATTGGCCGAGGGCGCCACCACCGGGCCTCCAAAGGCGCGCAGGATGGCCCGCGCGACGGGGTGGGCGGGAACCCGGACCGCGATGGTATCGAGGCCTGCGGTCGCGAGATCCGCAACGGCGCAGTCGTTTGTCCTGGGCAGCACCAGCGTCAGCGGTCCCGGCCAGAACGCCTCGGCCAGCCTGGTCGCGGTCGCGTCGAAACGGGCAATCCGCATGGCAGCGGCGATATCTCCGACATGGGCGATCAAGGGATTGAACGAGGGCCGGCCCTTGGCCTCGTAGAGCCGTGCAATCGCCGCAGGGTTGGTGGCATCGGCGCCGAGGCCATAGACGGTCTCGGTCGGGAACGCCACCAGGCCGCCTTCTGCGAGGCAACGCGCGGCTCTTGCCACCGCGGCCTCGTCGGCCGGCAGAATCAGCGTTTTCAGCCCCACATTCACGGGAATTAAAGTCCTCAATTCCGCTTCTTGCGGTGTGCGAAAGCCAAGGCTATAAGCCGCCTTCTTGTCGGAGTGTGGCTCAGCCCGGTAGAGCACTGCGTTCGGGACGCAGGGGTCGCAGGTTCGAATCC
>JBKQRS010000621.1:0-8507 GCA_052143915.1 Bradyrhizobium sp.
AGCGAAGCAAGGCGACGCCGCCGCCGGGCAGGATGCCTTCCTCGACCGCGGCGCGCGTCGCATGAAGCGCGTCGTCGAAGCGGTCCTTACGCTCCCTCACCTCAACCTCGGTGGCGCCGCCGACCCGGATCACCGCAACGCCGCCCGCGAGCTTGCCGAGCCGTTCCTGCAACTTCTCCCGATCATAGTCCGAGGTCGTCTCCTCGATCTGTGCCTTGATCTCGGCAATCCGTGCCTCGATGCCGGCCTTCCTGCCGGCACCCTTGACGATCGTGGTGTTCTCCTTCTCGATTATTACCGTCTTGGCGCGGCCGAGCGTGTTGATCGTCACGTTTTCCAGCTTGATGCCGAGATCTTCGGAGATCACCGTGCCGCCGGTGAGAACGGCGAGATCCTCCAGCATTGCCTTGCGGCGATCACCGAAGCCCGGTGCCTTCACCGCCGCGACCTTCAGTCCGCCGCGCAGCTTATTGACGACAAGTGTCGCCAGCACTTCGCCTTCGACGTCGTCGGCAACAATGAGCAACGGCTTTGCCGTCTTCACCACCGCTTCGAGCAACGGCAACAATTCTTGCAGCGCGGATAGCTTTTTTTCACAGATCAGCAGATAGGGGTCTTCCAGCTCGACGCGCATCCTGTCGGCATTGGTTACGAAATATGGCGATATGTAGCCGCGGTCGAACTGCATGCCTTCGACCACTTCGAGTTCGGTCTCGAGCGATCTCGCTTCTTCGACCGTGATCACGCCGTCGTTGCCGACCTTCTTCATCGCGTTGGCAATAAGGCGTCCGATTTCGGCGTCACCGTTAGCCGAGATCCCGCCAATTTGGGCGATCTCCTCGTTTGATATTACTGGTTTTGAATTCTTCTTCAGGTCCGCGACAATCGATTCCACGGCAAGATCCACGCCGCGCTTGAGGTCCATCGGGTTCATCCCCGCGGCCACCGCCTTGGCTCCCTCCTTGAGGATTGCTTGGGCGAGCACGGTTGCGGTAGTCGTGCCATCTCCCACCTGGTACGAGGTCCTGGACGCAACTTCCCGCACCATCTGCGCGCCCATGTTCTCGAACTTGTCTTCAAGCTCGATTTCCTTGGCGACGGTGACGCCGTCCTTGGTGATGCGGGGGGCGCCGAACGACTTGTCGAGCACTACGTTGCGACCCTTCGGCCCAAGCGTCACCTTCACCGCATTGGCGAGCACGTCGACGCCGCGCAGCATCTTGTCGCGAGCTTCGACCGAGAATTTGACTTCCTTGACACTCATTTGTTCCTCCTCAAGCAAGTCTTTGCTTTCAGGCTCCCGCGGGACCCTGACCTAAATTGTGGAATCCCTGGCCAAACGACGCGCTATGCTCCCCCGACGATAGTGCGGAGCCGCGTTCGAAGGAAAGCCTCGACATCAATCTCTCTTATCGCCGCCATAAGGAACAACCCGACGGCGCGCACGGATATGCGCGCCAATTCTTTACGCAGCCGGCGCCAGCGTATAAATTTACAACCTACAAACTCTGTCGGATTCTGAAAGAGCGCGCAACGGTTCCAAGGGCGTTTCTTTGGTCGCCTGAGTGGTAGCCGTACGACCGTTACCGGGGAGCTACCGGATTGATGTGCCCTCGTGGCACATCCGCCGGTAGATAATTTGCCGCCGCCCATGCGTCGCCTGACGTCAGGAAGGTTTGCATGGTTGAAAACACCGCGACGATAAGTTTGACGCGCCGTGCCCTGTTGACGGCCGCCTGTGTGGGGGGTGCGGGCTTTGCGGGCGCCAGCCTCGTCTCGCTGCCGAGCGCGCTCGCGATCGACGATGATGTGAAGCTGATCCAGCAGTTGACCGGAAAGATTCCCACAGAATCGGATCGCGTTCACCTGGCGATGCCGTCGGTGTTTCCGAACGGCTATAGTGTGCCCCTGGCGCTCGATATCGACAGCCCAATGATTGAAACCGACCATGTGAGGTGTGCCCGCGTGTTGGCGCCGCGGAACCCGATCATCGACGTCGCCACCTTTTATTTCTCCCCTCGGCGCAGTGAACCCCGCGTGTCGACGCGCATTCGCATCGCCGAACAGCAATATATCCTGGCAGTAGCCGAAATGAACGACGGCGCGCTACTGACGGCCAAGGCGTGGGTGGAGGTCGCCACCAACGGCTGCATCTGACATCCCGGCAGGAGGCGGAGAATGTTTACTCCGGTACCGCGTGTGCAAGTGCCAAGCGCTGCGTCGAGGGGCGAAATCTTTCAGGTCAAAGCCCTGATTAGCCACCAGATGGAGACTGGCCTGCGGCACGATGACCAAGGCAACGTCATCCCGCGCAAGATCATCAATAAGTTCGCCTGCCGCTACAACGACGTCGTGGTGTTCAAGGTCGATTTCCACGAAGCGGTCGCCGCCAACCCCTATGTCGAATTTTACTTGCGGGCGACAGAGAGCGGTCGGCTCGAATTCATATGGGAAGAGGACGGTGGCGCCGGATACTGGTTGGCGCACAACCTTGTGGTCAGTTGATGCCGGCACCGCCTGTGATTTCTGCTGCTTCCTTTAATGCCGAGAGGCAGGCCGCATGAGTGCAAAATGTCGTTGCGACGGAAACGCGCCGGTTGCGCGCGCGTTCATTGCGCTCCTGATTTGTGCAACCCCGGTCTTTCCCATTACCTATGAAAGCTTGGCGGCAGACAACAATCGAGGCGCCCAGCTCGCCGCGATTTGCGCCGCATGCCATCGCCTTGATGGCCGTGACAAGGGAATTCCGTCGATCATTGGACTGGACGAGGAGAAACTTGCTGACGCATTGCAGGCCATCAAATCGGGCAAGCGTTCGATCATGCACACCGTCGCCCTTTCGCTCAGTAGCGAGGAGATTGCGACCGTGGTCCACTATCTCGCCGCGCAACGAAAGGAAACTGAGCGACCATGAGCTGCTGGACGCGTCGCGAATTCAGCTGCATTGCGGGGGCGACCTGCCTCACGGCGCTTACCCCACGCGCCGTGAGCGGCGAGGCCAAGGCGCGAATCGTCGTGATCGGCGGCGGCGTCGGCGGTGCGACCGTTGCCAAGTACTTGGCCATGAGTACCGCAACGGTCGACGTGACACTAATTGAGCCCAAACAGCATTATACGACCTGCTTCTTCAGCAGCCTTTATCTCGCTGGACTTCGCTCGTTCGAGTCGCTCATTCATGGCTATGAGGGGCTCGCGCAGCGATATGGCATCAGCATCGTCCATGATTCGGCGACGATTATCGATCCGGTGGCAAAGACTGTCGGACTTGAAAGCGGCGCCAGGCTGCCATACGACCGTCTCGTCGTCGCTCCAGGCATCGCCTTCAAATACGGCGCGATCGAGGGGTACGACGAGGCCGCAACGCAAACCCTCCCGCACGCCTGGACGGCCGGGCCGCAGACCATGCTGCTGCGACAGCAACTGGAAAGCATGGAGGATGGTGGTGTTTTTGTGCTCGTTGCTCCACCCAACCCGTTCCGCTGTCCGCCCGGCCCCTATGAACGCGCTTCGTTGGTCGCTTATTATTTCAAGCAATACAAGCCGCGCGCGAAAATCCTGATCCTCGACGCGAAGGACAATTTCTTCGGACAGGAACTCTTCCAGGATGCGTGGAGCCGCCACTATCCGGGAATGATCGAGTGGCTACCGGCCCAATTCACCGGCGGGATCAAGGCAGTCGACGTGAAGGGCCGATCAGTCAAAACGGCGGGTGACACTTTCAGAGCCGCCGTTGCGAATGTCATCCCGCCACAAATGGCCGGCCAACTGGCGCAGCAGGCGGGCCTCGCGGATCAGTCGGGTTGGTGTCCGATCGATCCAATGACATTCGAGTCGAAGTTGCAGCCGGGAATCCATGTCGTAGGCGATGCGGCCAGCGCCGGCGAGATGTCAAAATCGGCCTTTGCGTCCAATAGTCAGGCCAAGGTTTGTGCCTTCGCCATCGCTGCTTCACTCACCGGATCCGAGCGCTTTCCGCCTCACTTGTTAAACTCATGCTTCACGATCGTTGCCCCCGATGACGCAATGAGCAGCGCCATCGGCTATCAGGCCGCAACCGGTGCGATCAAGATCAGCGACCTCTTCTTGAGCAAAGTGGGTGAGACCGCCGAGACTCGCCGACGCATGGTGCGCGAGGCGGACGGCTGGTATGCCGCATTCACCGAGGATGTGTTCGGCTGATGATCTCTGGCTCAGACGGGCGCGCGGCGCGGCTCAAGCGCAAGGACGATTGATTTGAGCCGCCGCCTCGCAGTCCCCCTTCGGTGCGGGGGGACAGGCGTCATTCTCCCGCGATTGCTCGGTCCTTGAGCGGCAGCTCAAGCCGGTCCCAAACGTCGAGGAGCGCCTCGGCGAGCTGATCGATCATGAGGTCGTCGTGGCAGGGCGTCGGCGTGATGCGCAGGCGCTCCGTTCCCTTTGGCACGGTCGGATAATTGATCGGCTGGATATAGATGCGATGCTCGCTGAGCAAAAGGTCGCTCGCGGCCTTGCATCTCTCCGGATCGCCGACGACCACCGGTACGATGTGAGTATCGCTCAGCATGATCGGAAGCGCCGCTGCACTCAGCACGCGCTTCACCCGGGCAGCACGATGCTGATGTCGTTCGCGCTCCCACTGCGAGGACTTGAGGTGGCGGATTGCCGCAGTGGCGGCGGCGCAGATTGCCGGTGGTAACGCCGTGGTGAAGATGAAACCAGGGGCGTACGAGCGAACAGCATCGATGAGCGGCGCGCTTCCGGCGATGTAGCCCCCGAGGCACCCGAAGGCCTTGGCGAGGGTGCCTTCGATCACGTCGATCCGGTCCATGACGCCGTCGCGCGCAGCGACTCCGGCGCCCCGCGGGCCGTACATCCCGACCGCATGGACTTCATCGAGATAGGTCATGGCACCGTATCGCTCGGAAAGGTCGCAGATGCGTCGGATCGGGGCGACGTCACCGTCCATCGAATACAGGCCCTCGAAGATGATCAACTTCGGCCGATCCGGCCGGACGGCCTGCAACAATGTCTCGAGATGATCGACATCGTTGTGCCGCCAAATCTTCCTCTCGCTTCCCGCATGCCGGATGCCCTCGATCATCGAGTTGTGGTTCATGGCGTCCGATAGGATCAGGCAGTTGGGGATCAACCTTCCGATGGTCGAGATGCCGGTGTGGTTCGAGACGTAGCCCGACGTGAAGACCAGCGCCGCCTCCTTGGCGTGTAGATCTGCGAGCTCCCTCTCGAGCTCGACCAGCGGATGATTCGTGCCGGAAATGTTTCGCGTCCCACCGGCTCCCGTACCCATTCTGGTCGCAGTCTCGGCCATGGCGTCGATGACATTCGGGTGCTGGCCCATGCCGAGGTAGTCGTTGGAGCACCAGATCACGATATCACGCGGACCTTGCGGGGAGTGCCAGATCGCCCGGGGAAATCGGCCCGCAACGCGCTCGAGGTCTGCGAAAACGCGGTAGCGCCGCTCGTTCCACAGCCGCGAAATCGCGTCCGAAAAAAAGCGATCGTAATTCACGTGTCGGCCTCCCTCAGGGCCGTGGCGGGTGTCGGATAGTCCCCGCAACGACCTCTGTCATGTCTCGTCGTTATCTCCCCATCTGCCCCGCCAGACCTGAATGGCTTTCTCGTTCGCGATATCGCGCCATAAGTTGGCGCAGCGCATCGCCAATGCTTTCGCCCGCCGTGTCGAAGTTGAAGGCGTGCACGAATTGCCCGCTGGGGTCCATCAGATAGAGATAGGAACTGTGGTCGATGACATAGTCCTCGGCGCCAGGTCCGGTGCTGTGGCGGACATAATAGGCTCCGTATTCCTTGGCAACCGCGGCGGTCTGCTGGGAACTACCGACGAGACCGATGATCCGTGGATCAAAGGATCGAGTGTACTCCGCTATCACTTCGAGCGTGTCGCGCTGCGGATCGACGGTGATGAAGATTGGTTGTAATTCGGCGGCGCCGGGGCCGAGCGTCTCGAGGGCTTTGGCGATTTCGAGAAGAGCCGTCGAGCAGGTGTTAGGACAGGAGGTGTACCCGAAATAGACCAGCAGCCACTTCCCACGGTAGGTCTGATCGGTGACCGCTGTGCCGTCAGGTGCCGTGAGCGCGAAACTGCCGCCGACCGTCACGGGCGGCGTAGCAGCCCGCGTTGCCGACGGGTGGCACATGATCAGTGCTGCAGAGAGAACGATGCTGGAAAGGGTCCGCAACTGAGCAATCTCCGCACCATTTCGACTGCTAACTTAGCGGGTTTGGCACCGCGGCGCTATTATCGGTAAGTTCAGAAGCGCTGCTCTCCTTATCGCTCACTTAAGAATTGCTGATTTTCGTTTCCGTCAGATTCGTGTTCGAATTAGAGAGCATTCTCGCCATGAAATTTTCGAAGGGGAGTGCCGTTGATGAAAATCTTTGAAATGATCATCGGCGAAATGATCAGCGGGTTGTTCGCGTTCATCTTCGCGGCGACGATGGCTCTACCTGCGCAAGCCTACGAAGCGGGCCCGGTCACGGGCGGGGGAACGATCGTCGGCAAGGTCGTTTTTAACGACGTGGTGCCGACGAGGAAGGTCATCCCGAACAAGGATGTCGAGGTGTGTGGCGGCATCCGCGAGGAGCCGCTGATCGAGGTTGGGCCCGACAAGGGCGTCCAGAACGCGGTCGTGTATCTAGTCGAGGTGGCCAAGGGAAAAGCATGGCCGGCAGCTGGCAAGACGCCCGAACTCGACAATCGCAAATGCCGTTTCGAGCCTGAGGTTCAGGTGATCCGTGCGGGTCCCCTGGACGTCGTGAACGACGACCCGGTACTGCACAACACCCACGGCTATTACGGGAACCGCACCGCCTTCAACATGGCGTTGCCGAACCAGGGGCAGCGAATTCCCACGGAGCTGACGCGAGCAGGCTCTGTGCGTATCGACTGCGACGCGCACGGCTGGATGGAAGGTTGGATTTATGTCGTCGACAACCCCTACTACGCAATCACCGGCGCCGATGGCAAGTTCAGCATCACCGACGTGCCGCCTGGGAAATACACGCTGGTAGCGATCCAATCCCTTACTGGTCCCGTTCAGCAGCCCGTCACCGTCGAGGGCGGCAAGCCAACAACTCTCACGATCGAATTGAAGAAGAAATAGGTCGCCTTTTTCGACCGGCGGTGGTCGGCTACACGTGGCCAATGCGAAACAAAACAGCAAGATCCGACAAAACGGAGCTCAAAGAATCACAAAGAATCACAGAGAGGAACAACGTATCGGGAGGAGGTGACCTATGTCCGAGCTTGACCGTGAACGGCGCGAGTTGGCGGCGGTGCTCCAACAGCCCGGGGTGCGCCCCGATCCATCACTCCGGATCACCCGGCGCACTTTCGTCCACAAGACCTGTTTGACCGGCGCAGCTACTGTCGCTCAGACGTTTGGATGGTGGCCGCTGCTTAACACCATAGATGTCGCTTACGCTGCCGAGCCGCCCTTCAAGTTTGCGTGGGTTTCCGACACCCACCTCTATCCGAAATCTGTCAACACGCGCTTCGTCGAGAAGGTGCAGCGTGCTGCGAGGGAAGTCCAGGCCATGAACCCGCCGGCCGACTTCATGATCTTCGGCGGCGATCTGGCCCAGCTCGGCAGAGCCAATGAGCTCGAACTCGGGGTTGAGATCCTGAACGAAGTGAAAATTCGGAAGGTCTTCATCCCGGGTGAGCACGACTGGTACTACGACATGGGCGCGAAGTGGAAACAGCTCTTCGACAAGCCCAACTGGACCTTTGATCACAAGGGGGTGCGCTTTATCGGGCTCGACACGGTCACCCGTGGTCCCGATTATTGGACAGTGCGGAAGATGACCCCCGAAGAGCGCATGGACCACATGGCGACCCTCGACGGCAGCGTCGCCGGACCGTGGGCCGGTGTGGGCCGTGACCAGCTCGACTGGGTGCAGAAGACACTTGCCGACTGGGATAAGGCCAGGCCGGTCGTCATCTTCAGCCACAATCCGCTCTACGAGTACTATCCACCTTGGAACTTCTGGGTACGCGACTGGCGCGAAGTCAACGAAGTGCTCAAGCCTTATACCAACGTCACCAATATCCATGGTCACGTCCATCAGGTGCTCTATAACGAGATCGGCACCATGCGGTCGATCGGCATGCTCGCCACCTCCTGGCCCTGGCCCTACGCCCCTGAGGGCGTGCCCAAGCTCACCAAGCCGATGATCCGCGCCGACCCCGGCGATTTCTACGACGGCGTCGGCTGGAGCGACATCAGCATGAAAAATGATCGGATCGAGAACGAGTACATCATGTGGGGCCGTAAGGAGGTCTTCGTTCAGTCGCCGCCGGACTCCTCGCTGAGTCAGCCTGAGATCCTGCGGCCGCGGATCGCCGACCAGATCGGGCCGTACTAGGGAGGACAGCTATGACAACCAGAACGACATTCCTGTTCGCTCTTTGCATCGCTTCGCTCGTTGGTTTGCTGGCTGCGATTGTAGTTCTCGTCGGGCCTGCGAATGCGAATAAGGACCCGGTA
>JBKQRS010000622.1:0-22999 GCA_052143915.1 Bradyrhizobium sp.
CCGGCGAGCGCTCCGATCAAGCCTTGAGCTGTGGGGGTGAGTTCTAAGGCGTCGCCACCGCCAGCGATGCCTGCTCGGCGGCGAGTGTCACGCAGACTTTCCGGCGATGAAGTCCCCTGATCGCCCCGGTGACCTTGAGGACCATCCCGTGCGGACATGCGGCGTCCTGCACAAAGGCAACCGCATAGGGCGCAAGCAGCAGGGGTTCGGATTTCAGCACGGTTTGTGCCCGGCACGGCAACGCGATCGCGGAAAAAACCAACACTAACGTCAGAACGCGCATGTTTATTGTCCACCAGCCGACGCAACCATAATAGCCGATCGCGCGCGAAAGTTTCACGACGGAGGAAAATTATTTTTTTCAGTCCGCCGACAACGGCGACCACCCCACGCCGTTGGCCAAAGTCGCGGCCCAAAGCCGACCAGGCAGGCGCCAGCCCATCGTCCCGGACCGGCGCCGCCGGAAAAAAATCCCGCTAGGGGTGGAAGAGGCTTCCTTCGATCTTTTCGATCAGGAACTTCGAGCCGGCGTTCGACAAATGCACAATATCGGTCGTAACCACGTCATCCGCTGTCGGGCCGACCCGGGTCAGGCATCCGTCGCCGTCGCAGAGCGCACGCCATGCCGAGATATATTCGACGCCGGCCGCCTGGCTGAAGCTGCGCATCTGTTCGTCGCTTCCCGCCCCCGTGACCCCCGACGCGATCCTGTCGGCGATCACATGCCGAAGCCGGTAGGTATTCACCAACGCAAGCGGAAGCGTCCGCTTCCAAAGCGGCACCGGCCCCAGGATGACGATGCGCGGGATGTTGAGGGCCTTCAATTGCCTGACGGTTTCACCGAGCTTGTCGAGATCATGGGTCCGGTCCCACATCGCGTGCAGCAGAACGATCTGGGGATGCGATGACTTGACGAAACCAAACACCAGATCGTTGACCGCGTCGCAATTGACATTGGCGGAAAGGATCGGCGCGCAGCCCGGGCCTGCAAAATGGGCCAGCCGGAACGGGATCGTCTCCTCCGCCTTCTTCAGTCCGGGAAAAAGCGCGGCCGCGTTGGAATCCCCCCACAAAAACAAAAGCGGCTTGTTGCCCGGCTCGATGCAGTTCGCATCGAGCCTCGCACCCGGCGCCTCCAGGAAACATCTGTCGCGGAATCCGGCATTATTCTGCGGCGAAAGCATCGCGATGTCGCGAATTTCAGCTGGAAAACGGAAGCCAAAGCCGGCGCCGGCAGCCGTGACGATTCCTGCGACGCCGACCGCGAACAATGCGAAGGACAGTCGCGGAACGGCATTGGGATTTCGGCGCAGCGGGATTTCGACGAAGCGGAATGTCAGCCAGGACAGGACGACCGCGACAATGACCGCCGCCCAAATCTCCACGACGTTCGGAACGCCGTTTCGCATGATCGCGAGATACGACAACAGCGGCCAGTGCCAGAGATAAAGCGGATAGCTGATCAATCCGATCAGAACCATCGGCCGGCTCGACAGCAAAATCCTGTTCACGGCCGAATTCGGCGCGATGATGATCAGCACCGCGCCAAGCACCGGCAGCAACGCATAGGCGCCGGGAAACAGGCTGTCCTTGTTGAGCGCAATCGCGGCAACGGCGATCGCTGCGACGCCGATCGCCGCCTTGAGGTTGTCCGCCTGCGGAAAACCTCGCGTTTGCCCTTCGGGAAGGTCGACGAGCCGGTTGGCGACGATGCCGCCGGCCAATAATTCCCACGCCCGCGATATCGGTGAATAGAACGACCACTCCTTGTAGCCGAGGAAGATCAGCAGGCTGACGCCGAACGAGGCAGCCGCGATTGCCGCCATCCAGACGCGCCGGTGTTTCGAACCGAACATCAGCACCAGAAGCGGCGGCCAGAAGATGTAGAACTGTTCCTCGATCCCCAGCGACCAAAGGTGCAGGAGCGGATTTTCGGCCGCATCCGGCGCAAAATACCCGGTCTGCCCGAGCTGAAACAGATTCGAAACAAACGCCACGCCGGCTGCGGTCGAGCGGCCGAGCAAGGCAAATCCGTCCGGCAGAAGCACAAACCAGCCGATCAGGTAGGTGACGGCCAGCACGACGATGAGCGCCGGAAATATCCGCCTGACACGGCGAGCGTAGAATTCCAGCGATGAGAAAGTGCCGGCGCTTGCCTGGGTGAGAATGATCCGGGTGATCAGGAAGCCGGAAATGACGAAGAAGATATCGACCCCGACAAACCCGCCCGGAACCAGCCAGGGCTGCGCGTGATATCCCACCACCAGGAGGATCGAGACCGCGCGCAGGCCGTCGATGTCGGCACGATAGGGCGTATCGTGTCGGGGCCGACCCATCGGCACTATTGGGCTCCCCTCCCCGTAGCTTCTTTCCAGCACCGATCGCGCCCCTCGCGCGGCCGGTTCCCGCGGCCGCTCGATTGCTCTTTGCACCAGATTTCGGGATTGCAGAAGCCCTCCGGCCCCGGCGCCGACCTAACGTGAAGGGAAGCCGACCCCGGCAGCGCAACAAAAAGGGCCGGCGCAAGGCCGGCCCTTTCGGTGTCGATCCGATTCCTGATCAGTACTTCGCGACCACCGGGCCACCCCAACCGAAGCGGTAGTTTATACCCAGCTTGACGGTATGCTCATCATCCCGGTACCGGGTGCCGATGATCTCGGGGGTCCCACCGGTAAAGGTGGTGCTGCCGAAATTGTAATACTGGTATTCGCCTTTGACCGACCAGTTCGGCGCGAACATGTATTCGAGGCCGGCGCCAACGGTATAACCGTCCTTGTGATCGCCAGTGGTCGAAAAGGCGACCGGCACGCCGCCGGCACTGACGCCGATGTTGTCATTGCCGCGCCAGGCATAACCGCCCTTGGCGTAGAGCAGCGTCGGACCCCAGGTATAGCCAAACCGACCCGTGACCGAACCGATCTGGTCGGTGTTCGCGGTGACCAAAGTACCCGCCGGGAACAGCACGCCATTCCCGCTGTTGCCGGTAAGCCAGCTGTACTGGGCTTCGGCACCAATCACCCAGTTGGTCGCGAACTGGTAATCGAAGCCGCCCTGCACGCCGCCCATGAACCGGCCGTTGTTGTTCTCCAGGCTGTTGTCGCCCGGGAAGGCACCGCCAATATGGCCGCCGATGTAGAAGCCGGTCCAGTTATAGACCGCTGCGGGCGCCGTATATGCCGGAGCTTTGGTGTAGGTGCGCGCCGGAAGATCGGCTGCGAATGCGGGAGCCGCGAACACGACACAAGCGGCTGCACCGAGTAGAAGTTTCTTCATAAGAGTTCCCCATTGTTGGCGAGATCGACATCAATCAAACAACGTGGCGCCAATTTGGTTGCTTCGTGGCGTTGACTAAATGGGTTTGTTTCAAAATGTGATGGAACTCCAACAACATCGCTGGTTCCCGCGCGATTTCTGCTTTTATGGCGGAAAACGGCCATTTCTCGGCCCGCTACTGTGTCTGGCGAGGCGGCGTTCAGGTTCAACGCTCGCTGAAATGTGATCGAAGTCCCGACCTCCCGTGCGAGCGATCCGGCGGAAATTCGTCAAGTCGACGAGGGCAGATGGCAAAGGCGTTACTTGATTGCGCGATAATGCGTTATCGCGTCATTTTTTCCAGCTCGGGAAACGGCGCATAGACCGCGCCGGCGCAGACCTCGGCGGCTTTCTCGATCATTCGGTCGAGCCGTCCATTGACGTAGAGAATCGCACGCTCCTGAGCCTCGCGGTAACTGCCGTCGGATTCGCGCGCGGCAAAGCGCAGGCAGCTGACAAAACGCATCTTGCCGTTGACGTCGCGTTGTACCGGCTCGGCCATGACCGCCTCATGCACGCCGACCGGGTTGTTAAGATAGGTTCGCATGAATGCGAGCAATTCGGAGCGGTAATTGTTCGGGAACGGCTGAACGGTCGAACCGCCGCTGCCCATAAAGCTGATGGGCCTGCTGTCGTCACTGCCCGCACAAGCCGCGAGCGCGATCGGCAGCATCAGGATCGCTACACGCTGTGCCGATATCCCCAACTGCAACCCGTCTTTCGAAAAATCCAACGCCTGGAGAAAAGTTCTAGACCTTCCGCAGGTGAAAGGGAATCTGCATTTCAGCCTCGGTACAGATGCTTTCCATGAAGCGGCGCCGGCCCAGCGCCGTGGGGGTGACACGGCGTGGGCCGGACCTGATATCCGACGGGGGCGGCGGGGCGATGGGTCAACCCGCTCCCGGCGGATCGCGTGTCAGCCGCGCTTGGCGGGGTGCGTCACGTGCTTGGCTGCGATCTTCGGTGACTTATGCACCTTGTGCGTGGCCATCTTCTTGTGGAAGCGATGATGGCTGGCATGCCTGACATGATGGCGGCCCATTTTGGCGTTGGCGTTCAGCGCGCTCTGCTTCACCGGCGCAGACTTGGTAACAGGCGCCTGCGCGGTCTTGCCGGTATCGGCCGCAAGCGCGGGAGCGGCGAGAACGGAAACAGCGAGCAACGCTGCGGAAATTGTCTTCAACATGGTATTCTCCTCCTCAAGGGGATCTCACGGAGTGGCCGGTCGGATGGCCGGGCTCGTCGATCATGCTGCGATCCTAAGCGCGGCGCGCTGAACCCGCCCTGAAGCGCGGCAACAGGCTTCATTCATCTGGATGACATCTTGGTCATGTTCGACGAGCCAGCCGCGAATGTGGTCCGCAAAAAATTCCCAAAACCGCCAAGAAAATGTCCCGGGAATGATTGGTTGCGGCGGGTGTTCAAATCGGCGGGCTTCGGTATAGGATTGCCCTAACGGACACCAGGAGAGACGCATGACCAAATTTGCGATCCGGCTTTTGACACTTGCAATCTACGCGATGGCGCTGGTGGCAGTGCCCATGGTCAACACAGCCAAGGCCGCGGGCGGAGATTCCCCATCGCCGGCGACCGACTCGACCAAGGACAAGAAGAAGAAGAACGACAAGAGCTCCAGCGTCGACGATCCCAAGTTCATCGAAGGCTATCGCACGGCCTACGCCACGATCTACGATCGCAACGACTACGCTTCCGCCATCGAGCAGTTGAAGGCGCTCGGCCAGGACGACCGCGCCGATGTCGCCAATCTGATCGGCTATTCCTATCGCAAGCTCGGCGACTACAAGGTCTCGCAGATCTGGTATGAACGCGCGCTGAAGGCCGACCCCAACCACGTGCGGACCTGGCAGTATTACGGATTGTGGCAGCTCGAACAGGGCAACCGCGATCAGGCGCAGTACCACCTGAGCCGCATCGGCCAGATCTGCGGCACCGATTGCGCCGAATACCGCTCGCTTGCCCTGGCGCTCGAAAAGCCGACGGGTACCGGCCTCGTCTACTGATTTCAGCGATCACGATCAACCGGCGCAAGCTTTTTCAAGCTTGCGCCGGTTTTGATTCGACCATGCCCTACTTCATCAGCGTCTCGGCCTCGGCGCGGAAAGCCTGGCGCGCGGCGTCGCCCCAATAGAACATGTGTCCGCCGGGATATACGACGAGCTTCACCCGCTCGGGCGAGGCATAGGCCGGCAATTGGTCGAGCAGAATCTTCGAGCCGAAATAGGGCGTGGCGAGATCAAACAGACCGTGCCCTACGAGCAGTTTCAATTTCGGATCGAGCGCAAGAACCTGCCGCAGCTGGGAGATCGACTGGGCGGGACTGAGGCCGCGGCCGAAATCCCAGGCTCTCTCGACCGTGCTGTTGAGCAGGTGATAGGGCCCGTCCGGCCGCCAATTCAGCGTATGTGTGGTGAGATCGACCACTGCGCTGGTCAGTGGCGCGATCAACGGTTCGCCGGACGGGTCGTCGAAATGTGAGGTGCTCGAATCCGGGTCGGGATCGAAGCCCAAGACCGATGCATCGTAGCGTCCGGTCACCTTGCCATCGCGCCGGTCGAATTCGCGGCGGAACTCGGAGACGCCCAGGCGCCCGGCCAGCCTGCGGCTCACGGCCCGATCGATCCCCGTCAGGGCGGAGACCCGGTCTGCGAGGCGCGTCGTCGCCTCGGCGTCAGCCTCGCCTTTCACCAGATCGATCAGGAAATCGCCCCGCGCATAGGCTTCGACATCGGCCATGTCGGCGCGGGTCACCGCGCCCCTCGCCTCACGCGCGACCGCCGCCATGGTCGGCAGGCTCGCGACATATTGAAGGATGCTGGAGCCGCTATATTCGCGGAAGTCGAGCACCGGAGAAACCAGGATCAGTCCTCTTACGCCGACGCCCTGCTGGGTCTGCAACTCGCGAACGATCTTGGGGCCGCGGATGCCGCCGTAACTTTCGCCGACGACGAATTTGGGCGAGAGCAAGCGATCGGACTTCTCCAGCCAGCGGCGGACCGTGACCGCAAGCGCGTTGACGTCTCCGTCGATCGAGAAAAATCGCTTGCGCACATCCTCCTCGGTCGCGACGAAGCGGCTGTAGCCGGTACTGACCGGATCGATGAAGACAAGATCGGTAAAGTCGAGCCAGGTCTCGGCATTGGGCTTGAGATCGGGTGATGCGGAGGAAATCGCCGCATCCCCATTGATCGCCAGCCGCCACGGGCCGGCATCGCCGAGCTGCAAATAGGCCGAGGCCGCGCCCGGCCCGCCATTGAAGAAGAAGGTCACAGGCCGGCTACGCTGGTCGGCCCCATCCAGTTGATAGGAGGTGTAGGCGATATCGGCTTGCGGCTCACCCTTGTCGTTGAACAGGCGGATCGAGCCCGCGATGGCCGTGAAAGCGAGCGTGCGCCCGGGAAGTATGACCGTCTGTTTTGTCGTTGAATCCGGCGGCAGCCGGTGTTGCTCGGCAGCCGTTGGCGAGCTCGCGGTGCTACCGCCACCGCGCCCGCCAGCGGCTCCGGACTTCTGCCCTGAAGGCGCTGTGGCAGGTTGGGACGCCGGCGGCTGCGACGCATCCTCGGCGCGAGCTCCGGTCACAAGCGCGAACACGACAAACGCCAGAACGACGCGCGCGTGGCGAAGCGTGACGGAATGGGCGGTCATATCTGATCTTCTCCCTTGGTCCCGATCGACCCGGTACCACCTCGTTCATCATGCGAAAGCGGCGTTTTCCCGTGAGAGGCGGGATTTTAGCCCGAAACTGCGACAGGATCGATATGCCTTGCAAGCGTGGATGGTCATCTCGACAAGCACCGGCAAGGTCGTATAGACGACTTCGGCGCACCCGCTTTCATCCGCGTCAAAATGAGCCTTAAATCCCATGACCACGCCTCAGCGATATGAACGGATCGCCTTCGTTGCGAGCGCGGGCGCCGAGGCCCAGGAGGCGCTTGCGCAGCTCGTCGCACTTTACGGCAACCACGATCCCGCCGATGCCGATGTCGTGGTGGCGCTCGGCGGCGACGGATTGATGCTGCAAACGCTGCATCAGCACATGCATTCAGGCACGCCGATCTACGGCATGCATCGCGGCACCGTCGGCTTCCTGATGAATGAGTTCTCGACGCACGATCTGCAAGCGCGTCTGGCGGCCGCGCGCGAATCGCTGATCCATCCGCTCTTGATGCGCGCCACCGACATGCAGGGCGTGGTGCATGTGCACCACGCAATCAATGAAGTCGCGCTGTTTCGCCAGACCCATCAGGCCGCGCGGCTGCGGATCCTGATCGACGAACGCGAGCGCATGCCGGAGCTGATCGCCGACGGCATCCTGGTGGCGACGCCTGCGGGGTCGACCGCCTACAATCTTTCGGCGCAGGGCCCCATCATCCCGATCAACGCCGCACTGCTGGCGCTGACGCCGATCAGCCCGTTCCGGCCGCGGCGGTGGCGCGGCGCGCTGCTCCCCAACACCGCCTTTGTCGTGATCGAAGTGCTTGAGGGCGACAAACGCCCGGTCGCGGCGGTGGCCGACCACGACGAGGCGCGCGACGTCCGCCGCGTCGAGGTGCTTTCCGACAAGACCATCTCGATGCGGATGCTGTTCGACCCCGGCCACAGCCTCGAAGAGCGTATCCTGAGCGAGCAATTCGGCTATTGAGCATGATCCCGAAAAGCGGGCACCGGTTTTCGGGCAACATCATGCTCAAAAGAGAAAGGGACGGCAGCCCTCCTGCCCTTGCGGTCGCAACCATTCGTTAACGGGGGCGGGATATGGTTAACGCCGGGTATACCCGCTTCGCTGGGATACCCTCAGGGCCCGGCCATGTTTCGCATCGATTTCAACAAGCTGCGATTTCTTGTCTGTGACGACAATCCGCATATGCGCCGCATCTTGCGGACGCTGTTGCATTCGTTCGGCGCACGCGAGGTCTATGAGTCCGAGGACGGCGCGACCGCGCTCGAGATGTACACCCATTACGTTCCCGACATCGTCATCACCGACTGGTCGATGCCGATTTTCGACGGGCTCGAACTGGCGCAGATGATCCGGCAGCCGGAATCGAAGGGCAATCCCTATGCCCCCATCATCATGCTGACCGGCCACTCCGAAAAGCGGCGTGTGACGGTGGCCCGCGACGCCGGCGTGACCGAATTTCTCGCCAAGCCGATCTCGGCCAAGGGACTTTATCAGCGCATCCTCAACGTCGTCGCCAATCCGCGTCCGTTCATCAAGACCAAGACCTATTTCGGCCCGGACCGTCGCCGCAATACCAACGCCGCCTATATCGGCCCCGAGCGCCGCGTCGGCGGTGAGGTGGAAGTCCTTCAGCAGCCCTCGCTGCTCGACAAGGCCCGCTCCACCATTTAGCGCCGCAAGACCGAAGGATAGACCATGGCGAAAGACATCGAGATCAAGAAATTCGCCGATCATCACGTCATCACGCAGCCCAATCCGCTGCGCAAGGTGCTGCGGCGCGTCGCCGACGAGGATCTCGACGATCCGGTCGCTCGCGCCGAAAAGGCGCTTGCCGACCTGTCAGGCGAATTCAAGAACTGGATGGCGATTGAAGCCGATCGGCTCGCGGCCGCCCACGCCGCCATGCTCAAGGACGGCGTTACCAGCGCGACCCGCGACGAGCTCTTCCACGCCGCCCATGACATCAAGGGCGACGCCCTGACCTTCGGTTTTCCATCCGCCGGCGCTGCCGCCGAGAGCCTTTGCAGGGTCATCGAGCACGCCCCGGATCTTGCAAGAGTGCCGTCCGAACTGATCGCGCATCACATCAACGCCATTCAAGCCATCGTGCGCGAACGTACCAAGCTCGATACCGTCAGCGTGGCCGGCGAATTAAGCCGGCGGTTGCGCGGCGTCGCCGACGAGTACCTCGCCCGCGTCAATCGCGACCGGCCTGAGCACCTCGAAGCCATCCTGGCGCCCAGCATCGCACCGGCGGATTGAGGCTGGTTCGGCCTCAACGCTGTCATCCCTGCGAAAGCAGGGACCCAACCGGCTCTCATTGCGTCAGAAAGTAACAACCACGTCGCCCAATTGACGGGCTGCGGCGTATAGGTCCCTGCTTTCGCAGGGACGACGGCTAAACCTAGGCCGCGATCAGGCCGTGCTGGATCGGCGCAATGGCCTCCTCGGCCATCAGCTCGTCGCAGAACATGCGGGCTTCTTCCCGCGCCGACTCCGTCGCAAAGCGCCGCAGCAGGATCAGAAGCGGCTCAGCGGCTTGCTGGCCGGTTTCGCAATGCGTCAGCACGCGCTCGACCATGCGGCGGCGCAATCTTGCCGCGCCGCCGAGCGTGTCGGCAAATCCGGTTTCATGACTGACGTCGAGCGCGGCGCGGAATGCCGCGAATGTCGATTCCGGCAGTCCGGCGCGCTGCAGCAGCGCGTGCAAGCTCGCACCACCGCGGTCATGGAGCAGCGCGGAAACGCGGGCCGGCGGCAGGCCGGACAGTTCCGCCAGGGCGGCTTCAAACAGTTCGAGATTGCCCGACAACAGCGCGCGCAGGATCAATCCTGCGGTCAACTGGCCGGTGACGCGCAGGTGCCGCACCAGGCCGCGCATGTCATCGCCGCGCGACACAGCCGCGATATTCACCGTCGAGCGATCGCGCGCTTCGCTTGCGACCCGCACGGCGCGGTCGGCGCTGAGCCAATTCCGGGCGACGACAAACTGCGCGAGCGTATCGGATAATTTGGCGACCAGCGCGACCCGCGTCGCGGCGGGCAAGTCTTCCAGCACCAGCATCGATTCCCGGATCGCGGCGAGATGGCCGTGACGCTCGACAATGCGGTCCCATGAAAACGGCGCGAGCTCGGCGTAGGCATTTTCGATCAGCTCGAGCGCCGCCTCGGGCGTCCCGACCTCGGCGATCGCGGCGCATACCGAAGCCGGAAGATTGATGCGGCGGGCGATGGCGCATTGGATTTCGCTGTTGCCGGTCGCGACGATGTCGACGAGATCGGCATCGATCAGGAGCGGCGAATGCTCCAGGACCGGGAGGGCGACCGACGGCTGGTCGAGCGACAGCGCCTGAACGATGGCGGCGGGCGCCTCGGTGCTGCGCGCAAAAACTTCGGCCATGGCCTGGCGAACCAGCGGCGAGGCGTCGTCGAGCAGCATCAGGAGCGCACCTTCGGCGCCGGCGCGGTCGTCTTCGCCGAGATCGGAAATCAGCCAGGCCCGCGCCAAAGACCGCGTCGCCTCGGCCCGCTCGCCTGCCGGAGCGGTCTTGATCCAACTGATGAACTGCCGAACGATCATGGCCCTGCCGGCTTACGCAACCCGAAGACACCATGACGCGGTGCCACTGCAAGGCAAAATAAACCACGACGCTTAACAAAGCGTTCACCATAAGGGACTGGTTTTATTGACGTTTTGTTAAGGGCTGCGGCAGGGCCGCCGAGTGGCCTGGTCTGATTGCAGTCGAGCCGCTAGCCGCTGAACGCACCGCTGCGGTCGCTGAAGAGATCAAGCGGCTGCGCCGCGCCGCCATTTGGCGTTTGCCCGGAGCCACCGGCGCTTGCGACCGAGTTCATCGACGAGGAATTGCCCCACAAGGCGCGAACCGTTGACGAAACCGGCTGAGACGCATCGCCGACCTGAAAAAGCGAGCGGAATACCGGCATGCGCGACGACGAATCGCCGCCCGTCGTCGATGCGGAGGCCGTCGTAACCGGGGCGGCCGCGCCGACACTCGGGAATGCCGAGAGATAGGCGGCGTTGTCGATCGTCGCCGGCGCAGCGCCCGCGCTGGCGACCGCGGTGCTTGCCGGAGAACTCCCGTACATCGCCAGCGCGGTCTGCGTCACCGGCGAGGCCGCAGCGCTGGCATAGCGTTGCGACAGCACCGAATAGACTTCGGAGACGCTGCGCGCCCGCCCGGTGCGGTCATAGAAGATCGAGCGGTTCGCCGCCGCGGCGTTGGGAAACAGCCGCGCGCCCGAGGCCTGCGGATTGTCCTCCGCGTTCGAGATCAGCTTGGCCGCGCCGCCAACGCCCATGAAGTGGGCCATGTACAATTCGCTGTCGGTCGGGCGGCGGCCGATCATGCCGGTGAGCTTGAAACTGTTGGACTGGGTCAGAACGGCCGCCATCGCCGAAGCGGCGGCGGGATCGTCGCGCAGCTTCATGATCGCGCGACGCGCGGTGGGGTCGCTGACGGAGTAACTGCCGTCCGATGATTTGGTGATGGCGTCGGCGTAATTGCCATAGCCGAGCTGGGCGCCGGCTTCCTTGACGGTGCCGAGCCAGGTCTGGTCGATGAATTGAAAGAGCCCGTGCGCCGACGAAGTCGAGGCGCCCGCCGTCGCATTGAAGTCCGATTCCATCTTCGCGGTCGTGAGCAGATATTCGAAGCTGGTGCCGCTGCTGTTCGCGGCCTGCTTGATCGCGCCGGCGATCCGGGCGCGCGAGGTGTCGACACCTGCCGTTGCCGTGGCGTTCGATGTGTCGACCGACATGCTTTGGTCTCCGCTCCCCGCGAAATGACCCCCACTTGGCCTGTTCGAGAGCTCCCACTAACGCCCAGGCCACGGTCACCCTGCGGGGATTATGGTTAAGGAGGGGTTAAATTTCGTCCACCGTCATTCCGTGATGGTCCGAAGGACCAGACATCAGATCCGCAATTGCGCATCGGGGAATCTCGAGATTCCGGGTTCGCCTTGCGGCGCCCCGGAATGACGAATCACTTGCCGTAAACCGCCTTCGGATCAAACACCTTGTCCGCATCCACGAACGACAATCGCGCCCCGCCCTCGCCTGCCTCGATCTTTCGGTAGAAACAGGAACGCCGGCCGGTGTGGCAGGCAGCGCCGGACTGCTCGACCCGAATCCAGATCGCATCCTGATCGCAATCCGTCCGTATCTCGACGACCCGCTGGACGTGACCGGAGGTCTCGCCCTTGCGCCACAACGATTTGCGGGAGCGGCTATAGTACCAGGCCTCCCCGCTGGCGATGGTCTTGCGCAGCGCCTCATCGTTCATATGCGCGACCATCAGCACCTCGGAAGTCACCGCGTCGGTGGCCACGCAGGTCACAAGACCTGCCGCGTCGAATTTGGGCTGGAAGCCAAGCCCTTCCTCGATGTCGTTGGTATCAGATGGTGTGGACACGGGTAGCCTCGCAATTCTTCCGCGAGGTTACCGGTTCGGCCCTCGCAACATGGACAGGAAACGCGCCTGCTCCGCCGGATTGTCGCGGAACATGCCGGTGAAGCGGCTGGTGAATGTCATCGCGCCATGCTTGGCGACGCCGCGCACCGACATACAGGTATGCTCCGCCTCGATCATCACCGCAACGCCGCGCGGTTTGAGAATCTCGTCAATCGCGGCGGCGATCTGGGCGGTCAGATGCTCCTGGGTCTGCAGGCGGCGGGCGAAGATATCGGTGAGGCGCGCCAGCTTGGACAATCCCACCACCCGCTCCACCGGCGTATAGGCGATATGCGCCTTGCCGTAGAACGGCATCATGTGATGCTCGCATTGCGAGGTGAACTCGATGTCGCGGACCAGCACGAAGTCGTCATAGCCGGCGGTCTCCCCGAAGGTGCGATTGAGCACCTCCGCCGGGCACTGATGATAGCCCTGATACAGTTCGTCGAAGGCCTCGACCACCCGGCGCGGCGTATCGAGCAGACCCTCGCGGTCGGGGTTCTCGCCGATATAGCTGAGCAGGGTCTGCACCGCCTGTTCCGCTTCAGCCCGCGACGGACGGGGCTGGTCGGGGCGCACCGCGGCAGCCAGGAATTCGGAAGGGTCGAGCTCGGCCGGCCGGATTTCCGCAGGCTTCGCGTCGGAAGACTTGATGTCGGAAGACTTGTTGTCGGAAGGCTTGTTGTCGGAAGGCTTGCCCGGGCGGAGGGATTTGATCAATGCGTCCATGTCAACTCCGTTCGACCGGTCATAGTGAGACCGGAGTGTCACCGGCAGACGCGGGCGACCAACCGCCAAACGCCTCAGTCCCACAATCCTAACACCACCGCGGCCAAATCGGTTCCTATTTCGAGCCGTCAAAATGGCCGGGCTGTATTTCCGCCATTGCCGGCCATATATAGGGCTCTGGACCGCGGCCGCCAAGGGTGATCGCGAGGACGATCAAGCCTTTGGGCCCGAGATCTCGACCTATGCTGAATGACATTTACAACAAGCGTATCATTGAACTGGCCGGCAACATCCCCCGGCTTGGCCGTCTGGCCGCGCCGGACGCCAGCGCCACGGCGCATTCCAAACTGTGCGGCTCGACCGTCAAAGTCGACCTCAAAATGGACGGGCCTGTCGTCACCGACTTTGCCCACGACGTGAAGGCCTGCGCGCTCGGCCAGGCCTCGTCCTCGATCATGGCGAGCCATGTCATTGGTTCGACGGCGAGCGAATTGCGCGAACTGCGCGAAACCGTCCGCAAGATGCTGAAGGAAAACGGCAGCCCCCCGCAAGGCAAATGGGCGGATATCGCCCTGCTCGAGCCGGTTCGCGATTACAAGGCGCGGCACGCCTCGACGATGCTGACCTTCGATGCCGTGGTCGACGCGATCGGCCAGATCGAGGCGAAGGCCAGGCAGCCGGCATCGGCTTAAGGTGTAAGTTCAAGACAATTCGTCATGCCCGCAACGGGTCGGCCGAACGGCCGCCCGATGACAGGCTCCGGCGGGCATCCAGTAATCCGTGAAATCGAGACTTCACAAGACCGCCCCGGCGTACTGGATCATCCGCCTTCGCGGATGATGACATCGTCCTGGGATCGGATTGATCGCCGCTATTGCTGCCCCGGTGCCGCAGCAACGCTGCCGGTCGGAACGATCGCCTCAGCGGTCTTGGTGGATTTCGCGGCAGTCGCGATCGGTTCGTTGTCCGCCGCGCTGCGCACAGGGAGATCCGGTCCCGGTTGAGCGGTGATCGCAGCCATCGGCATGACCGGGCCGCCCGTCTGCGGCAGCACCTCGGCGACCAGATCGGTGGTGACGAGATTGGTCAGCCGCAATTCTTTCCGCGACAACTCATGCAGATCTTCCCACGGCGGCACGTTCAGCGACAACGACAACAGATCGCCGGCACCACCCATGTCGAACGTATATTTGGCTAGACGCCCGATATCACGCTCGACGATCATCAGATCCTCGGCGGTGTAACTTGCGGCCTTGGCATCGTCGGCGCGATCGCCCATCCAGATCTGATGCACCCTGACATGCGCGGCCTCGGGTACGTAACGGGTATTGCCCGACAACAGCAGGAACACGCACATCGACTCGCAATAGGCCTCCGCCGCAACGCTGGCGCGATCGCCCTGCGCCGTGCGGGTCTGGATGCTGGTGCCGACCGTGGTCTTCAGGCCGAGATCGCGAAAACGCCGGCCGAGCGCAATGGAGTCGTTGACCGAGCCGCCGCTGGAATCCAGCACGATGGTCGCGCCGCCGAGCTCACGTCCGCGCGCGAAGTCATCGAAATCCGCGGGACTGTCTGATGTCACAATGCCGACCGCGCTGACCCAGCCGCGGCAATCAGGTTGGCACGCCACCCAGCTAAACCGCATCGGCAGTTTGCGTTCTTCGAGGCTGCCCGCAGCATGCGCTGAGCCATCTTGCGTGGCGATCACGCCGGGCAATGCGATACACAGGGCGGCGGCGCCGAGCAGCGCCAAACCGCGGATGCGAAACGATCTCACCAGCCTCAATTTGGTTCCTTCCCCGCAAGCCCCAAAACGAACAGTCAAGAGCAGTGGCAACGGTCCCATTCAACGCAAAATGATTTTGTCATTTCGACGTTACAAAAAGGGTAAACGCGGCAAGGCTGATCGTCTATAGAAGCTTTGCTGCACCGCCGCGCAAACCATTGATATTTCTCAAACTGTGGCACAAATATTTCAGAGGATGGGTTCCGTGCCCGGGAACCGCGCAGTCCGCGCCCAGAATTCCAGCAAGACGCTTATGAAGCATTCATCGTCCCAATATTGTGTGGAATGCGCCAACGCGGCGGCGCGGCTGCCGCGCAATGCGGGGCGCGCGATGATCTGGATCTACCGGCATACGTTGTCGCCGCTGGTCGGCTTTAACTGCCGCCACCTGCCGACCTGCTCGGTCTATGGCGACGAGGCGATCGAGCGCTTCGGACTTTGGGGCGGCGGATGGATGACGCTGGCGCGGCTGCTGCGCTGCCAACCCTGGGGCACCTCGGGAATCGACAATGTTCCGTTGACAAGGCCCGCGGGCGCGCGCTGGTATCTGCCATGGCGGTTCGGACGTTGGCACGGCGTCAACGCGCCCTGAAGCGCGGCTCTGCTGCACCGCATTCGCTTGAAATGCGCTGTTATTTTGCCGGAACCGGCGCTTTCTAGATGGATTGGCTCGATGTCTTCCAGGGAGGACGTCAACGATGCGCTGGAAATTCCGCGTCAAAGGTCACGATCCCCGGCAGATCGATCTGTTGGCGGCGGTTGCCATCGTGATCGCCATCGTCGTGATCGGCCGCTACTTCAGTCATCGTCCGGAGCCGCCGGTCGCCGGCGCCTTCATCGAGCCAAGCCAGACCGTCCGCTGGTGACGCGCCCCTTCGTTTTGCTTACCGCGAAAACCAGAGGAAACTTCGTGGCGTCGGCTCGACGGGCGCCGGCGGACGCGGCTTTCGCGGACGCGGCGGTTTGGACGCCGGTGGCGCATCCGTCGATGAGGTCGCCTCGGGGGCGACCGAACCATCGTCAGGCAGCCTGACCGACAGCAGCAGGTTCGATTCATGCGTGCGCCAGCGATAGCCGATACCGAAATCCATCGGCTGCGCCCGCCGGAACAGTTCAGCATAGGACTCCTGATATTTTCCCGGGAATTCGGCGATCGGGCCGGCATAGCGGCCGAACGGGAAGAAGCGCCACTTCTTCGGGCTGTAATAGGCGAGCGGAATTCCGGAATCATCCTGGATGATCGTCGCGCTGTTGGCGAGAATGAAGTCGCGCACCGTCGAGAAGTTGCCGGAATGCAAGAGGTAGGACGCGCTCTTGATCAGACTATTGCCGGGTGCGAGCGTCGCGCAGAATTTCAGGAAGCCTGAGGCCGCAACGCCCGGATTGGAAAGATCGGTTGAGAAATAATACAGCGTCTTTTCCACGCCATCGCTGCCCGCGAACACGATTCTTACCCCGCGCGTCGCGTTCGGGCCGGGATTCTCGTTGGCAAAATACGCCGTCCCCTTGCCGTCGAGCGCGACCGGACTGACGTTCTTGATGGTTTTTCCCGAGCGCGCCAGGAACACATAAAGGATAGGCAGCGTGCCGTTGAGCTGCCCGGCACGCAGGTCGACCTTCATCTGCTTGGTGATGAAGAAGGAGAAGCTCAGGATCGAGCCCAGCGAACGCTCGACATTGTAAAGCGCAGCGCCAACGCCACCGCTCGGCAATTTCGTCAGATCGGGGACCGAACCGGGCGGCTCCAGCGCGCTCAGCACATAGGTCGAAGCCTTCGAGTAGAACGCGTCGGCATAGAGGAAGTCGGGACCGGAGAACATGTAGAACATGGTGGGTCGCGGCGCGGCCAGATTTGCCGTTGCCCAGGCCCGGATTTTCGAGACCTGGCGCTGTTCGAGCTGGGCGAACGCGGTATCGAAAAATCTTGCGTGGTGCTGCCAGGCCGGATCCTTGGTCAGTGGCGTCAGCGGCGAGTCGGCTGACGGCGGCATTCCCGCCAGGAAACGCGCGGTGTCGTCGGCCGTCACCACCTCAGCGGCACCGGTGCGCAGCGAGGCCGCGAGGAACATGGCAGCCGCGACTGCCGCGATTTTCATCGTCTGAAGCATCTCTATTCGCGACCCAATGGATGACCGGGCGATTCGGAATAGCCTGGCGATGAGGTCGCGGAGCCGGCAGCGTCCCGTTTGCGGAATATGGCGTAGATCAGAAGGCCTGAAACCATAATCAACACACCGAGAAACGACTGCAACGGCCGCTCAACCACAAGATAGTACATCATGAAGAGGGTCACGAGCAGGAAAACCACCGGCGTTAACGGGTATCCCCAGGCGCGATAGGGCCGCGGCAGGTCGGGCTGCGTGATACGCAGCTTGATGACCCCAAGCACGGTAAAGAACGAACAGAACAACAGCGCGAACTGAATGAAATCCAGCACCGCCTCGAAACTGCGGGTGAACAGCATCAGGCTGGCGACCGCGAGCTGAAACAGGATGGCGTAGGCCGGCGCTCCCTGCCCGGACTTTCGGGAGAATACCTGCAGCGCCGGGATGTCCTCGCCCATGGTCATCATCACGCGCGGACCGATCCACATCATCGCGCTGATGGAAGACACGAGCCCGATGCAGATCATCGCACCGACGATGCGGCCGCCGGTCTCGCCGAAGATGGCGCTGCCGGCAATCCGCGCGACGTCGAGTTGCCCGGAAAGCCTGTCGATCGGCGTGGTGTGGAGGAACACGGCATTGAGCGCGACGTACAGCACGAGCACGATCAGCGTCCCGGCGAGCAGAGCACGCGGCAGGCTCTGCTGGGCGTCGCGCATCTCGCCGATGATGTAGGTCGCGGCATTCCACCCGGAGAAGGAATACATCACGAAGACGAGGCCGATCGCGAACGGCGCGCTGGTGACGTAGCCGACGTCGGAAACGTGGGGGGCAAACGAGACCGGCTGCGGCGTGCCGATGACAAATCCCGCAATCAAGAAGGCAACGATCAGAACGACCTTCAGGATCGTCGAGATCAGTTGAAAGGTCGAGGAGTGCCTGACGCCGCTGAGCTGCACGATCGACACCAGCCAAACCGCGCCGACCGCAAGCACGAGTGGCGGAGCGTCGGGAAACACCGACTTGCCGTATTCCCCAAAGGCCATCGCGGCCAGGGCTACCGGCGCCGCGAAGCCAACCGTCGCCGAAACCCAGCCCGCCAGAAATCCGAAGGCCGGATGAAAGGCGCGGCTCAGGAAATTGTACTCCCCGCTCGAGCGCGGAAACATCGCGCCGAGCTCGCTGTAGGAAAAGACGCCGCACAAGGCGACGATGCCGCCGACGCTCCACAGCGCGAGGATCGCGAAGCCCGAAGGGATGTCCTTGACCTGAAAACCGAGGCTGGTGAAGACGCCGACGCCGACCATGTCGGCGACGACGATGGCAGTGGCCACGACCACCGAAACCGTGGACCTGCCAGGGAGCCGGCCAGGCCATGCCGCGCTTCCCGTTTCCATTGCCGCCATGCCAGTCCACACTTCGGGCGTCATGCCCATCGCTTTTTCATGGTGCAGGTTGACCTCCACCAGTTCAAGCAGTGTTAACGATGAATTAAATCCAAGCCCTGATTTGGTATTCAGATACCTTTTTGGCGTCGCGGAAGACCCGACGCGTCTGTGTCGCTGCGAAAACGACGGGCGGGTCCCACAATCACGACACGATTTCGTGTTCTCTGGATGTTTCCGGGAATGGGGAGAAATTCCCGGAAGGTTAACGTCACCGCAACTTATGCGAGCTGACATACGCCGGTCGTCGTCGGCGGTTGGGGCAAAGGGGTGGATGGTCGGGGCGAATCCGAAATCTAGCACACATGGCTGCGCAGGCCTGGTGAGAGCACCGGGCGCGACGCGGCATGTACCGGCGCGCGCTCCTCACTCCCCTTCGCAGCGATTGCGCTGGATCGGCATCCTGTCGGTGTTGTTCCCCCTGTCCTTCATCCTCGTCCAATGCGGACAGGCGCCCGGCGCCGACTCCCTTGCCGCCAACGTACAGGGCACCAAGGGCGACTCGTTCGATGACCGCTTCCCGAAACCCCAGTTCAAGGATCGCTTTCCGACGCCAGGCGAGAGCCTGCTGCAACGGCAAGCCTCCACCTCCGACGCACAGCAGAGCCGGCGCTCGCAGCCGCAGCCCGCCCCCTACCGGGTCGCGTCGCTGGCGCCAACGGTGCCGTACCAGCGTCCACCTCGCGAGGACATGACCACGCTGGTCAGCCTGAAATCCTCTGCGTTCCCCTATTTCGGCAACAATCCACGCACCGACGCGCCGTTCCTGAATGTTTCCAACGGCGATCGCCGCGGCCACCGCAGCTACAGCGGGCGGGTTTACTGGCAGGACGAGACCTTCAACGACAATCGCGTCCTGATGCATATTCCCGAGAGTTTCGACATCCGCAAACCCGGCGTGATCGTCGTGTTCTTCCACGGCAACGGCGCGACGCTGGAGCGCGACGTGCGCGACCGGCAGCTGGTGCCGCAACAGATTTCGGATTCCGGCGCCAATGCCGTGCTGCTGGCGCCGCAGCTTGCCGTCGATGCCGCCGATTCCAGCGCCGGCAAATTCTGGCAGCCCGGCGGGCTCAAGCGCTTCGTGAATGAATCGGCCGATCACCTCGCCAAGCTTTACGGCGACCCAAGCGCTGCGAAGACATTCGCGAACATGCCGGTCGTCCTCGTCGGCTACAGCGGCGGCTTCGTCCCGACGGCCTGGAGCCTGGAAGTGGGCGGACTCGGCAATCGCGTGCGCGGCGTGTTCCTGCTCGATGCGGTCTATGGCGAGTTGGACAAGTTTGCTTCCTGGATCGTCAACAACCGGTCCGGCTTCTTCGTCAGTGCCTATACGCGTTACACCCAGCGGCACGACCAGGAGCTGATGCAGATGCTGCGAGACAAGGGCATCGCCATCTCGGATGACATGGATGGACCCTTGCGTCCCGGCAGCGTCGTATTCGTCAAGACCCCCGACGGCGTGACGCATCGCGATTACGTCACCCACGCCTGGACCGACAGACCGGTCAGGGAAGTGCTGGCCAAGATGGCCTCGGCACCGGCGCTGACGCGGGTTGCGGCTAGCACCGCCGATACGACTTCCAGCCGATGAAAGCGCTTTCAAGCGAAGCATGGCCTCGGACTTGATCCGGGGGGTAGCGGTTCGCGTTAGGAAAACGCGTCCAAACAAAAAAGATCCCGGTCTCGCGCCTTAGTTTTGTCCCGTCGGGAAACCGCGCGTGGAGATCACCATCATCAGCGCCAGCGCGACAAAGGCCATCGCGGCGTATCCCGAGCCATACAGGAGATCGCGGGAATACAGTAAACCGCCGATCGCCGAGCCGATCGCCTGCCCGACATAGAGTACCGAGGTGTTGAGCGACACCGATGCCGACGCCAGCGCCGGCGCCGCGCCGACCAGCCGGACCTGCTGCATCGAGTTGCTGGATGCAAACCCCAATCCCCAGATCGCGACCGAGCAGGCCATCAACGGATAGATGCCCGCGCTCAAGGCCCATCCGGTGGTGCCGGTCAGCACCAGGACCGTGAACAACACCGAGGCCTTGTAGGCGCCCCAGGAATCCACGATGCGGGTGGCAAGCACGACCCCGATGAAGCCGCACACGCCGTAGATCGCAAACACCAGCCCGACCGCGTCCGGACCGGCATGGGTCAGCTTGGTCAAAAGCGGTCCCATGAAGGTGAAAACGACGAATTGACCCGACATCTGCAACGTCGTGATCAGCAGCAGCACGACGATCGCCCGGTTACGCCCGAGGTCGGTCCAGGTCTTGAGATCCACGCGCGCGCCGATCAATCCGGCGGGCAGCCGCCAGGCCAGCAGAAGAAAGCTGAAAGCGCCGATCATGCCGATGCCGCCATAGGCCGCGCGCCAGCCGTAGCGGCTCGCGATGAAGGTAATCAACGGCAGACCGGCCGCCACAGCCAGCGACCATCCCAGAAATATGTAGGCGATGGCGCTGCCGCGCTTTTCCGGTGAAACGATGAGGGCCGCGGTACCCGCAGCCTGTGGCGTGTAGAGCGCGCCGATCCCGAGCATGATCAGGCGAATGATCAAAAGGGTCGTGTAGTCGGGCGCGAAAGCCGAGGCGACGTCGCCGAGCGCCAGCACCGCCAGCGTCGTCGTAAGCAAGGTGCGGCGCTCGATCCGGCTCGTCAGCCACGCCGTCAGCGGCGAGCCGACGCACAGCATCACGGCGCCAAAGGTAATCAGCAACCCGGCCGCGTGGACGGTGACGCCGAGATCCGATGACAGCTCGATCAGCATGCCTGCCGGCGCCAGCACCGAACAGCCGGTGACGATATTTCCGAACATCAGGGCGGTGGGCGCGAAGCGGCGGTGAACGGGGACGTCGGACGGCAGATTTTTCATGCAAATGCATCTAGGTCACGCCGGCGCGGATTGAAAGGGCGGGACGCGGATTATTTCGCAGCGTCGCTGCAAGGCCCTTTTGGTTCACACGGCCGGCCCGAAGCCGCCGATCACGCCGCCTCACTGCGCCGGAGTAGCTGTGAGATCAGGAGAAGCAATCGCTGGCCTCGCATTGCTTGGCGCGGCGGGGCACGACGCAAAGAGCTGCATCCACGCCGGCTCAAGGCCGCGGGTATCGATCTCGAATAGCTCCTGATCGGTCTTGCCATCTGGCATCAATCGACCCTCGCCCATCTGCAGATAAGGAGCCGCCAGCACCGCTTTCATGGCGGTGGACGCGATCGTCCCGCTCCATGCCTCGTATGTCCCTATTCGCGCCGGGAAAGCGCCGAAGGCCACGGGCTTCTCGGAACCCGCCATCATCACCACCGAGCTCGTTCCGGCCGCACCCTTGTCAAATTCCCGCGCAAACATCAGCCGCGCGCGCTCCTTGTTCTCGCAGAACAAACGCCACTCCATCGCTCGAAACGCGGCACCGTCGTCCTTCCTTGCAAGGGCCACCTTGCGAATATACGGACGGACCCCGGTTTCCAGAGTCCATGCGGTTTCGGCGATGGGCCGGGTGTCGATGCCAAAGCGATAGAGCTCCGGCCGCGTCAGCACGTGCGCGTCCTCAAATTTCACCGTTTTGATGAGATCGATGAGTTCGTGGCTGATACCCATTGCCGCAACAAACGATGTTCTTTCGCGATCGGCCCGGGCCAGGCCACGATCGGTAGCGGCCTCGATCAGTTGCGGTGGTGGCTTTCCGTGAACGACCAGAGTGAATTTGGAATTGTGCACAGCCATCGTGGCATCGGGAGCCACCTCGCGCGTCGTCGCTCCCAAAAACAGATAACCGCAAGCCGAATTGCAGATCGCCTGGCGCGTTACGATCTCAGCCTCAACTTCGCCGCCTGCGGTCTTGATTTTAAGGCAGGCGTCGTCGATCTGTGCTTCTGCAGCGCACGTGGCGACGATGGTCCGCCCGACCCTGGCAACAGCTTTCCGGCTGCGCAACAAGCGCCCGATCATGAAGGCCTGTTCAACCGAACCACCCGGCGAATGGAAATAAATCGGGCGTTGCGTGTCTTTGACGTCTTGCAGGAAGCGGCGAATGCGCGAGGCGGCATTCCGATCGACATTGCCCTCAACGGCGATCCATCGGTCACAACCAGGCCCGCATGAATTTGACGGGCCCTTTGCCAGATAGATGATCAGGTTCGGCGCGAACCCCTTGTTGTCGGGGAGAGGTTTCGCGCGCAACTCCCCGTGGACCAGCAGCAAGGTTGCGATCAGGACGACGCGAAATATCATGGAGATGGCGGGGTTGAGAGAATGTGGGAGGGACGGGAGCATCCAAGCTAGACAATGAATGGTCGCCCTGCAACCTCTGCGGGCAGACATATCACGCTAACCTGAAGGGTACCTTCAAGCTCTCCAAGACCACGATAAGGTCACGATTTTTGCCGGTTGCAGGAGCCGAATCGCCTGCTATACCGCTGTTCCGCTTACCTGCGCTCGTTCGCAGGAG
>JBKQRS010000623.1:0-8980 GCA_052143915.1 Bradyrhizobium sp.
CGTTCCGCAACTTCAAACGAACGTGAGTGCTTCGAACTGCCTTGCAGCTTCCAGATTAAATCACCAATGCCCGCGTGGCCGCGCATCACGTGAAGACACGTTCCCTTGAGTGCCGGAACGTTCCTCCCAAGCGCGGGTTGTGCGATGAGGAAACGTCACGGGAAGGGTTTCACCAGTCCTAACGGAGAAACCAGACCAATGACCAAGACACTCAGCGCTCTTGCCATTCTTTCCGCAGTCATCACGAGCCCGGCGTTCGCTCAAGACGCCGGCATGCCAGAGCCGATCCATCATGGCCGAATCCACGATCAACGGAATTTTCGCGGGGCGTATAATCAGTTGAACGCGCCGATTTACGCAGCCCCGCGAACGTTTGACCGCCCGGACATCAACGGCTTCGGCTTTGGTGGAAGGGACCCGTCAAGGGTGGGCGGCGAAGACCCCTCGCTCAATCCCTCAGGAAGCTGAAGCTGGAGCCTGATCGGTTCTGATTGAATCAGAACCGCGGCTTTAGTCTTTTGTTTTGACGCGTTTTCTTTACGCGAACCGGCGTCCACTTCGCTCGAAAACGCTCTGGCTGAAGCCAGTGTCCTGATGGCTGCTTCCGGGATAACCCAGGAAGCAGCCGGAGCCGCTTTGCATTATGTACGTCATGTTTAACAAGACCCTGCTCCCGAAAAGACGCGCGAGGACTATTGGCGTGAATACCGTTGGCGTGAATTGAGTGTCGCTCTCCGAATGAAGCCGGCGCTCGATGAGCGCCAGAACAAGCAACGAAACGAGCCCGGCACCGCGCATCAATCGCTTCACGGGTACGCCCTCGAACGACGCGGAAACCGGTCCAATTGGTGATAAATTTTTAACTTTTGGACAGAGGCGCTCGATGCCGCGAAACCACCGCGTCACTTCTTTAACCGTTAAAACCTAATTTGGCAGGCAGAGAGAGGATAAACTCCGCTCGTGGGATCGCCGCCAATATGCCCAGCCCAAACACACCGGAGGAACGCGGAGCCACCGAGCATGGCTCAACCCGCATTCTCGCGACATGGGGCATAGCCGGCTTCATAGCCGCCGCCTGCGCCGTGCTGGTCGGATTGGAAATCTCGCACATTCTAAATCAGCGCTCCGACATATTGGCCGACAGCCGGAAAGATACGACCAATCTGACTGGCTCCCTGATCCAGCATGCCGAACTGACCTTTCGTACCGCGGACGCCATCTTGATCGCGGCCGTGGAACGGCTTGAGCACGAGCCTGATGGTCCCGAGGTTCGCGCACGGCTAAGGGCGTGGTTCGTCCAGGAAGTCCACCTTTCATCGCAGTTCCTCGCTTTTTCGATCATCGACAGCAACGGCACGATGATCATCAGCTCGACCGGGAAGGAGCAGGGGCAATTCTCCGACCGCGAATACTTTACCTACCACCGCACTCATGACGACGATGCGCTGCACATTGGCGCTCCCACACGAAGCCGGACGGTGGACGGATGGATTATCCCGGCGACACGCCGGTTCAATCATGCCGACGGCACATTCGGTGGCGTAGCCGTTGCCGTTGTCAATCCGAGCTACTTTCAGGAACTCTATGATCGGCTCGAACTCGGAAAAAACAGCGTGGTCCTGCTTGCGTCCCTGGACAAAAAACTCCTGGTGCGACGGCCGTTTGCCGAGGCCAATGTCGGCCGGGACATGTCGCAGGCCGGTGTATTTCCGCGGTTGAAGCAGGCGCCCGCGGGAAGCTTCGAAGCGGCTTCATCAACTGATGGCGTAAGACGTCTCAACAGTTACGAACAGGGGCATACCTATCCCATTGTCATCGCCGTCGCTCAGGATATGACCGAGTTGCTGGCGCCCTGGAAACGGAGCGCCATTCGCGGCCTGGCGGAAGCCGCCGCCATCGCTTTCTCCATGTTGCTCATGGGTGCTTTTGTTTGGCGTGCAACGCGAACCCTCGCTGCAAATTCCGTCAAGTTGCGCGAGACCAATGACCGCTTCGATGCGGCGCTCGCCAACATATCGACCGGTCTCAGCCTGTTCGATGCCGACGGCAAGCTGATGGTCTGGAACGAAAGGTACCTCGAACTTTACGGAATGTCGCCCGACGTGATCAGGCCGGGCGTCAGCGTTCATTCCATCCTCGAGCATCGCAAGCAGACGAGCAGCCCGGACATCGACGTCGATGCCTATATCGGTGAATTCCGGCAGGCGCTGATCGATAAAGGCAGGGCCGGCGACACCTCCCGGCTCAAGGATGGGCGAACAGTCTCCGTTGCCAGCACGGCGATAGCGGGCGGGGGATGGGTGGCGATCCATGAGGACATCACCGACCGCGTCCGTCACGAGGAAGCGCTGTTCCAGCAGTCTGCCGAACTGGCGCGCATCAACGTGAGATTTGACGCAGCCTTGAGCAATATGGCGCAAGGGCTCTGCATGTTCGACGGACAAAAGCGGCTTGTCGTCTGGAATGATCGTTATGCGGAATTATACCAGGTCCCGCCGGACTTGTTGAAAGTCGGCACGCCCTATGAAGCCATCGTCACCGATCGTCTCGCTCGCGGCGTCCTGAAAGGAGACACCAGCGCCGCCGCGGTCAGGACCAAGGTCGCCGAACTGGCCGCGCTTCCACCCGATTCCAGCAGGATCGATGAACTGGCAGATGGGCGGTTCGTGCTCCTTAGCCGGCAGCCGATGGAAGGTGGCGGCTGGCTCTCCATCATCGAGGACATCACCGAGCGGCGGCGCGCCGAGGCCGAGATCGTTCATCTGGCGCGGCACGACGTGCTGACGGGGCTTGCCAACCGTGCGGAGTTTAATGAGAGACTCGAAGAAGCGAGCAAGCGGCTGAAGCGGAACGGCGGCACCGTTACCGTCATGATGATCGATCTCGACAAGTTCAAGGCCGTCAATGACACGCTGGGACATCCCGCCGGCGATCAATTGCTGGTCGAGGTAGGCCGGCGTTTGCAGTCCACCATCCGTGAAACCGACGTGCTGGCGCGCCTCGGCGGCGACGAGTTTGCGATCATCCAGGAGGGCGGACCCAGCCAGCACGAGGGCGCGATCGCGCTCGCACTACGGATCATCAACGCGATTTCCGAGCCGTTCGTCCTCGACACCCATCAGGCCAGCGTCGGCACCAGCATCGGAATTGCGCTTGCGCCGGAACATGGCGTTGAGCCCGAGGAACTCCTGAAGAGCGCCGATCTCGCGCTCTACGATGCCAAAGCCAATGGCAGAAATGATTTCCGTATTTATCACGCGACAATGCTGGAAGTTGCGCATACGCAGCAATCGGCTGAAAGTGAACTGCGGGACGCCATCGCGCGGGAAGAATTCGAGCTGCATTACCAGCCCGTGGTGGACGTCAAGACCCGGCAGCTCTGCGGCGTCGAGGCGCTGGTCCGATGGCAGCACCCGACCAAGGGCCTGATTGCGCCCGATCATTTTATTCCGCTCGCGGAATCGACCGGCCTGATCGTGCCCCTTGGGGAATGGATTCTGCAGCGGGCCTGTGCGGATGCAGCTTCGTGGCCGGCGCACGTCAAGGTCGCCATCAATATCTCGGCGGTGCAATTCAAGAGGGGAAACCTCTTTGACGTCATATTATGCACCCTGGTGGAGACCGGTCTCGCGCCGGAACGGCTGGAACTGGAGATCACTGAAACCTCGCTTCTCGAGAACCAGGAAGCGCATCTGGCGACCATCCGCCAGCTCAAGAATCTCGGGATATCGATCGCGCTCGATGATTTCGGAACGGGATATTCTTCCGTGACCTACCTCACCAACTTTCCGTTCGACAAGATCAAGATCGACAGGACCTTCACGCAAGGGGTTCTCACCCGCCGCGATTGCGCGGCGGTCGTGTCCTCGGTACTCGCGTTGGCCCAGGGACTCGGCACGGTAACGACCGTCGAGGGAATCGAGACCGAGGAACAGTTCGAATACATGCGCAAGGCCGGAGCGGACCTTGCGCAGGGCTATCTGTTTGGCCGGCCCGTTCCGATCTCTCAACTCGAGCTGAACAATGCGACTTCGCCCAAAGAAATGGTAGCCTAGCCGCAAGACGATTCTTGAAAGCAATTTTCACCGCTATCCCGGATATTGAACATGAACTCGCAACCCAATCTGATTGACCAGCTCGAAGACATATTGTCCAGCAAGGACGTCTCGCGGCGCGCCGAGATCCTGAAGAAAGTGACCGATCTTTTTGTGCTCGGGTCAGGCAAGTTCTCCGAGGACCAGATCGAGCTGTTCGACAACGTCATGGGCAAGCTTCTTGAAAACATCGAGCGCGCCGCCCGCGTGCAGTTCGGAAGCCGGATTGCCAGGCTTTCGGATGCGCCCCGTAACGTCGTTCGCGTCCTCGCATCGGATGCCGCGATTGAGGTTGCCGGACCGGTTCTCGAGCACTCCGAACGGCTCGGTCAGGACGCGCTGGTTGAGAATGCCAAGACCCAGAGCCAGGATCATCTGCTGGCGATATCCGGCCGCAAGGTACTGGCTGAGGCGGTAACGGACGTCTTGGTGGAACGCGGAAATCAACGCGTTGTTTCCTCTACCGCGAGGAACGGCGGCGCGCGGTTTTCGGAGTTCGGCATCTCCACCCTGGTCAGGAAGGCCTGCGACGACGGCGATCTTGCCTTGTGCGTCTGGTCACGCCCCGACATTCCACGCCAGAATCTGGTCAAGTTGTTCGTGGATGCATCGGAGGCCATACAACGCCAGCTTGTGCAAGCGGATCCGAGAAGGGCTGAGCTGATCAAGTCCATGGTCGCCAGGGCCTCGGACCAGATACAGACCAAAGCGCGCGCGGGCTCCAGCGATTTCGGGCAGGCACTCTCCTATGTGAGCCGGCTTCATGCCGCAGGCAGACTGGGCGAAGCCCAGTTGCTGGAGTTCACCAGTGAAGGGAATTTCGACAAGGTCGTCGCGGCGCTGTCGCTGATGTGCGATCTTCCGGTCGGGCTGGTGGAACGCGCCTTTGTGCAAAACCAGACCGAACAAATTCTCGTCCTGGCAAGGGCGATCGATATTTCCTGGGTCACGACAGTCAATCTGTTGCTGTTACACGCGGGAGTAAACGGCAGTTCGCGACACCAGCTCGATCAATGCTTCACCAACTTCTCCAGGCTTCAGCCGAAGACGGCCCAGACCGCGCTTCAGTTCTATCGGATGAGAGAGAAGGCAAGCCGGCCGAGCGGATGACTCATGGCCGCTTCGCGGTGAGATCACGCCGGTAGCGCGCTATCCCAGCCCCGCCTCCTTCAGCCGCTGCGAAAACCAGCGGGACTGGGACTGCTCGATCACGCCGCCGACATAAACGTCCGAGGCGACGCTGCTCTTTCCCAGCACGAGATAGACCCCGATCCAGTAGGCGAACCACAGATGCGGATCGGTCAGTGCGCGCAGCTTTTGCTGGTCGTGTTCGGGCGGCTGATGGTTGCTCGCCTTCCTGACCTCGACCGCGAGCAGGTTGTTGGGGATTTCGCGCTGGTGCACGACGATGTCGGGATAGATCGATTTGCCGAGGTGGTCGTCGGTCGAGACAATCGTTCCATGCGGAAGCCGCAAGGTGCGCGCGCCCAGCCGGTCGTAATCGCAATCGACGTCCCAGCCCGGAAACTGCCTTTCGAGATGCACCGCCAGCCGGTGCGTCAGCGCGCGCTCGCCGAGATCGTGCTCAAACAGGAATGTCTCGTGCGCGTAAAATTCTGCCAGCGCGGTGACGACCTTGTCCAGCTCGGTTTGCATCTGGCCCCTCTTCCGTCATTCCGGGGCGATGCCAACGGGTCCGGCCTATGGCCGGCCCGATGACAGGCTCCGCATCGAACCCGGAATCTCGAGATTCCCCGATGTGCAATTGCACATCTGAGGTCTGGTGCTGACGCACCATCCCGGAATGACGGTCTCAAATTGCGTCACACCCGTTTCGTTCGCCGTCCGTCCTCACATCTGCACTTCGATCAGCCGCGGTCCACGCTCCGGGATTGCTTCCGCCAGCGCCGCGACCAATTCGTCCGCGGTCGTGACCGCGCGCGCGGCTACCCCCATGCCCTTGGCGAGCGCGACCCAATCGAGCGTCGGACGATCGATCTTCAGCATGTCGAGCGCGCGCTGCCCCGGCTCGCCGGCGCCGACGCCGTCGAATTCGCCGCGCAGGATCTGATAGATGCGATTGGCGAACACGATCGTGGTGATGTTGAGGCCCTCGCGGGCCTGCGTCCACAACGACTGCAGCGTGTACATGGCGCTGCCGTCGCCGACCATGCAGATCACCTTGCGGTCGGGGCAGGCCACCGCGGCGCCGGTCGCGACCGGTGTCGAAAATCCGATCGAGCCGCCCATGTTCTGCAGCCAGTCGTGCGGAGCGGCCGCCGCGGTCGGCGGAAAGAAACCGCGCCCGGTGGTGATGGATTCATCGACCACGATGGCGTTTTCCGGGATCGCCATCGCGATCGCCTGGGCGATCGAGGCAAACGTCAGCGCGCCGGTCGGCTTTTTGAGCTCGACCATCGCCTGCGGTTTGGCATCCGCTGGCCTGGCGCCGAGCGCGGACGCCAGCGCCTCCAGCGCTGCGACCGAATTCTCTCCCCATGCGGTCATGCGGTGAACTTCGCAGCCCTCCGGCTTCAGCTGGCTCGGCTTGTTCGGGTAGGCGAAAAACGCCACGGGATCGTTGGCATCGACCAGGATGATATGTTTGAAATCCTTCAGGATCGGCAGCGCCTGCTCGATCACATAAGGGATCCGGTCGATCGCAAACCGCCCGCGCCCGCGCGCCATCCGCGGATTATAGGTCTGGCCCATCACCTTGCAGCCGGTCTTGCCGGCGATTTGTGCCGCCAGCGCCAGCCCCTGCTCGGTCAGCGCGCCGCCGGTCATGAGCAGAAGCGTCGGCGCGCCGCCGCGCAGCACTCTTGCGGCGTTCTCCACGGCTTGCGACGAATAGCTTGCCCGTTGGGATTCAAGCGGGACCTCGGCAATGCCGTCGGCTTCGTTCCAGGCGGTGTCGGCGGGCAGGATCAGGGTGGCGATCTGGGGCGGCGAACTCCTGGCCGCCGCGATGGCCGCGGCGCCGTCCTTGGCGACCGACTTGGCGTCCGGGGAGGTCCGCACCCAGGCCGACATCGGCCGCGCCAAGCCCTCGATGTCGGAGGTCAGCGGCGCATTAAAGCCGATGTGATAGACGGCATGCTGGCCGACAATGTTGACGATGCCGGAATTGGCCTTCTTGGCGTTGTGCAGATTGGCGAGACCATTGGCGAGACCGGGACCAAGGTGCAACAGCGTCGAGGCCGGCGTGCCCTTCATGCGGAAATAGCCGTCCGCGGCACCCGTCACCACCCCCTCAAACAGGCCAAGCACGCAGCGCATGCCCTCGACCCGATCAAGGGCGGCAACGAAATGCATCTCGGAAGTGCCGGGATTGGCGAAGCAGACGTCAACACCGCCCGCGACCAGGGTCCGCACCAGACTTTCCGCACCGTTCATCGTTCCACTCCCGTTCGCCAGCGTTTCCAGAACGCTCGGCTCGAAGATCAATCATTCCCGGCGGCTTTCGTCAAAGGGCCCGCGGACATTGCTGGTATCGCGATCTCTCGCTCCCCTCCCCCTTGCGGGGAGGGGTTGGGGGTGGGGGTACCGCAGCGGCGGTGCCGATGAAGTGTATGCCGCACTAACAATTCCGAGACTTCCTCTGCGGCTACCCCCCTCCCCGCCCCTCCCCCGCAAGGGGGGAGGGAGGCGATCGCGCAGATCGCCTCATCGAAACCACGAACTGCCTCAGCTGCGCGTGGTGCTAGGTTTGGTAACGGCAATATTAGAGACTCTTGGCGCCTCACCGCCTCGCTGCTTGCGAAAACGCGCCAATTATGGCCTGATTCATATGGCCTGACTCAGGGTGAAGATCGCCTTAATTGCGAGGAACGAGATGATCCGGGCTTTTGCTTTCTTGGTTTCTGCTTTCCTGGCCTTAGCGGTGATGGTGCTGGCGGGCGCTTGTCCGGCGCACGCCCAAAGCAACGACGACTTTTTCAACTTTTCCGGGCGCGGCGGCGCCAATGACAGGAGCGGCCCTAGTTACTATGGGGGTGGCTCCGAGTATTACGGCGGCTCGGGTCCGATTCCGCACACCGTCGTGAGCTTTCCCGGCAGATACGCCCCGGGCACCATTTTCATCAATACCGCCGAGCGGCGGCTTTACCTCATCCTCGGCAATGGCGAGGCGCTGCAGTACGGCATCGGCGTCGGCCGCGACGGCTTCCGCTGGTCCGGCACCCACCGTATCTCGGCAAAAAAGGAATGGCCGGGCTGGACGCCGCCCGCGCAGATGCGGGCACGGCGGCCCGATTTGCCGCGCTATTTGCCGGGCGGCATCGAAAATCCGCTGGGCGCGCGCGCCATGTATCTCGGCTCGACGCTGTATCGCATCCACGGCTCGAACGAGCCGGAGACGATCGGCCGCGCCGTGTCGTCCGGCTGCTTCCGCATGACCAACGAGGACGTCACCGATCTCTATAATCGCGTCTCGGTCGGCGCTACGGTGATCGTGAAGAACTAGCGGCGCTGAAGGGCACCCGCCGTCGCCTGGCGGCAGTGCTCGCCTACGCCGACTTCTCGAACAGCTCCCGCCCGATCAGCATGCGCCGGATCTCGCTGGTGCCGGCGCCGATCTCGTAAAGCTTGGCGTCGCGCAACAGCCGGCCGGTCGGATAGTCGTTGATATAGCCGTTGCCGCCGAGCAGCTGGATCGCGTCGAGCGCGCATTGCGTCGCCTTCTCGGAGGCATAGAGAATGGCGCCGGCGGCGTCCTCGCGCGTGGTCTCGCCGCGATCGCAGGCCTTCGCCACCGCGTAAACGTAAGCGCGCGACGCGTTCATCGTCGTGTACATGTCGGCGATCTTGCCCTGCACCAACTGGAAACTGCCGATCGGCTGGCCGAACTGCTTGCGCTCGTGCACATAGGGCATCACCACGTCGAG
>JBKQRS010000624.1:0-11296 GCA_052143915.1 Bradyrhizobium sp.
GCTCACTGTCCGTCACCGCCTACGCAGTCTTGCGTGAGTGCCGAGCCTTTGCCGGTTGCGTTTCCTATGCGATCGGCGACGGCGTTTCGTGCCGATCGCGAGCCTGACGCCACGGAGCACGGTGCGCACGCGCAAGGAACCCGGCCGCTGGTCGCGCTAGCTCAGAGCGCCGCGCCGCGCTTTTAATGGCGCATGACAGTCAAGATCACCTTCGGAGAAATGCGCGCCGCCTGCTGGTCGAACTCGGGCTGAAGGTGAAGAAATGAGCGGGTTTGTCGAAATCCACGCGCAACCTGGTAAGCGGCCATTAAGCGAAAATGAATTGGGTGCAGCGCTTAGCTTAGCTTTCTAATTCCCCGACTCAGCAAAAGGTGGCATCTTCTGCGCAGGGTAGGTCAAAGCGCGAGTTTTTCGCGATGACCCAGAGAGCGATTACTTTTAGATTCGTTCCCGAGATGCTAGCCGTTGGGTCCGGGATCATAATCTTGATCGGCATCGTCTATTTCACACACAAATACCCCGTCCCCACCGTTCACGCGGATGCCAATCACTCCGTTGCTGGCAGCCGCGGAAGTGTTGAATTGCTAAACCCTGATGGGCGGCTTACGCGCGTTCGCCTGTTGCTTTCCAAGTGGCATTAACTGCGAGCCTGGTCGAGCTTAGGCTGAAGGCGAAGAAATGACAAACCGCAGCACTTCAAAGTTCCTTGCCATTCTTGCGTGCGTGCTAGTGGCGATCGTGTTCGTTGGCTGGCTTTCAATGAGCGCAAACGAGTTCTTCCTAGCTGCGGACTGATAGCGAAGGGGAAATAACCGATGGCGATATCAATTTAGTTTGTGCGAAAGGATACCGGCCTGCCGGACAGCGAGGTGCCGGTGCGATACGTCAACACGGCTGAGGAGGTCATAAACCGCGTGACCGACCATAAAGCGGGCGTGCACGGAAGCAGCCACTACATGCGAATTTCCGCCCCCGGGTGGATTGCTCAGCCGTGAGGAAGATCTGCGTATCCGCGAGGCTGGAGCTGAAATTTCTGACGAATTCCTGCCTGATGTGGCGGCAACCAGGGCCCTTTGAGCCACCATTGCGGCCCCCAACGAAAACGGCCAGTCATCAGTTTGGGTTAAAGTCCATCCCCGTTCGGTGCGCTTTCGCGCGTATACTTCCGATCATCCGGTCATTCCGGATTGGACCCGAACATGACAGAACCAAAGACAGGCCTTGCCGGTCTCGAGCTCAAGGACGCTGTTCGCCTCCGCTGGACGTTGCATGACATAAAGAGCCAGCGCACAGAAATAGTACCGGTAAGCCCGGATGACCTCAGTATCCTGATTGACATGGGCCTCGTGGAAATGCGGGACGACGTCCCTGCAGTCACGCCTGCCGGTGATGCCGAAATAAGTTGAGCACTCTCGGTGGGATGGCGGATGACAGACCGATCAATCGACAAACGAGAGCAATACGTCGCCTTTGCCACTCATTGCCTACAACTGGCGAAGGTTGCAGCCGATCGCCAATCTCGCACCGTCCTCAGAGAGATGGCGGCGGAGTGGCTGAAGCTGGCGGAAGAGGCAGGCGAAGCCAACGGGGCGGGGCGTCTTAGCTATCTGAACTGAAGGCGAAAAAGTGAATGCGGTGGCGCTATTAGCTTAGCTTTCCAATTCTCGGACTCAGCGTACGGTCGCATCTTGCGCGTGGGGTAGGTCAAAGCGAGTATCCGCGATGACCCGTAAAGCGATTACTCTGGAATTCGTCGTTGCAACGGTGTTAGCCATTGGGTTGGGGATCTTGCAGTCCATCGGCGCCGTTTATCTGAAAGAAAAATACCTCGCCCCCTCGACCAGGCGGAAGCCCCTCACAGCGTCGCCGACAGCCGCTGATTGCTGATTTGACAACTCCCCGCTGGGAAACCGGATTGCGGTGGCCGGTTTATTGCGATTAAATTGGTGTTTTCGTTTAGGGATTTTGGCAGATGACAGGACCACGGCCGGCGGGCCGCCCCTGGACACAGGCTGAAGTGGCCCAGCTGCACGAGCTGATCGCATCCGGCGCTAAGGTCGGTTTGATTGCTCGAAAGCTGAAGCGTTCTCCAGGCGCGATTTACTCTCGCATAAGTTCCTTCAAGAAAACGCCCCGCGAATTACCGTTCAAGGCGCAACGCCTCTCGCTCCCTTCCGAGCGTCTGGCAATTGCCCATTCAAATGCTCAAAGGAGCAAAATCGGAGGGCAGGCGGGGCCGTACTTGGGAGGCTCCAAAAAGGCCCAACGCCGCCCAAGCGGAGTATAATCGCTCGGCGGCGCTGGTATTTCCTTGGTCGGCTCGCTCAAATGCCGGCGGCCCAGATGTGCCGCAGGTTCGTGAATCTCCAATTACGTGGAGACGGGCGGCCGGGCCGCGCTTCGCGCCGGTACGCAGTAAAGACCGTCGGCGAGGTGCGAGGTACCGGATCAAACGCTGGGAGAGTACGTTGGCTAAGAGTACGACCTTCGAACACGGCGGCAGGACCTACGAAGTTCGCGCGATCCCAACGTTAAACGGCTGGATGGTTCGCATCTTCGTCGACGGTATCCCGGCAAATGGCTTCACTTATTCAATTAACTCCGAAATCTATCAAGACGCTGCGCTAAACCGAGTGCCCGAAGATTTGGTGGCTGGGTTGATGGAAACCGCTGAGCGTGATTTTCGGCGCGGCCTTACAGAAATTGATGACGTCTGAAGGGGGCTGACTACCATTGCAGCCACTGGATCAAGCTCGACGCCGATCGATGGCCCGATGATATCCGCCTGTCCGATCTCGAGCCGCGGTTTTCCTGCCAAGCCTGCGGCCGGCGCGGCGCCGACGTGCGCCCGAACTTTCATTGGGAAGAAGAGGCCCGACGCGCGACGATTACCGGACGACACACGTCGGGCCCGACCAAACCGCGTGGATCCGAACCAGAGGCAAGGTCGAATCGAACGTGAGGGAGATTCGTGGCAAAATTGGTTGGGCCCGTCCGTTCGACGACCCGATCCCGCTTCCTCGCGGACGCCAGCTTGTCACGCTCAAGGATGCCGGCAACTACATCACCAAGCTTCCTAAAGCCGAGCACGCCACCGCCGAATAGCAGGCAGCGATGCAAGCCTTGATCCTGGTCGCGGAATCCGTTGGCTCGACAATGCTCGCGCGGATCGGCGTCATGCGGGCGCTGAACCGCCACGTCGAGCGCATGTTCAACCCGACCGCAGAAGACCCGCATTGGGGCAAAAGGAAGCTGGCGCGCGATCAATAGTCGTATTTAAAAGCAAAGAAGGCACGTCCTAAGCTCATTTCCTAAACGAGACGCAGCGCACGATCAGGTGGCTGAATCCGGAAATCGTCGAGCTTCTTTCCGGAACTTAGCTCTGCGGCGAGCCAGCGCGGCTGCTTTCCACGCCCCGCCCAAGTCTCGGACGGCTGGGTGGGATTTCTATACTTTGGAAATACATGGGGGTAAGGGCGCCGCGCGTAGCTCACGTCCTTCGCACTGTCAGCCGCGCCCCGGCCAAGCCGACGCAGTTGTCGCTCCAGCCGAGCTTTCTCGGCCGATATCTTGCTCGCCAACACCGAGGCGACGAGCTCGTGAAGAAACCAAAGCTCGTCCACGGACATCGATTTGAGATCGTGAGTTTTCATATCGCTAATTCGCATGCGTTGTGCCGAGCGCTGGTCGCCACATTGATCGCTCGCTTTTTAGGGCATTGTTGGGCACATCCGGGTCGCTTCGATGGTCGAAGAAAGCCAAAACTGAGAGCCAGCCTCTACTATCAACCACCACCTTTTCGCGCGGGAGCCATTGACTCAACCGAGGCGGGAGCGTCGGATAGGCCGTCATTTCATGGGGGGCTCGAAATGCGCATTGTGCCGCTAAGCATCGCTCCGGGCATAATCGTCCTTCTGACTGCGTTGGCGGGGACTCCAGCGTTGGCCAGCGTCGTTAATTTAGCTCCGGCGACCTATACGACCACTCTGTGCGCGGCAAGCTGCACCACTGCAACGGTAACAGTCCCGAATAACCCCGCCGCCAGCGTGACAATACCTGCCTCCATCCCAGGTGATGGGTCCAGCGGGGCGGGGGTACAGGGCAACGCTGGGCGCGATCCCAGCGTGTTTGCAGGTGCCAATGCCGTGGGCATTGGAGTAAATGTGAGCGCCAGCATATCGCTTCAATATTATGTCGAGATCTTTGGCCCGTCCGGTATCGTGCCCGCACCCGTACCCGTGACGGTGAATACCGCCCTATCAGTTAGCGGAGAAACACTTGCGGGCGCTACGTGGACCAGCACCGCAATGGTATCTCTTAACAGCCATTCGATCAGCGACACAGCCAGCAGCATCAATAACGTCCCAAGCATCGCGCCATCCACGCTGATTTTTGATCAAACCATTGGCCTTATGACTGACAAACCTTATTCAATAAACCTTTCCGCCGATGTTCAAGCCCAGTCTTACGTGGTGGGTGACGCCGCCAATACTGTCTTTGCCTCCGTCGATCCGACGCTAAGTGTACCTGACGGTTATTCGATTTTCTTTAGTGACGGGATTGGTAACAGTGTCCCCGAACCCTCCACATGGGCCATGCTCGTGATCGGATTCGCTGCGATCGGGCTTGCGGGTTATCGGAAATCGCGACGAGAGAATTTCATTAGAAATTATATCCATTAGAGCTGGTTTGTGTTCAGGTTGCCATACTGCGTTGAATTGAACGCAGTAGGCCCCCATAGCCCAGCTTCCATAATCGGTCCATTGAGAGTATTGCCTCCGCTGTCCTTCGAAGCGTACAGATGACAGTTGTTGGAGCCTACGAATCCACCAGATCGCTCATGCTGGTTCCAGCCGGCGACCGACGAACTATAGGCGCGAGCGCAACTTCCCCAAGCCGTCGTCCCGCTCACGGCATCCCCAAGGCCGATGTAGGAGGCTGCGGGGCGGTTTTCATTGAGTTTGAACGCGATACGCAACCAAAACGGTCTCGATCGATTCGCCCTTAAGTTGCCCGAATCTCAATCGCTTTTGCAGTTGTCGACGCGGCGGCGCCGATTGGTACCCGTGACTTCCGCCTCATCCCGATATCAACTCCTACCCCACGGGATGGGGCGGCATTTCTCCCAACACTGGCTTGGTCGACCGAAGCCGCTAGTGAGCCTTCAAGATCTACGACGTTGGTCGGCGCGGGCACCAGTTGATGGGCCCCGACTGTGAGGCCATGCGCGGCGGATCGGCGTCGCTCTTCAGCGACGAATTGAGCGCGGTGCTTTGTGCTCCACTTCGACCAGTTTTCCTCGATAAACCGTTCCGCGCATTCCTGGAACGTTGGCGTCGCTACTATCTCGGAAAGATCTTGAGCCTCTTTCCGGGCTGACCGCTTCGCCTGAACGATATCGATGCCGGCCCGCACTTCCTGGCGCGCCGCATCACGTTTGATCCGAGCCTCCCGCAAGGAGACGTCGTTGAGGGTGATGTCCGTGGTCTTGTGCTCGCGGAAGGGGTGTCCCACAAATCGCCAAGAAACCCAATGAATAAGCCGGTTTCTTAAAGCGCCCTATTAATATACCCGGCTTTGTACCAGGTTTGAGTTTTGGTCCGTTTTCGTCCTCCAAACCCACGGGGCGTGAAGTATGCGATAGGGCTACGCCGCGGCCCTGTTGCTGGTCCTCTCAAGGCCGCCAATCCACTCCGACACTTCTGAAGCCAGCCAGCGGACGCTGCCCGGCCCGAGCCGCACGGGGCGCGGAAACAGATTGGCCGCCATCTTCCGGTAGATTGTTGAACTGCCCATGCTTGGTGGCCAGCATCACGCCCGATAAGCGGAGAAGGGTGGGACCACTCGAAAGAGGGCCTGTGTTCGGTGCAATGTTGTCGTTATCGGCTTTCGGTAAATTCATTTTGTCTCCAATGAAAAAAGCCGCCCCGGTTGGGACGGCTTGATTGCGTTTAAATCCTACCAACGAGCGGGAAGGGCGTTGATGTACGAATACGACCGGGGGTAGTATCGCTTTTTTGGAGCGCGATCTATGAAGCGTGATTGGCCAAAGGAAGCAGTGGCAGAGATTACATGTTCGGCTTGCAATGGTTCTGGCTTCCCAGAGGTAAAGCAGCCGGATCAGCCGGGACGGAAAATTTATCCGGCAAAGTGTAAAGAATGCGGAGGGAAGGGTAGAATAGCGCCGTCAGACGAATAGGCGCGATCAAGGGGCAATCAGGAATGATGCCAAAGACAACAGATGGCACGATTGCTCTAGTCGGGATAATCGCGTTTGCGGCGTGGCCGCAAAGCTGTATCGGTGAAAATCAATCATTCATCACGCGCCAACTTTCGCCGTCCCCAATGATGGTCTTTGCGCGGTGGATTTAAGACGCGTTCGACGTGCCGGTTTAGCGCACGCATCACGCCTATCCGTGCAAGCATCAAGAAGTCGCGACCAGCGGCGGCGGTTTCGGGCGGCTTTTGTTAGTTCAGTGGCGAGCTGTTTCCGACCCTGAAGGCCTTTTCAATCTTCGTGGCGCGCAGCTTTTCTCTGCCTTTCGGACTTCATCGCGAAGCCTTTGCAAATCAAGATAGCGCTTCGCCATGACGCCTTCCGAAAGCTTCAAAGCATTTTTCGCTTGTGCGGGTCTGCGGCTTTTCATGACAATCCCCCCTTAATTAACTCTCAATCTCCAACACCGCCTTCAGGCGGTCTCCTGCTGGCGCAAGCAAATTGAAAGGGCCACCGGGAGTATGACCAGCGGCCCGCCGGGCTCAAAATTCATTGATTTCAAAAATGCAACCCAGCCCCGGCAATGACAGCTTGCACTGGCGAGCCGAGGGCGCAAATCAAAAACGCTGTTCCATCAAAGGAACAAAACTGTTGTTGCAAATTTGTCACCGATCACGCGCCAGCTTCCGCCGTCCCCAATGATGATCCTTGCGCGACGAGTTGAACACGCGCTCGACGTGCCGGTTCAGCGCTCGCATCACGCCTATCCGGGCCAACATGGTTGGTCCGTCATGTTCTGCGACCAGCAATAGCGCCTGCATCGCGGCTTGCCATTCCGGAGCGTCGTGTTCTGTTTGGGGTAGCTTGGTGATGTACAGCGCGGCGTGCCGGACGATTTGAGCGCGTTGTGACTTTGCGCTCGCGCGAAAATTGAGAGGCCACAGGCGCGGTAACCTTGACCAGTTAGGTTAAGGCGCGGATTGCGTTGCGGCTTTTTCATAACCGTGCATATCGTCAATCGTCGTGCAGATTTCTGACCGACTGACCCCCCTAGTCAACGGCCATAATTCCTAATCTCGCGATAGGGGTCGTCGGTTTTCCACCCCCGGCGGCCCCGCCCATTTCCTTCAAGGAGTCGTCCTTGAACTTTGTAATGACCGATCAGGATTTGATTTTCTGCGCGCTGCGTCAGGTCGGTGTAATCATTGCTGAACACCTTGAATCGGCTTCGAGTGATGCCGACGAAGTTGTCTCCCAATTGATCGCAGTTCTAGACACGGAAGAACTGGCCGCAGCGATGAACCGGGTGGAGCGGAGGTCCGGGCTGCGGGTTGTGAAAATCATAAAAGGGGCTGACTGAGTGGCTTCGCGAATGCCGGTGGAAGATTTATCCGTTTTTGTTGTCGGACGCCATGAACCACGAGGCGGCTCATTGCGACAACCGGGGAGCAAACTGGTAGGCGGGGTCCAAGTCATGAAGGCCAATGAACGACCGCGTCTAATACAGTCGAAGACAGCGGTTCATGGTTCCGAGCAATGTCTTGCCATGCAATATGCGGAATTGCTTCGCCTTCGGAAGGCCGTTCGTCTGGCTGAATTGCTGGCCGGAAGGGTCAGTCAGAATCCGACCGCCTCAAAAGCGAATTAAATTCGGAAGTCATCAAGACGTTTGAGTGCTGATTCGCCTGACCGTATCAACAGAACGGCTAAGACTAGTGCGTTGATGTCTAGCCAGCATGTGAGGAGATTCAGCACGATCATTTCTAGTGCCTCGCTTTGGTGACGCACTAAGGATGTAACGGCGACGCTGAAACAATTCCGGTAAACTACGGGGTGGGGAAAACGTTCTTGCGGCGCGTTGCCAATTCATAGTTGCGTGTTAGAAGCTCGGTTCTCAAGAAAAGGAACCGAAATGGCTAAGAAGAAAATGGTTAGACGCGCGTGGACTTCATCGGACGTGCGTGAGTTGAAATCGCTGGCCAAGAAGCGGATCGGCGTTGCTAAAATTTCCAAAGCATTGAAGCGAACGATTGGTGCAACTGCAGCCAAGGCGCATCAGCTAGGTGTGTCTTTAGACACTAGGGGCTAGCAAGCGGAGTATACATGTGCCGCTTAATGCCTAAAAAATGTTCATGAGGGTTTTAGCGCTGTGGGTTTCAACCAAACGCATGATCCTCGAGGAACCACCGAGCGTAACACCGCTCGTTGTCATTCATCCACAGTTGCAAGCCGGCAAAGCCCGGACCGAAACCCGAGTCGAATCGGCCTATACGTTGGGCCTGAAGCGGTGCAGACCACTCCGATCGTGGTTGCGCGGCGGCCAGTCCCGATCATCTTGACGCTCGCGACCCGAGCCACAGCCCCGCATAGGCACCGACGGCACTGAGCAACACTCCCGAATAGGAGAGCATGTCACCGCCCCAGAGCTCAGGAACAAGTCCACCGATCGTGGATCCAATAAAAATTCCTATCCAGATCGCTGATCGCATGTTTGCAAGATACCACAACCCAAGAGCCACGCGGCCGCCCGTGAGGGCGACCGCTAGCGCAATGGGTCAATCACGTCATTTTGGCGGGATGCCGATGACTTCGGGTCTACCCCGGTGAACGGACATCTTCAGAGGCGTTCGGCATGTCTCAGACGTGCCAGACTCGGAGATCGGTCAGACCTCGGACCGCGAGCATCGGCCGGTTGATCTGCAGGTTGGCATCATCGGTCGATGCTTATTTCGCGTTCGCCCGCTGCGAGGCCCGCGCGTTGCTGCTCGACCATCGCCGCGCCGTGCAACGTGTCGCCGATGCGTTGCTCGTGCATCGCACGCTCGACGGTTGCCGGATCGAGATGGTGATCAGGGGCGAGTAACTGGCGCGCCACAGGGCAGAATTATTCACCCGTCCGGTCTGTCGGGCACTGGACATATCCGAAGACGACACCCAAGCTGGATTCCAATCGCTGCGGGGACTGCGAATGGTGGGCGTTCAGGAAGCTATTCCTTTCGGGGAATCCGCATCTGCCCTGTTTGGCGGTGGGAGGCCCTTCTTCCCCACCGAGGCTGACGAATTTGGTCATTCGGCAGGCCGGATCAGTTTCCCTGCACATTCGACAATCTTTACAGAGGGCGAGCCCTCAACCACGGTTTACATGGTCACTCATGGCACCGCGTGTCTGTACAAGATGCTCACCGATGGCCGCAAGCAAATCGTGGGCTTCGCTTTGCCGGGTGACTTTCTCGGGTCGCCATTCTCCGACCGATATCCATGTTCGGTCGATGCGATCAACAAGGTTGCAGCCCGGCAGTTCTTAAGAGAATCGGGCCACGTTCGTATTCGCGTGCAGCAGTGATCATGTTCGTGCCCGACGTTTCCATAGAGAAGCCTTCCGGCTTTTTTCCTTGCCAACCTTCCAGGTCAACAAGGAATGGAATAAAGCGCTGGAACGCCTGGTCTGCGCTTGCGACCGAAGACTGTAGCAGCCACGCTGACGGTGCTACAGCCAAGACAAAAATAATCGCGCGTCGACGATTTATCATCTGACCAACCCCACCCAATAATTTTCTAGCATAGCAGTCTCTCGCCCCGTGGGGAATGCCCGTATCAAAGGCGGTAGGCAGCACGTTGCGAATGTCTCAGTCGGGTCAATCTCGACCAAATTGGTCGGTCCGTCCCATGTCCGCTATTCCCCTGACAGCGACCGAACTGCCAACAACAGACATGGCCCTTTATTCGATCACCTCGTCCGCGCGGGCGGTTCTGAAAGCCCACAAAGGCTTTTCCGACGTCCCTAGTCTTAGTCCATGCGGTAGGCCTCCGCATACCGTAACTGCCAATCGCGTCTCTTGTCATTGAGCGGCTCGAGGCCCCACCACCCCCACGGCCAGTCGTCTCGCACGGATGGGTCGCCATCGTGAACCTCGCGTATTAGATCCGGCACCGGTTGCCAGCCGAGTTCGCGCGCCACCTTCGATCGAACCGCGAGATCGACTCCATGAACGAAGAGATGGCCTCCGTGATCGACCAAGTGAGCGATGTTCCGCAAGCAGCTTTCCGCGAGGGCCGGCGGCATGTGGCAGAGAAAGTTGTTCGCCAAGACGATGTCCTGGAGGCCGAGAACGCGGACCAGCTCTGGATCCGCCGCATCCCCGAGATGCCAGGTTATTCCTGCGCGAATACACGGTTTGACGGTGCCCTTCACCCCGTTCCAATCGAAGATCTCGTGCAGCTCGGCGCTGCTCACCCGCTCGAGGGTCGATCTCCCGCCGAGCAGTTCGGAACTCTCACTGCTATAAACTGCCGTTTCAGCGATGTGGAGGATCTCGGCTGAAATGTCCACCGCACTCGTCTGTAGCTTTAGGTCCGGCCTTGCCGAGCGAATGGTCCATAACAGCGAGTAGACCTCCTCTCCGGTGCTGCAGCCTAGGACCGCGATTCGGAGAGTCGAGCCGTGTGGCTGCGACTGAATCACGCGACGTATCAGTTCGAGTTCGGGGCGATTGCGCAAAAAGAACGTGCCGAAGAATTGTTGGCGATTCGCGCGCTGACAGACGATCTTGTGCAAAATTCCGCCGTACCAGCGCGCGGCTTTGGTATCTCGCAGCGACGCAGGAAGCCGCTCCCATACGGCTTTGTTGATCTGCATAAACAGCTTTGGAGATGTCGTTGACATTTGAGGTTCGTCCTGTGCCATGCCTGCCCCCCGCTTTGAACGATGGTTTCTCGCAATGCACTTATCGGATTTTCAATCTTAATTGCGAGACTGCCGCAATCACAGCAGACCGTCTGGAATTCAAGATCATTGTTCATTGAGAAACTCCCGGAATCGAAATTACAACTTTCTCGACCCGCCGTCCTCCCATGGAGCTTCTTTTCTACTAAACATCGTCTCAATCGCATATTGCGGCGGAATGACAAGACCATAAATTTCACGCGCTACGTTGGGTCGGATGCGCGCCATTACTTTGGCAGAAACGGACATGGCGCGATGTCCGCTCTGAGTGTGCGCCGTGCAAAGGCGGCGCTTTCCAGTGGGTGCAAGCCCCACCCGGCAACCGCTCCAGCCGGAAGCAATCGGAGCAGTCATGG
>JBKQRS010000625.1:0-15604 GCA_052143915.1 Bradyrhizobium sp.
GTCGGCGCAAAGCCTCTGACCACCGCGGCCCAGTCCGGGTCAGCGAGCGCGATCTGCACGGCAAAACACGCCGCGATCACCCCCAGCATCGCCACGACAAAGGCCTCGATCCAGCGAAAGCCGAACGCCTGCAGCGCGAGGATCAAAAACACGTCGGCCGCGGTGATGATCACCCCGATCTCGAGCGGAATATGAAACAGCAGATTGAGCCCGATCGCGGTGCCGATCACCTCGGCCAGATCGGTCGCGGTGATGGCGACTTCCGCCGACAGCCATAAAGGCAGCGACACCCAGCGCGGAAAGGAATCGCGGCAGGCCTGCGCTAGGTCGCGCCCGGCGCCGACGCCGAGCCGGGTGCACAGCGATTGCAGCACGATCGCCATGACGTTGGACAACAGCGCCACCGTCAGCAGCGCGTAGCCGAACTTGGAGCCGCCGGCGAGCGAGGTCGCCCAGTTGCCGGGATCCATGTAGCCCACGGCGACCAGATAACCCGGGCCGAGAAACGCCAGCAGCTTGCGCCAGAATGGCCCCTGCTTCGCCGTCCGCACCGTCCCGAACATGTCCGCCAGGGAAGGCGCACCGCGCTCCGTGCGCCAGCCTGAACCCTCGAGAGGGGCGTCTGAGACGGCGTTTGGCGGGGAATCGGGGGATAAATCGGCAGAACGTGCATCCATTTTCATACGATGGCCGATATTTCTTTTTATTGCAACTCATTTGCAACTGCATCTAGGCATCTCGCTCGGCTGAAGCGGCTGCGCGCCTTAACGAAAAATTAACCATAGCAAATCCTTGATGAGGCGCGGCGCGCAATCCTGACTCGCCGTCACGATCCGGTGCGAACGGAGACCGCGTCCCGGCGCTTCCAGGCATATGGCGGCGCGGGCTTGGAGAGGTGGCCATGTCTTCCAACCAGCTCGGCCTCCGGGCCGCATCGGCGACGGCGTCGCCGTGCAAGATTTGCAGCGGTCCCTCAGGGCTTTATGGCGTGATCGATTTTCATCGGCCCTGCGAAACTTCGGGCGTCGTGGCGCCACCCCTGTCGGGCATACCGATCTATTATCGTCGCTGCGCGGCTTGTGGCTTCCTGTTCACCGATGCGTTCGACGACTGGAGCGAGGATCAGTTCAAGACGCACATCTACAACGATGACTACCACCTCTTCGATCCGGATTATCAGACCGCACGGCCGAACCGTAATGCAGCATTCGTCGCGGACCTGTGGGCGGGCCACAAGGCCAAGATGCGGGTGCTCGATTTCGGCGGCGGCAATGACGTGTTTTGCGCAGCCCTTCGCGCCAGCGGTTTTTCGCAAGCCGTGACCTACGATCCGATGGTGCCGGAACATGCTGTCCGTCCGAAGGGGAAGTTCGATCTGGTGACGTCTTTCGAGACGCTGGAACACCTCCCCGACCCCCTCGCCGGCATCGCGGCGATCGTCGACTGTGTCGCGGAACCCGGTGCGGTGTTTTATTCGACGCTCACGCAGCCGGCGGATTTCGACAACCGCGGGCTGTCGTGGTGGTATGTCGGGCCGCGCAACGGCCATGTCTCGATCTTCACCAAGCACGCGCTGCAACTGGCCTGGGCCCGTCACGGGTTTAAAACCGCAGCGCTGAACGAAGGCGTCCACCTGGCGTTCCGCACCTTGCCGGAGAGTTGGGGTCTGGCGGGGCTGACGAGCTAGAGTCTCGGCGCCCTCCAGGCTGATCGGAAAGCGGGTGGCTTCGGCGCTCGCGCAGCGGGAGGCTAGCGGTCACATCGACAATTCAAGGAATTTGTCATGGCCGCCTTCGAGACTCCTCATCTGCCCCTGACCTTCAACCGGCTGGCCTGGTCCAATCTCGCCGCGCAATCGGCCGAACAGATCGCGCTGGCAGCGGCCCCCATCGTCGCGGTGCTGTCGCTTGGCGTCGGCGAGGGCCAGACCGGGCTGTTGCAAACCGCGCTGACGGCGCCCTTCATCCTGTTCGCGATCCCTGCCGGCCTGCTCGCCGACCGCGTCTCGCGGCGCTGGTTGATGGCGGGCGCGGAAGCCTTGCGCGCCACGGCGCTGCTCGCGATCCTGCTCTTGATCGGGCTCGACCTGCTGACGCTACCGCTGCTCGCGTTGTCGGGCTTCATCGCCGTATGCGGGACGGTCGTCTACAGCGTGGCGGCGCCGGCGCTGGTGCCCTCCCTGGTCGCGCCGCAATTGTTGCCCGCGGCGAACGCGCGGATTGAACTGGCGCGCACCATTGCCTTTGCCAGCGGGCCGGCGCTTGGCGGCGTTCTCGTGGGATGGTTAGGGGCGGCACCGGCCTTTGGATTTGCCGCAGCCCTTTCCGTGGTCGCCGTGGTGCTGCTATCAGGGATTTACGAACCGGCCCGAACGCCGGCGCCGCGCCGCCATCCACTGCAGGAGATCCGCGAAGGCGCTGCGTTCGTATGGCATCACGCGCTGCTGCGGCCGGTGTTTGTCACGCAGTTCATCTTCAACACCGCCTCATTCCTGCTGCTCGCCGTGTTCGTGCCCTATGCGGTGCGGCGTCTCGGACTGTCGGCGACCGGCGTCGGCACGACGTTGTCGATGTACGGCACCGGCATGGTGGTCGGTGCGCTCTTCGCCACGCGGGTGATGCGGCGGATCGCCTTCGGCATCGTAATCGGGCTTGGGCCGGTGACCGGCCTGGTCGCCGCCGGGGTGATGGCGCTGACGACCTTCATACCGTCGCCGTGGCTTGCGGGCCTGAGCTTCTTCCTGCTGGGAGCAGGTCCGATCCTGTGGGTGATCAGCACTACGACGCTGCGGCAATCGGTGACGCCGCCGCGGCTGTTGGGGCGGGTTTCCGCGATCAACATCATGAGCTACGGCGCCCGCCCGCTTGGCGCTGCGCTTGGCGCCGTTGTCGGCGGGCTTTACGGCGCGGAAACCTGCCTTTATCTCGCCTTCGCGATCTTCGCTGCGCAGGCGCTGGTGATCCTGATGTCGCCCGCGGTCTCGCTGGCACGCCAGCCGGAGATGGTCAGCGAGGCGGTGAAAGCGTAGTGCGGCTGTTAGCTCGCCAGATAACGCTCGTAGCCGCCGGCGATCACCTCATCCGTGGCGATGTCGGGATCGAGGGTATAGAGATCCTGCGCGCGGCCGATGCCGCGCAGCGCAAACCGCCCGGTGGAGACGAGGTGGCGCTGCCCCGTCGCATCGAGACCGGTGCGAAAGGCCGATGAGGCGAGCAATTCGCGATCAACCGAACGGCACATCGAGGCGATCCGGCTCACCTCGTTGACCGCCGGCCCCACCACCGTGAAATCCAGCCGGTCCTCGCTGCCGATATTGCCGTAAAACACTTCGCCGACATGCAGGCCGACATAGGCCGACGTCGTCGGCCGATCCTCCGCGGCGCGGCGGAGGTTGAGCTTGGCCACGTTTTGCCGGAAATGGTGCTCGGCCCGCAGCGCGGCGCGCCTGGCGGCCGCCAGGTCCGCGCCGGTGAACATCGCCAGCACACCATCGCCGATCAGCTTGAGCACATCGCCGCCGGCATCGTGAATGGCGTCGATCGAGGCCTGGGCGTAATCATTTAGAAACGGGATGATCTCGTCGGGCGTGATGCTCTCGCTGATCGCGGTCGAGCCGCGCAGATCGGAAAACCACAGCACGGAGTTGATGCGCTCGGTCACGCCGCGCGATATCCGTCCGCGCAATACCTGCTCGGAGGCGTCGCGCCCGAGATAGACCCGCCCGAGCGTTCGCGCGATATCGACCTGGGCGGCAGATTTGATCACCAGCCCCAGCACCGGCACCAGATCGCGCAGCGCCGACAGGCCCTGCTCGCCGAAACCATCGGGATGTCGGGTCAGCCAGTAGGAATAGACGCAGTCCATCTGGCCGATGGTTCCACCTTCGCCGAAGCGGTGCACGAAGGCCACGAAATGCCGGTGGCCCTTTTCCGCGAGCTCTGAAATCATCGAGAAATCGAGCGAGGCACAGTCGGCGAGATCGATCCGCAGCTCGTCATGGCCGTGCTCGAGCATGTGATAGAAGGTTGAACGGCGCCAGTTTTGCGCGGCATCGCCGTCGCCGGTCGGGCCGTATTCGAACGTGTCGCTCTCGTTTGTTTCAGTGTCGTTCCAGCGGAATCCGCGGCCCTCGAAAATCGGGTGCAGCGTGTCGATGAAAACGAGGCCGCGCGACAGCTCGAGGCCGGCCGCCCGGCTGCGCTCGCAGAAGCCGCGGATCAGGTCATTTTCGGGCAGGCCGGTAAGGCCCTGGCTGACCAGCCAGTTCACCAGACTGAGGCGCGGCGCGAGTTCCATAAGCCATTATGCCGCGCGATCGTGACCAGCGAAAGTCTGGCAGAGATCCTAGGATTTTTGCCGCGAAACGACCTCGCCATCCTCCTTCACGAAGGTTTCAGCCGGATGATCGAGCAGATCGAGCACCTTCTCCGACGGCCGGCACAATCTTGTACCCTTCGCCGTCACGACAATCGGCCGGTTGATCAGGATCGGATGCGCCAGCATGAAGTCGATCAACTCGTCGTCGCTCCATTTGGGATCGGCCAATCCCAACTCGGCATAAGGCGTGCCTTTCTCCCGCAGCAGCGCGCGAACGGAGATTCCCATCGCCTTGATCAGCCCGATCAGCCGCGCCCGATCCGGCGGATTCTTCAGATATTCGATCACCTCAGGCTCTTCACCGCTCTGCCGGATCATCGCCAGCGTGTTGCGCGAGGTGCCGCAGGCGGGGTTGTGATAGATCGTCACGCTCATGCCTTGGCCTCCTTCACCACGGCGGCCGCCTCGTCTTCGGCCCGCAGCAGCCAATTCATCAGCACGAGCGCGACAACCGCGCCGCAGAGCTCGGCCACGATGAAGCCCGGAAGGTCAACCGGGCGAATGCCCGAAAACGTATTTGTCATCGAGCGCGCGATCGCGACGGCGGGATTCGCAAACGAGGTCGACGACGTAAACCAATAGGCCGCCGTGATGTAAAGTCCGACCAGCCAGGGAATGGCGGGGCGATTGAACCTTAGCCCTGCGAGAATGGTTGCGAGGAGGCCAAACGCGGCGACGCCCTCCGCCAGCCATTGCGCGCCGCCGGATCTTATTTTCAGCGACACCTCCCACACCGGCAGCGCGAACATGGCATGCGCGACCAAGGTTCCAATGATGCCGCCCGCGATCTGCGCCAGAACGTAAGACAGCGCCTCGCGCGGGGTGAGTTCGCGTTTGAGCGCAAAGACCAGCGTGACGGCCGGATTGAAATGCGCCCCCGATATCGGACCGAGAATGGCGATGAGCACGACAAGGATCGCACCGGTGGGAAGCGTGTTGCCGAGCAGCGCAAGCGCCACGTCCCTGGTGAGGCTTTCGGCCATGATGCCGGAGCCGACCACGGTGGCTACCAGCAATCCGGTGCCCAACGTTTCCGCGGTCAGGCGGCGCGACAGATCGAAATCAGGCATCAGCTCGCCTTCTCCTGGCCGGATGTCGCGCCCGCGATACGGCCGATATCGCGCAGCCTGGTGCCCAGCGAAAGCCGGTCGATGCTTGCCAATGGCAGGTTGGTAAAGATCCCGATCCGGTTTTTGAGATAGCGGAAGGCCGCGACAAAAGCTGCCTCCTTCTCGAGGTCGGTGCCCTCGACTTCGGCAGGGTCCTCAATGCCCCAATGGGCCGTCATCGGTTGGCCCGGCCAGACCGGACAGGACTCGCCGGCCGCGTTGTCGCAAACCGTGAAAACGAAATCCATGACCGGCGCATCGGGATGCGCGAATTCTTCCCAACTTTTCGAGCGTAGATCTTCCGTTGGATAATCGAGGCTCTTGAGCACCCTGATTGCAAACGGGTTCACCTTCCTCTTCGGCTGGCTGCCCGCGGAAAACGCGCGGAAATGGCCGCGGCCGTCCTTGCGCAGGATCGCCTCCGCCAAAATCGACCGCGCGCTGTTGCCGGTGCACAGGAACAGAACATTGTAGGTGCGCTCAGACATTGCCTTCTCAGACTTGGCTTTCTCAGACATGGTTTTCTCAGACATGGGCTTTCCTCTTCGGCTTTGTCTGACAGCAGGGCGCGAGGTCTTCGATCAGCGGCGCGCAGATCTCGGGCCGGCCGTCGCAACAATCTCTCAGCATGAACAACACCACGGTGCGAAAGCGCGCCAGATCGGCGCGATAGACAATCGAGCGGCTGAAGCGCTGCGCCGTGACCAGCCCGGCGCGCGACAGCACCGACAGATGCGACGACATGGTATTTTGTGGCACCGCCAGCGCCCGGGCGATGTCGCCGGCCGCGAGCCCCTCCGGCTCGTGCTTCACCAACAGCCGGAACACCTCCAGCCGGGTCGATTGGGCGAGCGCCGCCAGCGCGAGAATGACATTTTCTGATTCCATATATCTAGAGTTATGGATATTTGATCGGTTGTCAACGGCGCCAACCACGGCGGCCGGGCCATCAATACCGGTCGCACTGGCAGCTCTTCCTGTTCTCGCGTATCGCAGCACGGCGAACCGAGCCCTGAGAGCGTGGACCAGGTCTGCATGAGCGGCTCACTCGATTGAGAGCTCGAAAACAACCGAAGATCTCGCCGCTGCTACCGGGAAATCACGTGGGCGATGGAATCACCGACATAGCCGGAATCGAAATCCCCTCAACCGACCCGGCGTTTCTGACCGTCGTGGGAGCTCACATCCTGCTGGGGCTCGCCTGCGTGGTCACCGGCGCGATTGCGATGCTAAGTCGGAAACGTGCTGGTCGCCATCCCCGCAACGGGACCATCTACTTCTGGTGCCTGGCCGGCGTGTTCCTGACCGCGTCTGGTCTGGCCGCGGTGCGCTGGGCACACGACTACCACTTGTTCGTCCTTGGCACGCTGTCGTTTGCCGCGGCCTGTTTGGGCCGCCAGGCCAGGCGACGCCGCTGGCGCCACTGGGTCAGGCTGCACATCGCTGGAATGGGCACATCCTACGTTATGCTTCTGATCGCGTTCTATGTGGACAACGGCAGGAACCTGCCGCTCTGGAAGGAACTCCCCTCGATGGCATATTGGCTGCTGCCGGCGGTCGTCGGGATTCCCTTGATCGTCCGCGCGGTGCTGTGGCACCCGCTGGTACGTCAGCCGGACCGGGTTTAGTCAAACAGCCGACCCGGCCTCTCACTGTTTCCATATTTCTAGAAATATAAATTGACAGAAGCGCCGAACCCTGAAACATTGTCACCGTGAAACTGGATGACGCCGCCGCACATCTCGAAGCCCTGGGTAACCCCACCCGGCTCAAGATCTACCGTACCCTTATTCGCGCAGGCGCCGCCGGACTGCCCGTCGGGCGTCTGCAGGACAAACTGAAAATCGCGCCCTCAACCCTCTCCCATCACATCAAGGCATTGGTGATAGTGGGGCTGGTCACGCAGGTGCGGGAAGCAACCACGCTCGTATGCCATGCCAACTACGAGGTGATGCAAGGGCTCGTGGATTTCCTGGTTGCCGAATGCTGCGCGGACGCGGAAGGCGAGGACACAAAGACCGCGGCGTAGCTTCTCTTCGATCTATATTTCTATGTTTCTAGAACAATAGTGAAACCTAGAAGCCAACGAACGGGAGGATGCAATGGACAAGACCGATATTACCGAAGTCGTACGTGAGAAATACGCTCAAGCTGCGCTGCGCGCAGGTGGTACGTGCTGCGGCGCGGGTACCATGGCTAACGTCAGTCCCATTACATCCAATCTCTATGATCAGACCCAAATGGAAGCCCTTCCGGAAGCGGCATTGCTCGCATCCCTGGGCTGCGGCAATCCGACGGCATTGGCTGAACTCAAGCCGGGTGAGAAAGTGCTCGATCTCGGGTCCGGCGGTGGAATCGATGTTCTTCTTTCAGCTCGCCGGGTTGGCCCGACAGGCAAGGCCTACGGACTGGACATGACGGACGAGATGCTGGAACTCGCGCGGGAAAATCAGCGCAAGCTGGCCGCTCACAACGTTGAGTTCCTCAAAGGCCAGATCGAAAATATCCCGCTTCCAGACAACTCCGTCGACGTAATCATATCGAACTGCGTCATCAACCTTTCCGCGGACAAGGATCGCGTCTTGCAAGAAGCCTTCCGGGTGCTCCGGCCGGGCGGGCGCTTTGCCGTTTCTGACGTCGTGACGCGCGGGCAGATCCCCGAGAATTTGCGCAAGAACGCGCTCCTCTGGATCGGCTGCATTGCTGGAGCGCTTGATGAAAACGACTACCGCGCCAAACTCGCCGCTGCGGGTTTCGATCAAATCGGAATCGAGCCGACGCGTGTCTACAACGTCGAGGATGCGCGCGAGTTTCTGACGGAGAAAGGCGTCGATGTTGATGCCATCGCACGGCAGGTCGATGGAAAATTCATGAGCGCCTTTGTGCGGGCGACGAAGCCTGCCTCAGCCTCGAAATGATGAAGCGTGGAGGATCGCATGTTGGCGCACATTCCAATCGGACGATGTTGCTCCAGACCCCGCTTCAATGCCGTCGGCGGAATTGATGAGCGCGTTTGGCCACGCCAGCTGGGGCAAGCGTGGCGCGAGCAAGTCCGCTCGATTGCCGCCGATATCGCCGGCGATCGTGAGGCCGCGGAACGGGTCGAACTGGAACTGCCCGAAACCGGCGTCTGCAATAGGTCGATCGGACTCGATGCGAATAATTGCTGTGGCGGACCCGCATTATCGGCTGTTGACGCCTGTTGCGTTGACGATGCAAATGCCAAGCAGCAAGGCAAGACGGGGTGCGGCTGCGGATGACGCCGGCAAGGGAATTTGATGGCGCCTGAGCGAACCGCCCGCCAGCTTCCGATCATTCTGGCGCTCGGCACAACGCAGACGCTGGCGTGGGCTTCGAGCTACTATCTGCCGGCGATCCTGGCCGACCCGATCGCGCACGACCTCGGCGTCTCCTCTAACTGGATCTTTGGCGCCTTCTCAGGCTCGCTGGTGATCTCGGCGATGCTCGGCCCGCGCATCGGCCGGCAGATCGACCTGTTCGGCGGCCGGCCGGTGCTGTCAACCTCCAATCTGATGTTGGCCGCAGGGCTCGCTCTGCTCGGCGTCACCACATCGATCCCGGTCTTGATCACCGCCTGGCTCCTGCTCGGCATCGGCATGGGATATGGCCTCTACGACGCCGCCTTCGGGGCGCTGGGGCGGATCTACGGCGCCGATGCGCGGCGGTCCATCACCGGCATCACGCTGATGGCGGGGTTCGCGAGCACGGTGGGATGGCCGCTGACGGCTTACGGCCTGCAGACCGTCGGATGGCGCAACACCTGCTTTGCATGGGCGCTGGCGCACATCCTGATCGGCCTGCCGCTCAATTTCTTCATGCTGCCGGCGGTCAAGGGCGCGAAGGTGCTGGCGGCGACATCGGTCAAGCCGCACATCCCGATCGATCGAACCATGGTCCTGCTCGCGTTCACCTTCGCGTCCGCCTGGACCGTCACCGGCGCGATGGCTGCCCACATGCCCCGCATACTCGAGGCCGCGGGAGCGACAACCGTGCAGGCGCTGGCCGCGGGGGCCCTGTTCGGCCCGGCGCAAGTGTTCGCCCGCATCATCGAGGCAAGCTTTCTCAGCCGCTATCATCCGCTGCTGTCGACCCGGCTGGCCTGTCTGACCCACCCCGTTGGCGCCGCCATCCTTGCCGTCGCGGGCGGCGCGGCCTCAAGCGCGTTCGCGATCTTTTTCGGCCTCGGCAACGGCATCCTGACGATCGCGCGCGGCACGCTGCCGCTGGCGATCTTCGGCCCGCAGAATTATGGCTACCGGCTCGGCATCATCGGCGCGCCGGCGCGGATGGCGCAGGCAGCCGCACCGCTGGCGTTCAGTCTCTTGATCGACGTGATGGGGAGCCGCGTCCTGATCGTCTCCTCCGCGCTCAGTCTGTCCGCGCTGCTGGCGCTGTGCCTGTTGAGGCGGGAGCCGTCGCCGCCGTGAGCCGGAAGGTCTGCCGCGCGCTTCGTCCGCCTTGCACTTGGCTCTTCCAATGGCGCAGGATTCAAGCAATACCCAGGCCATGGAAAACGAAACCGGCCCGGGCGCTGCCATCCGAAGTTTCGCGCGCTGGGTAACCACGCCGCCGCAAGCCTATGCCGCCTATTTCGTTGCGCTCATACTTGTCGCCGGATTATCGTTCTACGTCGGAACGCTGCGGCCCAAGAAACCACTCGGCATGGGTCCTCCGCCCGTCGCCGTTCCGCGGAATTGAGGTTTTGAAAGCACGGCCGCAACAGGCACCACCGACATGACACGAGATGCAGCACCTTCGATCGTCCGCATCAATCCGTCCGAACTCGGCACCCCACCCGGCTACTCCCAGATTGTCGACGTCACGGCTGGCCGCATCATTTTCATCTCAGGCCAGACCGCGCTCGATGGGGACGGAAATCTGGTCGGCAAGAATAATTTTGCCGAGCAGGCAGCACAGGTATTCCGCAACCTCGCGATTGCCCTGCAGTCGCGCGGATGCGATCCGGCCAATCTCGTGAAGCTGACGGTGTTCCTCACCGATATGAACAATCTCGGGTTCTATCGCGAGGCGCGTAACCGCTTTTTCGCCTCGGTGACGCCACAGGCGGCTCCCGCGGTGACGCTGGTCGAGGTATCGAAACTGTACGGCGCGGATTTCATGATCGAGATCGAGGCCATCGCTACGGCGTGAGGCTCACGAGCAAACCCCTGCCGCGCGAGCCTCAATCGTAAAACTCGGGCGACATTTTGAGGGTGTCGCGCTGCGCCTTGTCGTGGTTGATCCACAGCTGCGCCTTATCCTTGGTCAGCGTGTCCGCTATCTTTTGCATCGAGGCCAGCGTCTGTTCCTTGCTGAAATTGTTGGAGGGCACACCGCGGTTGTCCCAATTGCTCTTGAAGTGGACGGCGTCGCCGGACAACACCACCTCGCCGGTCTTCGGTAACTTCACCACCAGCGACTGGTGACCCGGCGTGTGGCCGGGCGTGGAGATAATGACAATGCTGCCATCGCCGAACACGTCGCGATCGCCTTCGAGCTTGGTCACGGGATGCTCCGCCTTGAACCGGGGCGCGTTGTTGGCGCCGGGCCATTCATATTCGGCCTTCTGGACATAGAGCATCGTGGTGGGGAACATCTCGACATTGCCGATGTGGTCGGGATGGGAGTGCGAGACCGCCATCGCCTTGATGTCCGATGGCTTGACGCCGAGCTGCTCGAGCTGGGCGGCCAGCGTTTTGGGGCGACGCCAGAACGTCGCTTTCGGGTCGGCCGGTGCGAGGCCATTGGGCATCGCCGCGACAGCATCGGTGATGCCGGTGTCCCAGAGGAACCAGCCCTGGGCATGCTTGATGAGGTAGCAATTGTCGACGAAGTCCATCGACTTGCCTTCGTTGACGCCGGGCGACCATCGCGAGATATCGCCGGCGACTCCCTCGCCGCAATTGAGAATGTAAAGTCTCTCGACGCCCGGCTTGCCGGACTGCGCATGGGAGAAACCGATCGACACAAGCGACACAATCGCTGCCACGAAACCAACTGTTCGATTCACGTTATTCCTCCGCTGCCGACGTTTCCCGCGTTTCGCTCCGGTATTGGAGGCTACTCTATTGCGTTCGAACCGTTGCAAACAATGGGGAGCGGGATCGCTCACGACACGTTGACATCCGACGCCGGCTGCGGCGGTCATCCCAAAACGTGAATGCCCGGCTATAGGCGAGCGGAAGCGACGCCGTCCTTCTGACGGCTATGCCCGGGTATGACGAGGCTATAGACGTCGCTGCCCGCGCCCCTACTCCACCCCTCTGCCGAACTTGTTCGACTTCGGCAGGCCATGCGCGAGACGGCCGGCGTCGGCGCGGTTACCGCGCCAGTCGGTCAGTTCCTTCCAGGTCAGGCTCTGGTCGCGCCCCGCCGAATCCTTCCAGGCAAGGCCGCTCTTGGAATCGAAGGTCGCGACGTCCGACAGCGCCGCGCTGGTGTACTTCTGCAGCCGCACGCCGCGACCGCGCGCCATCTCCGGCACCTGATCGATCGGGAAGATCACCATCTTGTGGTTGGTGCCGATCACCGCGACCATGTCGCCGGTGACGGTCGTGACCGCGCGCGCTTCGTTCGGCATCTCGACGTTCAGGACCTGCTTGCCCTTGCGGGTATTGCCGACGCAATCGTCTTCATTGACGATGAAGCCCTGTCCCTCATGGCTCGCGATCAGGAACTTGCGTCCGCCCTTGTTGACGAACAGCGACACGATCGCCGCGTCCTGCTCCATGTCGATGAACATCCGGATCGGCTCGCCATGGCCGCGACCGCCCGGCAATTTTGCGACATCGAGCGAATAGAATTTGCCGTTGGTGGCGAACAACAGGAGTTTTGAGGTGGTCTCGGCAAAGAACGCGTGGTCGAGCTTGTCGTCGGTCTTGAACGCAAGGCTCGACAGATCTTCGACATGCCCCTTCAGCGTACGTACCCAGCCCTTCTCGGAAATCACCACCGTCACCGGCTCGCGTTCGACGAAAGCCTCCTCGATCGCGGCAAGATCGTGCTCCGGCGCATCGGCGAATTGGGTGCGGCGCTTGCCGAGCGGCGTCTTCGGCCCGAACATGTCGCGCACTTTCCGCACCTGCTCGCCGACCTTGGACCATTGCTCGGCTTCCGATCCGAGCAGCGACTTGATGCCCTTGAGTTCGCCGCGCAGGTTCTTGTCCTCGGTGCGGATTTCCATTTCCTCGAGCTTGCGCAAACTGCGCAGGCGCATGTTGAGGATGGCGTCGGCCTGGATCTCCGTCAGCTTGAACGCTTTCATCAAGGCCGGCTTCGGCTCGTCCTCGTTGCGGATGATTTTTATCACCTTGTCGATGTTGAGATAGGCGATCAGATAACCGCCCAACACCTCCAGCCGATGCTCAATCTGCTCCTTCCGGTAGTTGGAGCGGCGCAGCAGTACCTCGCGCAGATGGTCGAGCCATTCGCGCAAGCACTCGGCAAGGCCGAGCACCTTGGGGATGCGGCCCTTCACCAGCACGTTGAGGTTCAGCGGAATCCGGCTTTCCAGCTCGGTCAGCCGGAACAGCGATTCCATCATCAGTTCCGGATCGACGCTGCGCGACTTTGGCTCGATCACGAGGCGAATGTCTTCGGCGGATTCGTCCCTGACATCGCCGACCAGCGGCAGCTTCTTTTCGGCGAGCAGCTCGGCGATCTTCTCCACCAGCCGGGATTTCTGCACCAGCCATGGAATTTCGGTGATGACCACGAGCCAGGTGCCGCGCGCGCCTTCTTCCTGTTTCCACTTGGCCCGGACACGGAACGAGCCGCGCCCGGTCATATAGGCCTCGGCAATGCTCTCCTTGGAATCGACGATGATGCCGCCGGTCGGAAAGTCCGGTCCCCTCACCCATTTCAGGAGCGTCTTCGACTTCGCCTCGGGCTTGTCGATCAGGTGCAGCGCCGCGTCGCAAAGCTCGGCCGCATTGTGCGGCGGGATCGAGGTCGCCATGCCGACCGCGATGCCCTGCGCGCCATTGGCGAGCAGGTTTGGAAATCCGCCGGGCAGCACGACCGGCTCCTTCGACTGGCCGTCGTAATTGGGGCGGAACTCGACGCCGTCCTCGTCGATGCCTTCGAGCAGGAGCCGCGCGACGTCGGTCATGCGCGCTTCGGTGTAGCGGTAGGCGGCGGCATTATCGCCGTCGATGTTGCCGAAATTGCCCTGGCCGTCGACCAGCGGATAGCGCGAGGAAAAATCCTGGGCGAGACGCACCATGGCGTCATAGATCGCCTGATCGCCATGCGGATGGAACGAACCCATCACGTCGCCGACGATCTTGGCGGACTTCTTGAACGGCGTCCCGGGGTCGAGCCGCAACAGCCGCATGCCGTAGAGGATGCGCCGGTGCACCGGCTTCAGCCCGTCACGGGCATCGGGCAGCGCGCGGTGCATGATGGTCGAGAGGGCATAGGCGAGATAGCGCTCCTCGAGCGCGTCGCGCAGCATGACCTCGTGAACTTCAGCCGGTTCTGGTGGAATCAGTCGTTTTCCCATGGGGAGGGGTTATCCGCTGCAGGCGTGACGGACAAGGCGCGAATCAGCAGCCCAATTTAGGCCGCCCCGTGGCGTCACGGAACCGCCGCCTTGGTCCGATGCCTGATCACCGCATTGATAAAACCGTCGCGGGCGTCGGAATGGCCCTGCCCACGCGGCTCCAGCACGTGGCGCAACAGAAACAACCCCGTGAGCTCAAAACCGTCCCTCAAATCCTGATCCGACCAGCCGTTCGCACCCCCCTCGCCCTGACGCAGGAACGCCGGCAGCCGCAGCAGCCGGTCTTGGAACGGCGCGCCGGCCGCCCGCGACACCGCGCTGCCGGATTTCGGCGAAACGTAAATCAGCTCGGTGGTTGCCCCGGTCGCGGCGCATGCGTCCAGAGCGAGCCCGAACCCGAGTTCGGCGAGCATGGCGAGTTCGAATTTGATCAGATGCGCCGCGGCGCCGCCGACATCGTCGAAATCATCCAGCGTGCGCTCGAGCATCTCGTAGAGTTCTTCGTGCGGATCTCGCTCGGGCAAGAGCCTCGCCAATGAGGCGAGATGAGTCACGCCGTAGACCGCGTGGGAGGAGGCCAACAGCGTAGCCGCACGCAACCGCGTTCCCTCGACCTGATAATAACCGAGGTGCTCGTCGAGCCGGGCCCGCCACACCGCGGTGACGCTGTTGCCCGGTTGCAGCAATGGCCGCATCCGCGAACCGGCGCCGCCACGCACCAGGCCGAGGTGGCGGCCATGGCCGCGTGTCAGGAGCTCGACGATGGCGGAGGATTCGCCATGCCGCCGCACCCCCAGCACGATGCCTTCGTCGGTCCATTCCATTGACGAGAGTATAAAGGATTCCGTTGGGAGGCGCAGCTAGTCCAACCGTCGTCATTCCGGGGCGATGCAAAGCATCGAACTACGATGTGCACTTGCACATCGGAGAATCTCGAGGTTCCGGGCTCGCTCGCTCTGCTCGCGCCCCGGAACGACGGCGATTATCCTACGCGTTGAACCAGCCCTGCGCGTCGCCGGTGAAGGAAAGGTAGAGCCCGGCCGCCGTCAGCGCGCAGGACACGACCTCGATGGCGCTATCGACCTCGAGGCCACCCTCGCCGACGATCTGGAACAGCGAGATGACGGAGAGCACCAGCGAGGCGACCAGCACCCAGCGCGGCCAGTTCTTTCGCCGCTGGGCGGCCAGCCAGACGAAATAGAACATCAGCAGGATCAGGCAGGCCGCCAGCACGGTCGCAAACATGATCGTCGATTCCGTGATGTCGTCGCTTGGGGTGCGATCCTGAAACGCAACCGACAGCGCGTCGAGCACGAGCGACATGTACAGCAGCACTTCGAACCACAACACGTTCCTGGGGATGTTCATCGCAACGCCGGTCGTTCCATTATCATTGCTTGATTATTCTTTGGGGAACTCCAGCCCCATTTCACGGTAGCGGTCGGGATCATCGCCCCAGTTTTCGCGCACCTTCACGAACAGGAACAAATGCACGGGGACACCGACGATCTCGGCGATCTCTTTCCGGGATTCCGCGCCGATCGACTTGATGGTGGCGCCGCCCTTGCCGAGCACGATCTTGCGCTGGCTTTCG
>JBKQRS010000626.1:0-19679 GCA_052143915.1 Bradyrhizobium sp.
CCTCCATTTGTTCACATTCGGCTTGCAACGCACGGCCGGTCCATACAAATGGGTCAATCGCTACAGGTCCTTTGCCGCCGAGCCGGATACGAAGTCCGCTTTGACCCGGCGGCGACCTGCCTGCTGCGCACGCTCCACTGCCGGCGACCCAGCCGCTTCATTCGAGTACCGTCCGACGGAATAAGCCTTCATTCACCCTGGTGCTCGTCCAGAGCGGCAGCGTACCAAAGGCTATTGAATTCTTCTTCGACCGCCCAGCCGACGTTCCGCCCGCGTGATCTAAGCTTGTCGAGACGCTCGAGGTAGGCGGTGCGCTCGGCGGGAGGTAGCCTTGATACAAATTCGATGGAGCGTCCATACATGCGGATCAAAGCAGCAAAATAGCTTTCATCCTCCATGCTGCAGGATTCTAGAAAGCCGAACGCCTCCTCGCAGTAAAATATCGATAGCTCCGCCATCCCATTCGGGCGCCCAATAGCCTTTTTGTAATCCGCTATCGCCTTCTTGGCTTTTGAAACCGATATGGGTTGGTCTTTCATTAGGTCCGGGGATATCCATTTGGAAATACTCGCCTTGAAGGGCTGGAGCTGATCATGACCCAAGCCCAAGCGGGCATGCAAGAATGCCTGGTTGTCTTTGCTCGCAGTGTAGAGGTCTTGCACTAACCCCCGAAGGCCCGCGCGATCGAAGTCCAGGAGCGCGGCCCTAACGTCGCTCCAGGTTGGCGAAACAATTTTGCTGCGAACCACCGCCACGAACCTTTCCGTGATGGCCCTTTGAGCGACCTTTTCGACTCGCTCAAGATACACAACTTACGCAAAGTCGCATCAACGATGCCAGACCACTGGCACATCATCTGCTCCCCCGTAACCGAGGAGTATGACCATGCAGGATCAAGTGAAAACGACCCCAGCGTCCCAAAGGCGAGAGCCGTGGAACAAGGGAAAGCTGACGGGGGCAAAGCCACCGCTGCGACCCAAACACGTCTGGTCGATCCGAACAAAACTCCAGATCGAGGGCCGCACTCGCGACCTCGCCATGTTCAACCTGGCGATTGACAGCAAGCTTCGCGGCTGTGATGTCGTCGCCATCCGGGTCGAGGATGTCGCCGCCGGCGGGTACACGGCGGATCGCGCAACGGTCCGGCAAAAAAAGACCCGGCGGCCAGTCAGATTTGAATTGAGCGAGCAGACCCGTCAGGCGGTCGATGACTATCTAAGGACCGCCAACAAACGGTCCGGTGAGTTCTTGTTCACGGGCCGTCGTGGTCCCAACCGCGACATGACAACGCGCCAATATGCGCGCCTCGTTTCCGAGTGGATCGGCAGCGTTGGACTGGATCCAAGGCTGTTCGGAACGCACTCACTGAGACGCACAAAACCTACCTTAATCTACCGGCGAACTGGCAATCTCAGGGCCGTCCAGCTTCTGCTCGGACATACAAAGATCGAAAGCACGGTCAGATATCTCGGCATCGAAGTAGATGATGCCCTCGCTATAGCGGAACAAGTTGATGTCTGAAATACCCCGGCAGAGCGAACGTGCTCTGCCCGCCCTTTAACCGCCGGTTAGAGACATCGAGCTTCCTTCCGATGCTTGATGTGCGTCAATGCGCGGCTGCACCTCACTAAAGATTGATAGAGGTAAAGTCGCCCTGCGCGATCGTGAGCATTGGGCAGGTCAGCGCGATCCGAAGACGCTGAGCGCGATCTCAAGCACGCGAGAGAGGACGTTCAAATGCCATCGCAGAACGATAGCGGCGGCCGGGGTAGCCCCTGGGGTAGTGGGGCCAGATCCGGCTCTGATTTCGAGGATCTGGTACGGAAGGGGCAGGATCAACTCAACCAGATCATGCCGCGGCGTGGGCCGCGTGGATCGATCGTGATTGTCGTCCTCGCTCTGCTCGGCGTAGGCGGACCGCATATTTCACAGTGCCGAGCGGTTCCCAAAAGCAAAATTGATTTGGATCAATGCGCCGGTGCGACTCCGACGCTTCTATTTATCAGGAAAAGAGTGCGTGGGAGGATGTCATGTCCAAACGCACGTGTTCTCAAGCGAATCGCCGCAATTTCCTCAAAGGCGCTGGCATCGTGGGCGCTGCCGCTGCAGTTGCAACCCCCGTCGCCAAGGCTCTGCCCGCCGTCCCGTCGGAGAAATTGAAGGCCGCACGCCCCGGCCCACGTCAGATTGCGGCCGAGACCATGCCGCCGAGATACGACCCAGTCAATCAGACGTCGAGCGGCGGCGACTTTATGACCGACGTGCTCAACTCGCTCGGCATTGAGTACTTGGTGATCAACTGCGCATCGAGCTACCGCGGCCTGCACGAAGCCATCATCAATCACGGCAACAACAAACCCGAGATCATCACCTGTGTGCATGAGGATATCGCTGTCCATATGGCACAAGGCTACGCGAAGATCGAAGGCAAGCCGGTCGCCATGGCGTGCCATGGCGTCGTCGGGCTGCAACACGCCACAATGGCGATGTATAACGCCTGGTGCGACCGCGTGCCGGTCCTAGTGTTCGGTGGCAATATTATGGAGGCGGACAAGCGCGCCTCGGGTGGTGAATGGGCCCATTCCGCGGTCGACGTCGGGGAGATCGTCCGCGAATTCACCAAGTGGGACGACCAACCTGCCTCCTTGCAGCATTTCGCCGAATCGACGGTGCGCGCTTACAAGATTGCAACGACGCCACCGATGGGACCGGTCTTCATCGCGCTCGACGCCGAGCTGCAGGAGAACCCGATCCCTGATCGGCAAAGCCTCCGTATCCCGAAGTTCGAACCGGTGATTCCGCCGCAGGGTAATTCCGCTGCAATTGCTGAAGCGGCGAAAATGTTGGTCGAGGCGCAATATCCCGTCATCGTCTGCGACCGTCTGGCGCGCACGCCGGCAGGGATGGCGAACCTAGTCGAGCTTGCCGAGACGCTGCAATGCGGCGTCATCGACAAAGTTGGCCGCATGAACTTCCCCTCGCGGCACCCGCTCAATCAGAGTTTTCGCCCGGGCCTGATCGCTCAGGCCGATGTCATCCTAGCGATTGAAATGAACGACTTGTGGGGCGCGGTCAATTCGTTCAGCGACCGCATCGTGCGCCGGTCGCGGCCGGCCATCAAGCCGGAAGCCAAGATCATCACGCTCGGCGTGCACGATCTCTACCTGAAATCCAACTATCAGGATTTCGCCCGCTGGCAGGACGTTAATCTCGACATTGCCGGCGATGGCGAGACCTCGCTTCCGGCGCTCACTGAAGCGGTGCGTCGTCTCGTCGACGAGGGCCGCACGGCGGCTTACAACGAGCGCGGAAAAAAACTCGCCATCGCGCATATGGCCATGGTCGAGCGGTCGAAAACAGAAGCGACGATCGGCTGGGACGCGAGCCCGATCACCACGGCACGTATGTGCGCCGAGGTCTATAATCAGATCAAAGGCGAAGTCTGGTCAGTGGTCGGCACTGCAATAGGTCTGACGTGGCCGCATCGGCTGTGGGATTTCAAGCAGCCGCATCAATGGAATGGCGTCTCCGGCGGTGGAGGCGTCGGCTATAATCTGCCGGCCTCGCTCGGCGGGGCGCTCGCCAACAAGAAGCACGGCCGTTTCACCCTCGCGTTCGGCGGCGACGGGGACTTTATGTTCGGCCCTGGCACGCTCTGGACGGCGGCGCACCACAAGATCCCAATGCTTTATATAGTCCACAACAACCGCGCATATCATCAGGAATATATGCACTTGACCGCCATGGCGGCGCGGCACAACCGCGGCGTCGAAAGGATGGATATCGGTACCACGCTCAAGGATCCGAACATCGACTATGCCACCGTGGCGCATGGGTTGGGCGTTCATGGTGAGGGACCAATCACCGATCCGAAGGAGCTCGCGCCGGCGCTGGCGCGCGCTGTCGACATCGTGAAGAGCGGCGAGACCGCCGTGGTCGATGTCGTCACCGATCCGCGGTGAGGAGATTTGCCATGAAGGCGTTCAAGAGTGTCGCGCTCACGGCGTTCGTTGCAGTTGTCCTGTGCGCTCCAACATTCGCCGCCGCGCGGGCCCAAGATACCCGGCAAGGCGATGCTGCCAATGGTAAGCGCGTCTACCTCAGAGACGCCTGCTTCACCTGCCATGGCCGCTCCGGGCAAGGCGGTGCGTATAATGGCCCGGCACCAATCCTCGCCCAGACGGCGCTGCCATTCGAAGGTTTCAGAGAGGAAATACGCAACCCGGTGAACAACATGCCGGCTTATTCCGACGCGGTGTTGTCTGACAACGAAATCATCGACATTTATGCCTTCGTGGAATCTCTACCGGGCCAGCTGTCGCCGAAAGATATTTCGATCCTTAATAATTGAAGTGCGTTTACTCATTTTGTGGAATGAGCGAACCCTCACAACCGCTAGATTATCGACGCCTCGGAAGCAGATCGAGCAAAATCCGCACGTTCGTATAGCTAATCAATGCAATCGACATCGATTGAAGACGTAAGCCGCTCGATGGCGGGCTTGCCGCTGCCGGTTTCGCGGACACCGGGTTTAGGTGGCATCAGCCGCGAAATTGTGGTCTTGCGGCATTGGCACGGCGAGCAGTTCGCGGGCGCGCAACAGTCCGCTGTCCCGAGCGGAAGAGTCCGGCTGATCACCTTCGACCAGGGCGGCGTCACCTTCAGCTACAAGGACTACCGCGCCTCCCGTGGCACAGCCCGTGTCCCAGTGCTTGCCAGCTCTGTTGCGGGGACAATTCGATAAATATGGGACAAAGCGCCGTTCTGAGCGTTGGCCGATCACTTCCGGTTTGGGGCGATCGATATGCGATCAGTGCCGCTGAACACTTTGCCGGTTCGCCGTATGGTCAAGAGGCTTACATACGAGGCCGCGTTCTCATACTGGTCGATTATCTCCGCCGAATTCAGCAAAAATAGACCGAGAGGCGACGCAAACACGGGTTCAAGAAATCTTTGCTCCGCAAGGCTAACGCGGGTGCTTTGCTAGGAGAACCGCGGGTAATCCGAGCGGCTCACTTCCCCTCAATCTCACAACTCGAAAGCTTGATTCGGCAACGGCATTTCGACGCGAGTGTCGGTAAGATGTGCGGCGAATTGTATCATGGTGTCGTCTTCGCCGTGGACGAGGAACGTGCGTTTCGCGCAGGTCTGCTTTTGCCAAGTCAGCAGCTCAGCTTCGTCGGCATGGGCCGAGAAACCATTGATGGTATAGATGCGGGCTCTAACCGGAATATTCTCGCCAAAGATAGTCACTTGCTTGGCGCCATCGATTATGCGGCGCGCGAGGGTTCCGACTGCTGCGTAGCCGACGAACACGACGCTCGAGTCCTCGCGACCTAGATTGTGCTGCAAGTGGTGGCATACGCGGCCGCCGGTGCACATACCTGAGCCGGCCATGATGATGGCGCCGCCATGGACGCTATTTATCGCCACCGACTCGGCGGTCTCCCGCGCGAAATGCAATCCTGGTAGATTAAAAGGGTCGTTTCCCTCTTGAAACAACTTTGCGGTCGCCGGTTCAAAGCACTCTGGATGGCGGCGGAATATCTCCGTAGCAGAAATCGCCATCGGCGAATCCAGGTACACCTGCGTCGAATTCGGGAGCCGTCCCTGAGTCACGCCCTCCTTTAGGAAATAGAGCAGTTCCTGAGCGCGCTCCAGAGCGAAGGTGGGAATGATGACATTTCCGCCGCGCTTGAAAGTCTCGGTAATAGCCTCAAAAAACTCATCGACGGATGGACCCAAGGGCTTGTGCAATCGGTCTCCGTACGTGGTTTCCATCACAACGTTATCGGCGTGCGGCGGCGCGGCGGGGCTGCGCAGCAACAGGCGGCCGGTATTGCCCAAGTCCCCCGAAAACAGGACGCTGGTGGAATGGCCCTGCTCCTCCAGCTCGAGGAAGATGCTTGCCGATCCAAGGATATGGCCGGCGTCGAAGAAAGTAGCGTGTACGCCGGCGGCGACCTCAAAGACCTTTGAGTAGATCGCGGTCCGCCCGAAATAGTCGAGGCAGTTCATTGCATCGAGGATCGAATAGAGCGGTTCTTTTGCGTCGCGGCTTACTCCGTGACCGTCCCTGCCTGTACGGCGGCGCACGTCATCCTCTAGCAGGTGGGCTGCATCCAGCATGACCAGTCGGGCCAACTCGCGCGAGGCAGACGTTGTAATGATCTCTCCACGAAAGCCTCTTTTGGCCAATAGGGGCAGACGCCCGCAATGGTCCAAATGCGCATGGGTTAGTAATAGGTAGTTGATGCTGGCGGCATCAAAGCCAAAAGGTTCGGCGTTCTCCTCGTCCAACTCACCGCTACCTTGATATAGCCCGCAGTCGATCAAGATCCGCTTGCCGGCACATTCAACCAAATGACAGGAGCCGGTGACACCGCGATCCGCTCCATGGAAGGATATCTCCAAGTCACTCTCCCCTATGTTTGGCAATCTTCACTAAAATTGCGCGGGTGTGGCTGCAGTATCTCTCATGGTGCCGCGTGCAATGGTTCCCCGCTCGCATCGTGCCATTGCAAGATACCATCCCAGATTTCCTGCGCCGTCTCTGCAAACCAGAACAATTCCCTATCCTCGGAATCGATGACACCTTCATCGACGAGGAAATCGACGTCGACGGCGCGACGCCAATAGGCCTCGCCAACTAGCACGACGGGAATTGGCCCGATTTTTCGTGTTTGTATGAGAGTTAGAACCTCAAACAGTTCGTCGAAGGTGCCATAACCACCCGGAAAGGCGACGAGCGCCTTGGCCCGCAAGAGAAAATGCAGCTTGCGCAACGCGAAATAATGAAAACTGAAACAAAGTTCGGGCGTGACGTAGGGGTTCGGATACTGCTCATGCGGCAGACTGATGTTCAACCCGACGGACTTTGCTCCGACGTCAAATGCCCCGCGGTTGGCCGCCTCCATCATTCCAGGTCCGCCGCCGGTTATGATGGCCGTATGGTGTTCGCGAGCGCTATGATTGGTAGTTCCCACCAGGCGCCCGAACTCGCGAGCTACCTCATAGTATTGGCTCTTGGCTTGAATTCGCTCGGCGATGTTCAGCTGGCGCTTAAGGTCGTCATTCTTCGCGTCGGCCACCAGTAATGCACGCAGCGCCTGTACCTTGCGCAGCGCGGCCGCCGGCTCGCATATTCGCGTGCTGCCAAACACCACGATCGTCTGATGAATCTTATGCTCTTCGAGCAACAGCTCCGGTTTGAGATAGTCGAGCTGCAGCCGCACACCGCGCAGGCCATCTTCTGCGAGAAAGTCAATGTCAGCATCGGACCGCCGGTAGCTCGGGCTATCCAGAATCGCCTGCACACGCCGCAACGCGTCGGGATCTTCCTCAGTTGCCTTCGGCTGTTGCCAAGGCAGCGGTTCACGCCGTTTACGGGGGTGGGCGGGCGCCGGAATTTCTTGATTCTTTTTCATAGATCTTCATTTCTGACGGCGTTTTAGCGCGGCGCAATAGAAAGCGGAATTCGGGCTTCAATGGCATCCGAGATCGCCACCCAACAGTTTCGTCCAACCAAACAACGACGCGTTTATCCACTTTGTCCGCTTTTGGATCGGCAAAGACGCTGTTGAGAAGCACGCAGATATGGCCTTCACTTTCCTCCCGCTGGCAAGCTCAATGGCTCCGCCCGCCATTGCGGGCCGGATTTCTCGTCAAGCGGTTGGCCGCTTCCGTCGCCGACCTTGTCGGAAGGCCTCGCTGCACCAAAAAAATGAACGACAAAATCCAGAGACCAGAACCGGCTTATTAGTTCAGGTCTCTGGGTTCTTGTGATGACCGTACAGGACTAAGCGGCCTTGCTCGGTGTAACGGGTTTATTCAATTCAGGGCTGGGGCTCGGCGGCGTACCCATCTTGATATTGATTGTCTTGGTGGTCTTCACGGCTTTAGCAGGCTTCTTGATCGTGAGATGCAGCACACCCTTGTCGAAATGAGCTTCGACGGCTCCGTCTTCCGGCTCGAAAGGCAACAACATCGATCGATAGAATGACCCGTAGCTGCGCTCCTCGACGTGCCAGTTCTTCTCTTCTCTCGTGCTATCCGCCTTTTTCTCGCCAGAAATGACTAGCTGGTTGTCATCAAGGCTGACGTTGATATCTTTCTCGTCCACGCCGGGAAGTTCGGCTGTCACTTCGAAGGCATCATTCGTTTCCGCCACATTGATGGCCGGCGCGCCAGCCCCGATGTCGGGGGGAGACGGTTTCTGATCGAAAGCACGAAACGCATTCTCCATTTCGCGCCGCATGATTCGCAACGGATCCAGCTCTTGGCTCCTGATCCACAATCTCGGAAGACTCATCTGTTCTCTCCACAGGTTAGAGAAAATATCAAAATATGATGTTCCTGTGCGCCCCGACGGTCTTGATCTGGCTCAAAACGACCGAATTATTTCGAGGGGCCGGAGCAATGATAGCGCGCATAAGCGGGAGAGGAAGGTAGCCACAACGGTCGTGGTGGCGACCAGTCTCGTAGAGACTGGTCGGTGGGAGCGGGGGGCCATAACGCAGAAGAGAACGCCTCCGGTGAATTACTTAGGGAGCCCTCCTTAAGGCAAGAAGCGCAATTTCGAGGTGCGGTGAACTTAGCTAAGAACTAGCCATCCGCCGCAGAGGAGATGGCTCATGCTCACCCAATCGCTCAGCACTTCAGTTATTGGCAACAACAAGATGAGCCCCGCCGCCTACCCCGCCGCCGCTCCTGACCAGTTCGGTGCCGTCACTGGGCATGCGGGCCTCATCGCCACGGAGTTTACCTACAGGAAAGACGAAGAAATCTATGGCGAGGATGAGCCAGCGGAATACGTCTACCAGGTGATCAGCGGCGCGGTTCGCAGCTATAAGCTGCTTTCCGACGGACGGCGTCAAATCGGTGCATTCCACCTCGCGGGCGACGTATTCGGACTCGAATCGGGAATGATCCACAGGCTGGCCGCAGAAGCCATTATCGATACCACGGTGCGCCTTGTGAAGCGCCGTAGCCTCGAGCAAGCGGCCGGGGTCGATGTTCAGGTCGCGCGCAAGCTTTGGGCGATGACCGCCGGCGATCTCAGGCATGCGGAAAACCATATGCTGCTGCTCGGGCGCAAGACGGCGATGGAGCGGGTAGCCACCTTCCTGCTGGAAATGGATGGTCGGCTTGCCGTCGCGGGACTGATGGCGCTGCCGATGTGCCGCCGGGATATCGGTGATTATCTCGGCCTTACGCTGGAAACGGTCTCAAGAGCACTTTCGCAGCTCCAGACACAAGGCGTCCTCGGATTTTCCGGCGCGCGTCAGATCGTGCTCCGCAACCGCCAGCGCCTGCGCAACATGGACGCCTAGCGGTCGAAACATTCGTGTGCACACGGAGCAGGGGCTTCGATGAATTATTCGATTTACACCGCTGATCGCACGACACACTTGAAGATCGTGGTTGTTGCGTTGGTCACCGGGATTGCGATAGCCGGCTGCGGCCTATCGTCCCGTGCAAATTTCAACGCTGCATTCACTCAGACTGCACACATTGCCAAAGCTGACCAGCCGTTGGCGATGAGTAGTTCAGACGCTTTGGTTATTCGCTAATCGCGAGTACGTGTCATGTCGACCTTAAAGACCGACGCGTCGGATCAGAAAACTGGGATCCCGCCCTCTGGTCAATTGGTGCCGTCCTCGGGGCGGCGATTGTCTATGTTGCATGTCTGATTTGATGCCACGCTAGCTGTAGAGATCGCGCGGAAGCGAAACATGCAAAATGGACAAACGGACCTCAGCACGCGCTATCACCAGGACCGCTTTTCCCCCGATAACGGAAATCGGCAGACTGACCGCCGAGGTCACTTCGTGCCATGAAGGAACAATGGCGCAATCACTTGCTCGGTGGCTTTAGTGGTCGCTTCGGGGGTTAATCGTTGTCGTTGTCCTTCTTGTTATGGGGTAGCGGGAAAGAGAACGGTGGAAATCGCAGTGCTTGAGCGCTGTTCATTTTCTCGCGCGCCGGGTCGCCCTATGCGACCGGATCACACATAAGAGCGAACGAACGCGCCACTCCGGAGTGGAGAGCACATTTGATCTGCCGCAGCCCAATAGTTGGCGGTTCGAAGGGCGGGTTGTCGCCCGGCCCCAACAACTAAAGCAAAAACAATGACTTAACGCCACCCCAGATCGACGCTTTGTACCAAGCAAATGTGCCGATGTCGATTGCGAAATTAAAGGGTCAACGACTGACGTCGCTAACATTTCTCACTACCAACTCCAGCAGAACGCCAATGGCACGATCATCGCCTTCGGTAAGGGGTCCTGTCTCAGCGCATATTCACAAGTGCGCGTTATTGACTTTCACAGGGCTGCCGTGGGAGCGAGTGCTCGAGGAAGAAGCGCAGCATCTCCCTCGTGGCGTCCGGTCCTCGCGGATCAGTGTAGGAGCCAGTAGGGCTGCCTCCCGACCACGCGTGTCCGGCTCCATGGATCTCCCAGTGCTCAAAGATTCCGCGCCCATTCGCGTCGGTATGGATCGTACGGGTATAGGCATGCCCTCCGGGCACCCGCCCGCGATGCACCTTCTTTTGCGTGCTCGTGGTTCTTATGGACCGCTCAATAATACGGTCGCCGTTGCTGGGATGCACCGTGATGTCCCGATCACCATGAAAAACGATGGTCGGGACGGCCGGCCCGTTTCCCAGAATTGCCGACATGTCGCCGAACTCGGGAGAAGCAGCCAAATCACCTTCTCGCATGGCGACAAACGCAGAGGGAAGGTCAATGGCGGACCCACAGGCGAGTCCAGAATGCACGCCGATTGCCGCATACAGATCGTGGTAGGTTGCGCCCATGACAGCAGCTGCGGCCGCTCCGGCAGATAGTCCACCAACGTAGACGCGCTGCGGGTCGACCGAATAGTCGCGCATGACCTGGCGGGTAATGCCCGCGATAAGCGAAGGTTCACCTCGACCCCGTCGCTGATCGGTCGGGCGAAACCAGTTCCAGCACTTCGCCGGGTTTGCCTGACTGTGCTGTGCAGGATAGACCACGAGGCAGGTCTGTTTTTCGGCCATCACGTTCATCCTCGTACCGGCGGCGAAATCGTCAGGCGACTGAGTGCAGCCGTGTAGCATGACGACCAAGGGGAGCGGCTGCCCCTGATAACGGCTCGGGATGAAGAGCCTGTAGGCACGGCTTCCCGCCGGATTGCTGTAGGTGCCTTCGATGAACCTTGCGCCCTCCGGCACGATGTCCGGCGTGGATAGCGGCGCGCGCTTAATCACACCTCGCGGTCCGAGCCCGGAGCGCTTCTTTGTGCGATCGAGCAACGCGCGGAGCATGCGCGATTGAGCGGATGTGGCCCGCGCTAAGTGCGGACTATCCGTCTCCTCAGTAGTATTGGCCTTCGCGTCGATGATTGGCGGCTCGCGTCCTGGAAGAGCAATGCGACCGGTGGTGCGAAATGTCGCATCTGGCGCGCGCTCACCGCGAAGCATGCGCTGAAGGAGCATGGTGGCCTCGACGAGTTGGCCCGCGCGCGTAAGGCGTGTGGCTTCGCGAACTATGTCCTGTTTCAGCATCGCCTTCACCGCGTCCTGGCGGCCAGAGCGGCCTTGACCGCCGGACTGGCATGCAAAGCTCCCAGCACGGAGACTGAGGCAATTGTGGCGCGAGCAAGCTCGGGCGTGACGTCTTGGGCGATACTGACAAGGCCCAGAACATTGATGTGCAGCATCTCACCGGCTCGCCGCGCCGCTTCGAGATCATCGCGGCTGTAGTTCCGCAGACCGAGGTCCAGACTCTTTCGGGCCGTGGACTGTTTGACTACGTCTGCGTGACGTTCGAGTTGGTTGCGGATCGCCGTTCGAATGAAATCGGTACGGTTCGAGTAGAACCCTTCCTGCACCATTAAATCGACGTGACCAAGGTCGACATAACCAAGATTGATCGTGATTTTTTCGGTGTCAGCGGGCTTTGGTCGGAGTTCGTGGACATTGTCGGCCATAACTATTAACATCCAGTCAACATCTGTATGGATGGTATATGGATGTCTGCGGGCACCTGTCAAGTGTGCACATGCGTCAGGGTCCAATCGCTACCGAAATGGGTTGTCAGCGATATGTCCGGTTTACCAGCGATAGCGACCGAAGAGATGCGGTAATCGGCCGGCCCAGCTTATGGATAGCTGAAGATTTTGGGTGCTGCGCTTCAGGCTGATGGTGAAACGAGGTCCGCGGTTATGGCGGCGCCAATATCGGATCTTGAGCGGACTTCCTAAGTCACTACTCCAAAACGCACCGAAGCCATGGCTTCATCGATCAATCTCCCCGAATACGATATCGAGCGATCCGATGATTGCGGAAACGTCGGCCAACATGTGGCCGCGCGTGAGGAAGTCCATGGCCGAAAGATGGGCGAAGGAAGGAGCGCGGATCTTGCACCTGTACGGCTGGTTGGTGCCATCGGAGACGAGATAGACGCCGAACTCGCCCTTCGGAGCTTCCACGGCGACGTAGACCTCGCCGGCGGGCACGCGATAGCCCTCGCTGTAGAGCTTGAAATGCTCGATCATCGCCTCCATCGACCGTTTCATTTCCGCGCGCGGTGGCGGAACGATCTTGTGGTCCCTCGTGGCGACGGGCCCCTGCCCTTCGGGCAGCCGTAGCTTCTCCAGGCATTGCTTCATGATACCCACAGATTGACGCATCTCTTCCATCCGCACGAGATAGCGGTCGTAACAATCGCCATTCTTTCCAATCGGAATGTCGAAATCGAGTTCGGAATAACATTCGTAGGGTTGCGCCTTGCGCAGGTCCCAAGCGGCGCCGGAGCCGCGCACCATCACGCCTGAAAAACCCCATCCCCACGCGTCTGCGAGCTTGACCTCGGCGATCCCGACATTGCGTTGCTTAAAGATGCGATTTTCGGTCAGCAAGCCCTCGAGGTCGTCGCACACTTTGAGGAATGGGTCGCAAAAATCCAGAATGTCATCAAGGAGCTTCGGCGGAAGATCTTGATGTACGCCGCCAACGCGAAAATAGTTGGCGTGCATCCGCGCGCCGGACGCGCGCTCGTAGAACACCATCAATTTTTCGCGCTCTTCAAAACCCCATAGCGGCGGGGTGAGCGCGCCGACGTCCATCGCCTGGGTCGTGACATTGAGAAGGTGCGAAAGCAGCCGTCCGATCTCGCAGTAAAGCACACGGATGAGCTGGCCCCGTTTCGGAACTGTGATGTTAAGCAGCTTCTCGGTTGCCAGACAGAACGCATGTTCCTGGTTCATGGGCGCGACATAGTCGAGCCGGTCGAAGTAAGGCAGCGCCTGCAGGTAAGTCTTATGTTCGATCAGCTTCTCGGTGCCGCGATGCAGGAGACCAATATGCGGGTCGACGCGCCGGACGACTTCGCCGTCAAGTTCCAGCACAAGACGCAAGACGCCGTGCGCCGCGGGATGTTGCGGCCCAAAATTGATCGTGAAATTGCGGGGCGCGGCTTCGGCCATGTAGGCCTCATTTAACTGCCGCAGCTGCCGGGGAAACGCCTTATAACTTCATAACTGCACCGGTTCCAAGCGTGCGGATCGGAACGGAAGACATCTCGGCGGCACGAAATCAAGTCGACGGAACAATAGCAGTTGGCTCTGAGCTCAGCGAGAAAAATCCTTGTCCCTGTCGCAAACCTTATCCGACTGGCAATTGATCGAGAATCGGACCGTGCTGTTGTGTAATCACCTTTGCAGGCTCATTGGTTGGATGGTCAGCGATCTGGTCCGGTCGCGGGCAACGCTTGAGGCAGAGATTTGGACGTTGCTGCAGAAATAAACGTTCTGCAGCGGACTGCTCCAAAGAAACACTCCTTCTGCGCCATCGACCGGCTGGTGTTCGTTGGTCTCTGCCTGCCAAAACTGAAATCAATGCAGGATGGGTGCCTACATGACAGCCATCGGCGTGATGGGTGGGTCACATCTGAGTCGCCGGCCAGCTTATCAACACCCGCGATCGGGTTGGGTGGCCTGCGTCGGATCGGACGGCAGGTGCTTCTACTAATATACGTTGGAAGTCTGCAAAAAGGGACACCAGCCGTTAAGCGGCGTCAACCGCCTTAAACTTGCGTGGAAAATTCTCCGACCACGGCAAGTAAGTTTGTCCGACGAGCGCGTTCATGAAAACTTCCGCACCTTTAGCGTAGGTCGACTCCTCGGCTATGCCGAGGGTATCGCACCACTCTACAGGCATCGTTGCGGTTTCATCGACAGCGGCTAACGCAGTACTCCACCACCAAGCCGGTGCGTCCGACCGTTCCTCTGCGGGAACGGCCTGCCACCGTGCATACTCGTTCACGGCGCGTTCGAACTGAAATATTAGGGCAGGCTGCATTTTCAGGACTCAGGGTTCCCAAGGGTAACCGGCAGTCAACATAGGATGCGGCGGCCCAGCTATCCACTTCATTTACATTTACGCCCTTTGGCCATTCTGGGAACTCGTAGCGGCCCGGTTGATTGTCGTCTCGAACCTTAGGGAGACGACCAATGGCACAGCAAAAACCCGACCCAAGTACAGTCGAAGCAGGCGAACAGGTAACTGCACGACCGCACGACTCCGGCAGTCAAGCCAATGAGACCGTCGATGGTCTGGACGCCAGCACCGAGGCGTTGCGGCACGCCGCAGAGGACACACCCGCGGGGACTGGCCCCGGCGATGTTGAGAAAACACCGGTGTTTGACCGGGCTGATCTAGCGCCGATAATCTGATCAGAGCAGCAGGGCGATTGGAACCGCCAGTCACTGCCGCGATTGTCTCTCTGGCAGCTACGGGAGGCGATCATGTCTCACTGGCACGATTCTATGGTCGATAGACCGGAAACGGATGGTGCGGTTTACGTGACGGGCTGGACGATGTCGGGCCTGGCCGTGCTTGGCGTGATCTTGGTCGTTTGGGTGTTTGCGATTTAACCCCGGGGCTGTTGGAACAATTCGTGAGCCAGCGATTTGGTTTTATTCACCTGAGTGCAAGAACCTCGGCTGGCAAGACCCGCCCTGGTCGCCCTTCGGTCGAGAGTTCCGACACAAGCGGCCTCAGTTGCGCAAGCGTTGGGGCCGTTTGTTTGCTTGCGGAATCACGACGGCAAGGGCGTCCGGCGGGTCAATGAGGGTCATCCGGCGCGACGGCGCGGTGGGGCTGGAATGAAAGAGGCCGCCAATGGGAGGCGGGACCCGGAGAGGAAAATCCGGACCCCTAGTGGGTCAGTTTGAATGTGGCGGGGATGATGTCCAATGATTGGTATCCATCGAACTTGTAAGTGCGGCGCGGCTTATGACCGCAGCGAACACATTGAAGAGGCGCGCGAGATCTGCAGCTTTGAATGTGCCGTGTGCGGTGCAACCATCGAGAATTGGAACTCCGCTTGGGTTCCTCGATATCGATTCATTGCCTGTCCAGCTAGGGATACCGAATGACTGACCACCCGCCGCCGATCCGGCGGGGGTTTGTGGAGCTGACGCTGAAGGCGAAGGGGAAATAGCCCGAGCGCGCGATTTGTCTCGCTATCGTCGTCCAATAAGCGCAGCCTTTGCCGGGGCTCCTCGATAGGAGGTCAGTCGTGAACACAATCAACAGCCACGGACTCCACGGCGGAGAAGTGACCGGCGCGGCAATCTTCGACCTCAACGGCCCAAAAATCTACGAGCTAAAAACAGAGATGCAAGACCTAGAGGAGATGGCCGCGAAGCTGTTAAAGACTGCCCGCAATCTCCCTCCGTGGCCGGTACGCCACGATATCCTTAAGGAGATCGGGAAATTCCGTGGGCGGATCTCCGCGCTGAAGGCGAAGGGGAAATGAGCACAGCGGGAACATCAAATTGAACGACGATATAAGCCCGCTGATCGATCTCATTAGCTGCACAGTATGTAAGGACACAATGAAGCTTGAGATAAGTACCCCCGACGCTGAAGGCAAAGACATCATTCAATACCGTTGCAACCTGTGCAACAGAACTGAGCGGGTGCGACTCTTCCGCCGAAGTCGAGATGCGGCGGGCTCAAGGCGAAGGGGAAATGACCGGACCTCATCCAGCAGGCCGACCATGGACGCTTACGGACGACGATATGTTGCGCAAGCTACTGGCTTCGGGACTGAAGCCACGGCTGATTGCTCAAAAGATGAAACGCTCCATCGGAGCCATCCAATCGCGAATTTACCTCTTTAAAAAGCTGAAGCGGTCGGCACCTAGCGCCTGATTTGCAAGCCCTCAGTGCGGCTTCGCGCGGTCCCACCTGGACCTCACTGGTGCCCCATTTGGCTTGAACTGACCTGCCATCGGCGCATGCAGGATGGCCAAATCCCCACGCGCCAAGCGGGACACCTGACGACATGAACGCCGGCGAGTTTGAACGGCGAAACAACCGGACCATCATGGCCACCAGCAGCAGTATCGCCAAGAAAGCTCGCTCCAAGGCCGAGGCGGATTTTGCCACTTGGCTTATGATGGCTAAGCTCGGCGGTTTCGATGAGCTTCCATCAAACGCACAGAACTTTCTGACTAACTATCGAACCCGACTCGAGACGATGAGCGCAGCCGAGTCCACGGTGCTGGCCGTTCGCGAGGTCTACAGCGCCTATTACAGCGAGATGGGAGGCGCGGGTGCGGCGCCGGAACCCCAAGCTCGCAAACCAACGACGGAGGGCAACGTCGTGCGGTTCAAGAGGCCGCTTAAAGCTCAGTCCGCTCCATCAGCTGCGCGCAATTCGACCGGGCCAATGATCTCAAAATCCCTCCGGGCCCTGCTGATTTTCGCGAGCATGGTGGCTCTGATTGTCGCATATGGATTTCTGACGCACTGACCCATCAACGCCCAAGGATTGTGGGCTTTGGGGCGCTTGCACCTCGATTGAGGTAACCCAGGAAGACCTCGCAGAAGCCGCTGGGCTGACCGAACGCTGGGCGAGAAATGCTGCTTCTTCAGTGCGTCCCGCATTTCGGTTGCAAGTCGCTCCGTACCGACGATTTCAAAATCAATGTCGCACAAGGGACCGGTGGGAAGCAGAAATGCTTGTTCAAGGGATTTGCTGAGTTGTTCTCCGAAATAGCTCTTCGCTCGGTCCAAAACGACGCCTGTCGATACTTCGGCAATTGATCGTATTTCCCGGAAGAGCAGTTCGAGCCCATCGCTCAGAACGCGTCCCCGAATCTTCGCCGACAATGCGTCGGAAGTTCGAAGCGAAAACTTGATTTCCCGTTTGCCCACTAATTTTGTCAAAGACAGCCGGACGGCAATCCGAAAATAAAATTGAGACCCGCGCTTGACGACATGGGGTTGCGGCATATCGACGTGCTTTCTGTACCAGGGTTCTGTCCCAGTCGGAGAAGCTGCCGATAGCTGTTACTAATATCGCAATGAGACCAGTTGGTTATGATGGTCTGGCGGAGAGGGAGGGATTGCCGCGCCGATCACAGAAACCCAATAAAATCAGGCATTTCTTGCAAGCCAGAGGACGTCGTGTGTACCAGTCCTGTGTCCCCGAAGTCGATGGGATTTGCTCCACCCATTGCGCAATATTGATTACCGCTTTGATCGCCATTCCGGTGACTGCCGCTATACCAATTTAGAGGGCAGGTTTCCTCTGCCCCTCTGCCCATGCCCGTCTGCCCACTTACCTTTCCCCCACCGATCTACTCAACTTCCTGATGAAAACTCCCGTCCGGGCGCTGCGAAGAACCAACACATTCAGGCGCGCTCGTTTGCGTTCGCAGCCGCGGGCAATGATGTCGGCCTTGGCATTCATCAGAGCGGGCCATCGAATCTCATTGATTTGGCCAGTACGTAAGAAGCTTCCATTGCGGCTCTAAGCATCGACGTTAACTGCTCTTTTCTCTGGAACCCAGTCCCATTCGTCGAAGTCCTTCGCCGGACTTCCAAGTTAAACTTGAGATTGGGTGGAGAGCTATCGTGACGATGCCTTCGTCAAGATCGTCAGTTCACCGGCCCGAAGATGACAGGGACCAGAGTCTAAGCGGCGACGTGAAGCGCGTTTCTGGTAGACGGGATCGCTCGGTCTCGGTCAGGGCGCCGAAGTGCGATCATTTCGAAACGGCGCATACATGGCTTCGTCGCAAATGACCGCTTTACCCAATTTCGGACAATCGTTGCCGTACAGCGCAAGCGGGTTCTGTTATACAGATACCCGTTTGACGGTAAATATCGTTGAAAATGGACTAGAATAAAAGGGGCTGCGCGGGAGAGAACCAGATGGCCAAAGTACACCAGCCGATCAGAATGTCGTCATGCACTTGCGGTTGCGTTCGCTGCCAAGCCGTTGGCGCGCCAATCTTGAACGTGGTGTGCTATTGTGACGATTGTCAAAAGGGTGGTCAGGAGATCGAGAGGCTGCCAAATGCTGCGCGTGTCCTCGACGCTGACGGCGGGACACCTTATCTAAGCTACCGTGACGACCGGTTTAGTTGCGTGTCGGGCGCAGACTTATTGGTCGGCTACAAAATCAAAGACGGTGCGCCTACCCAGCGGTTCGTGGCGTCGTGCTGCAACTCGGGCATGTTTCTGAAGTTCAGCCGCGGGCATTGGGTGTCGATGTATCGCGCCCGTTTTGAAGGCGACCTCCCACCCATCGAGATGCGGACCCAAACAAAGTACCGCCTTGTCGATACAGAAATTCCGCATGACGCACCTAGCTATCAAACATACCCCATGAAGCTCATCGGAAAACTGCTCGCATCACGTCTTTCGATGCTTGTCGCACGATAAGCATTTAATGGCCCTCGAGCCACCGGATGTCTGTCCGCTGAAGTCACCAACACCGTCCGTTGGAAAACACGTCAAGAGCGGGATCGCCTAGGTCGCAGGTTGCCGTCTGGCTGGCCTACTTCAGACACGTTGCGTGATACGCTGCAAATGACCGTTCTGGGTCATCAGCGTCGTTTTGACCCTCCGCCAGCCACTTCCGGTCGCACCCGAACAACGGACATCATCAGACCGATCCGGCATCCGAAAACCTGCACAAAATGCGACATTGGATCGGGACTGAACAGTCGATTTCGAGGCTGCCGCATGGGAGCGGCTAGCCCTCGCCGAATCTTCCAGCAACGCCGAATTCACCAGGCGACAATGTAGCTCGCTCCGCAATACTCGTAGGGATCGTAGGCGTATTCGTACGGCCAACAGTACGGAGAGCCTGCCAGACCACGTCCAACCGTTGTGAGCGACGCCGGAGGTTGGGGGTGGCGTACCTGACCGCTATAACGGTGATGGTGGTGATGTGTGCGCATTGCCATGGCGGGGGTCGCCAGCACAAGCAAAAGTGCAAGTCCAATCAATCCGGATTTCGTCATGACCGTCCTCCATTTTAACGGCTGACTCCTTTAACGTCTGCGCAGGGGCGTTTTTCACCACCCGCCAATTAAATAGTATTTTAGCAAACTTCAAACGGGCGTGACCGGCGGGGACTTCACTGCGCCGCCGAATGTCTCTCGTGGGTCAACCGCGCAGGTTTGACCTTCTGCCTGCCACTTCCGGTCCACCCCGAACAACGGACTTCGTCAGACCGGCCCGGTTGGTCCGGTTCGTGCCAACGAACGAACCCGCTTCGCTGGAGCGCGCTGCGCGCGGAGGCGGTGGCGCCGATCGAGTGACGGGGTGAGGTAAGCGGGCGGCGGTGACAAGCCGGGCGTCCTGTCTTGAGAATCGAGGGGTTCAACAA
>JBKQRS010000627.1:0-3035 GCA_052143915.1 Bradyrhizobium sp.
ATTAGGATGACGGCGAATTCGACGCTCACCGCGACAGATTCTGCAGCAGCAGGTTCAGCGCCGTCGCCGCGAACACGTGCATATTGCCGAGCCGGTCGGCGCTGCCCGTCTCCAGCGTCATCACGGACGGCACCTCGCCCGCAACCGCCATGCAGCTGTGGCCGGCCGCGTCGCCATAGCGGTTGCCGGTCGGTCCGGTGGCGCCGGTCTCCGACAAGCCCCAATCGGTCGAGAAGCGCTGGCGGATCTGGGTCGCGAGCAATTTGGCGTAGGGCTCCGAGGCCGAACGGATTCCCTTCATCGCCTCATCGGGAATGTCGATGAGGATCCGCCGCGCATCGCGCGTGTAGACGACCGCCGCGCCGAGGAAATAGGCGGAGGCGCCGGGCACGGCGAGCAGGCTTGCGGAGATGAGACCGCCGGTTGAGGACTCGGCGACCGCGATGGTCTGTTTCCGCGCAATCAGTTTGGCGGCGATCTGTTCGGCGATCGCAACGAGGTTCTTCATCGACGTTCAGCTCCTGCGGAAGAGTTTTCGAAATGACGGCCGAGGTCGGTGGTCTTGATCTCGGCCTTGGAGACATCAGGAGGAGGGGGCGGGCTCGCCGCCGGCTGCTGCGCGAAGGCTGTGCCGGCCAGAATCAAGGTGGTCGCAGCAACAGCTATCCCGGTCCGAAGCATGACACTCTCCCTAGTACCCGCTTTCCGAAGTTCGTGATCCGGCTCCGCATCCTCGCAGACGAACTTCGGAAAGCAAGGGTACTAGCAAACTTATGATTCCAGTGCCGCTTTTCGATTTGAAGTTCCTTATCGATTTTGCCGCGCGTGACGCAGGAACTTCAAATCGGCGGCACTGGCGCGGCGTTCCTGCTGTTCTAGCACAGGGCCATGAGCTTTGCCGAGTTGCGGGCCGCGAGCCGGCCTGCTTCAATGAGGGCGCCCTCAGCAAACAAGCGGCGCGGTTGACGAGACGCCGCAAGTAAGAGGTTTGCGGGGCGAGAGAGGAAACCAGCGCCATGACGTCACCGATCGCGGGTGGTGTGGATTGCGATCTGCATCCTGCCGTTCCTCATTTGACGAGCCTGTTGCCCTATCTGAACGACTATTGGCGCGATCAGGTCACGACAAGGGGCATGACCGACCTGGTGTCGCAATCCTATCCGGCGAATTCGCCGATCTCCGCGCGGCCGGACTGGCGGCCGGCGAAGGGAAAGCCCGGCGCGAGCCTTGCGGACCTGCAGGCGCAGGCGCTTGCCCCCTTCGGGGTCAGCTACGGCATCTGCAACCCGCTTTTCGGCGTGCAGATGGTCTTCTCCGAGGACATGGCGGACGCGTTCTGCCGGGCGCTGAACGACTGGCTGGCGAAGGAGTGGCTCGACAAGGACACTCGCCTGCGCGGCTCGATCGTGATTCCGGTCCAGAGCATCGAAAAATCGGTCGCGGAGATCGAACGCTGCGCGAGGGATGAGCGCTTCGTCCAGGTGTTGATGCTGGTCATGGGCGACATGCCGCTCGGCAAACGCACCTACTGGCCGATCTATGCCGCCGCCGAGCGGCTGGGTTTACCGATCGGTATCCACGCCGGTTCGAGCTATCACAATCCGCCGACGTCGGTCGGCTGGGGTTCCTATCACATCGAGGATTATGTCGCGCAGGCACAGGCGTTTCAGACGCAGTTGACCAGCCTGATCGTCGAAGGCGTGTTCGCACGGCATCCAAATCTGAAAATGGTGATGCTGGAAAGCGGCTTCACCTGGCTGCCATCCTATCTGTGGCGGCTGCACAAGTTCTGGCGCGGCATCCGCATGGAGACGCCATGGGTGGATCGTGCACCGCTGGAAATTGTGCGCAGCAACATCCGGTTTTCGCTGCAGCCGATCGATGCGCCGCCAGATCCCCAGACACTAAATCGCCTGTTTGATCATATGCAGTCGGACGAATTGCTTCTATTCTCGACCGACTATCCGCATTGGCAATTCGATGATGATGCGGCGCTGCCCGAGGGGATGTCGCCCGAACTGGTCCGCAAGATCATGATCGATAACCCCTATGCGACCTACGGCCGCTTGAAGCAATCGGTGAGGGCGTGATCCCGACCCAGAGGGCCGCGTTAGCGCAAAGTGGAATCCGGTTTTCGGAAAAGATCACGCCCGAACTAAAGAGGAGACAACGCCATGAACGTGCAGTTCCGCGAGCTTCCGGGCCAGGCACCATCGGTTCATGCAAAAACCGCGATCGCCGATTGCGACATTCATCCCGCGCGCGCCACAAGCACCGAGTTGTATCCCTATCTGGCAAAACGCTGGCACGAACATCTCGAAACCTACGACAAGCACCAATATCAGGGCATGATGGAAGGGCCGCCCTATCCGAAGGCGCAGCCCAACGCGTCGCGCCGCGATGCCTATCCGCCGGAAGGCGGCCCGCAGGGGTCGTCGCTGTCGTTCATGCAGCAGCAACATCTCGACCCGAACAATGTTGTGTTGGGCGTTCTCAATCCGCTCGGCACCGGGCAGGGCATCCGCAACCACGACCTCGCCGCCGCCATCTGCTCGGCAATCAACGACTGGCAGATCGAGAAATGGACCAGCAAGGACAGCCGCCTGAAGGGCTCCATCGTGGTCGCCAACGAGGACGGCAAGGCTGCCGCCGCCGAGATCCGCAAGCGCGGCAGTGACAAGAACTTCGTCCAGGTGCTGCTCTTGAGCCGCACGGTTGAGCCGCTGGGACAGCGTCGCTACTGGCCGATTTACGAAGCGGCCGAAGAGGTCGGGCTTCCGGTCGGCGTGCATGCCTTCGGTTTCGGCGGCAATCCGATCACCGCCTCGGGCTGGCCGAGCTTCTACATCGAGGAGATGGTCGGCCATTCGCAGTGCCAGCAGACGGTGCTCGCAAGCCTGGTGCTGGAAGGCGTGTTCGAGCGCTACCCCAAGCTCAAGATGATCATGATCGAGGCCGGGTTCGGCTGGGCGCCGTCGCTGTCGTGGCAACGCCACCGGCCTTCCGGTCGGAGCTGGTGAACGTGGACCAGTTGA
>JBKQRS010000628.1:0-4856 GCA_052143915.1 Bradyrhizobium sp.
AAACGATCAAATACGAGGTCGCCGAGCAGATTCTCACCATCACGCTGAACCGGCCCGACAAGCTCAACGCCTTCAATGGCGTCATGCAAAGGGAATTGATCGACGCCTTCGATGCTGCCGACAACGACGATCATGTCAGAGCCATCATCGTCACCGGCGCCGGCCGCGCCTTCTGTGCCGGCGCCGATCTTTCCTCGGGCGCCGATACGTTCGACCGCGACGCGCGGCGCGGACCCGTCAGGCGATCGGCCGACGGCGGGGTCGATTACAGCGATCCCAACATACGCGACGGCGGCGGCCAGGTGACGCTGCGCATCTTCAAATGCCTCAAGCCCGTGATCGCCGCGGTGAACGGGCCTGCGGTGGGCATCGGCGTCACCATGCAGCTCGCGATGGATATCCGCATCGCGTCCGAGGCCGCGCGCTTCGGCTTTGTGTTTTCCCAGCGCGGCATCGTGCCCGAAGCCGCCTCGAGCTGGTTCCTGCCGCGCATCGTCGGCATCTCCCAGGCACTGGAGTGGTGTTACACGGGCCGCGTTTTTCCGGCGCAGGAAGCTCTCGCCGGCCGCCTCGTCAGCAAGGTGGTGCCTTCCGACGAGTTGCTGCCCGCCGCCCGCGCTCTGGCGCGGGAGATCGCCACCAAGACCGCGCCGGTATCGGTGGCGCTGATCCGGCAGATGATGTGGCGCATGCTGGGCGCCGACGATCCGATGGAGGCGCACAAGGTCGACAGCCGCGGCATCTATGCCCGCGGCCGCTCGGAGGACGTCAAGGAAGGCGTGATGTCGTTTCTGGAAAAGCGGCCGGCCGTGTTCAAGGACAAGGTGTCGGATGACATGCCGGATTATTTCCCGTGGTGGAACGAGCGGGAGTATGAGTGAGGCGGTGGCGGCGGCCGCCCTCCGAGCCGTCATCACCCGCGCAGGCGGGTGATCCAGTAAACACTGACGCCGGCGATTGAATCGAGAAGCCGCGGCGTACGGGATGCCCCGCTTTCGCGGGGCATGACGGAGATACTTACCCCATCATCAGCGCCACCCGACCGATCGCCTTGCGATCGATCAGAAGCCGCATCGCCTGCGCGACATTCTCCAGCGGCAACCGGTGCGAAATATGCGGGCGGATTTTCCCGGCTTCCGCCCATTGCAACAGCGCCTTGATCCGCGCTTCGCCTGCGGCCGGATTACGCCTCGCCGCTTCACCCGCGCGGACGCCGATCACGCTGGCGCCCTTGATCAGCAGCAGATTGGTGCGCGCCACGCCGATGCCGCCGGTGAATCCGACGACGAGGATACGCGCGCCCCAGCCGATGCAGCGCAGGCTGTTCTCGAAAATCTCGCCGCCGACGGGATCGAACACCACGTCTGCGCCGCGCCCATCGGTGATACGCTTGACGGCCTCGCGAAACGGTTCGCGCGTAGTGAGCACGAGGTGATCGGCGCCGCGGGCTTTGGCGACGCCAAGCTTCTCCTCCGATGACGCCGCCGCGATGACGGTTGCCCCGAGCAACTTGCCGATCTCGATCGCGGCAAGACCGACGCCGCCGCCGGCGCCGTGCACCAGCAACACTTCGCCCAGCTGAATCTGGCCGCGATCGACCAGCGCGTGATGGGCGGTGCCATGCGCGGCCAGCAACGTTGCGCCCTCCGCATAGTCGAAGTTGGACGGCAATCTCGTCAGTTGCGACGGCGCAACGACGGCCTCATCGGCATAGGCGCCGTAGCGCATCCTCACGATCACCCGGTCGCCGACCGCGACGCCGGCCACGCCGTCGGCGATCTCGGTCACCTCACCGGCCGCCTCCACCCCGGGCGTGAACGGCAGTTCCGGCTTCAGCTGATATTCGCCGGCCGCCATCAATATGTCGGGAAAGTTGATCCCGGCCGCATGCACGGCAACGCGTACCTGTCCCTGCGTCAGTGGTGCCGCGGCGAAGGTTTCCAGGCGCAGGCGCTCGGGCGGGCCGAGCTCACGGCAAACGACCGCCTTCGGCATCAGGCCGCGCTCGCCTTTCGGCGCAGCAGCGCTTCACGGATCAGCGGCAACCGGTCATTGCCGAAATACATGTCGGTCTTGTCGACAAAGATGGTCGGCGAGCCGAAGCCGCCGCGCGCCATCACTTCATCGGTATTGGCCTTGAGCTGATCCTTGACCGCCTGCTCGCTGATGCCGGCGAAGAATTTTTGCGGGTCGACGCCGACGCGCTTGCAGATCTCCGCCAGCACCTCGTCCTTTGAGATGTCCTGGTCGTCGCCCCAATAGGCGGCGAATACCGCGCGCGCGAACGGCACCATGTCCCTGGCCAGCCAGATGCAGCCGCGCATCGCCTTCACGCTGTTCACGGGAAACACCGTCGGCGGCATCTTGATCGCAAGCCCGGCCGTGCGCGCCCAGTCCGCAAGATCCTTCTTCATATAGCGTGCCTTCAGCGGCACCGGCGCCTCGCGCTGGGCATAGACGCTGGGGTTGACGGTGTTGAAGATGCCGCCGACCAGGATCGGCCGCCACGAAATCTCCACGCCAAACTCTTTCGTCAAAGGCTGGATGTTGTGGAAGGCGAGATAGGTCCATGGACTGGAACAGTCGAAGAAGAATTCGATCATGGCGTTTCCTTTGGTGATTGTTCTCTTTTCGATTTATCCGATCAACCCAGCTCGTCGTTCCGGGATGCGCCTCTTGGCGCAGGCCCGGAATCCATACTCACGATCGTGGTTATGGATTCCGGGCTCGCGCGGAGCCTGTCATCGGGCGGCGCAGAGCGCCGACCCGTTGGCGCGCCCCGGAATGACGGACGGCTATTTCCTCCCCGCTATCTCCTTTGCCCTCTCCCCGAACATGTTCTTGCGCGCCTCCTCGTCAAAAGGCTCCTTGACGAATTTGCCGATCGCCAGCCCCGCCTGCACCTGCGGCCGCGCGCGGACGTCGGCATACCAGCGCTTGATGTTCGGATAGTCGTCGAGCGTGAAGCCTTGTGCCTTGTGGGTCATGGTCCACGGAAAGCAGGCGATGTCGGCGATCGAATAGTCGCCGGCGATGTAAGCGCCGGTCTTGCCCAGTTGGGTATCGAGCACGCGGTAAAGCCGCGCGGCCTCGTCGCGGTAGCGCTCGATGGCATAGGGGATTTTCTCCGCCGCGTAGAGTGCGAAATGTCCGTGCTGGCCGAGCATCGGCCCAAGCCCGCTCATCTGCCACATCAGCCATTCTATGACGACCGAACGCGCGCGCATTTCCTTCGGCAGAAAACGCCCGGCCTTGTCGGCCAGGTAGATCAGGATCGCGCCGGTCTCGAACACCGAAAATGGCCCGCCGCCGTCGGCAGGCGCATGATCGACGATCGCCGGAATCCGGTTGTTCGGACTGATCGCCAGAAATTCCGGCCTGAATTGCTCGCCGGCGCGAATGTTGATGGGAATGACGGTGTAGGGAACGCCGAGTTCCTCCAGCATGATCGAGATTTTCCAGCCATTGGGCGTCGGCGCGTAATAGAGATCGATCATGGTCATTCCGTCAGGCAGAGGCTGCCTCGATCCTACCCCCTGCTTTTGGCGCATTCCACCCCACCCGAACGCGATGTACGCCGGGCCCAGGACATGGCAGAAAGACCGCATGGCAGATAGACTCCATGGCGGATAGCCTCCATGGCAGATAGACCGCCGGAAAGAACCAGAAAAACCCGAGGACACGCTCAAGATGCTGTTTCCAACCACGATCGCAGGCTCCTTGCCGAAGCCGGAATGGCTGGCCGAGCCCAATACGCTGTGGGCGCCCTGGAAGTCCAAATGCGACGAACTGGCGCGCGCCAAGCGCGATGCCACCTTGCTGGCGGTGAAGCTGCAGGAAGACGCCGGCATCGACATCGTCACCGAGGGCGAGCAGGCCCGGCAGCATTTCGTCCACGGCTTCCTGGAGAAGGTCGACGGCATCGATTTCGCCCACAAGGTCGAGATGGGAATCCGGAAAGACCGCTACAAGGCGATGGTGCCGCAGGTGGTGGCGCCGCTGCGGCTGAAAGGCCGCGTCCACGCCGACGAGGCCCGCGTCGCGCGAGCTCATACCACGCGCAAGCTGAAGTTCACCCTGCCCGGGCCGATGACCATCATCGACACCATCGCCGACCAGTATTACGGCGACCGCGTCAAGATGGCGCTCGCCTTTGCCGAATTGCTCAACGAGGAAGCCAGGGCCTTGCAGGCCGACGGCGTCGACGTCATCCTGTTCGATGAGCCGGCCTTCAACGTCTATATGGATGAAGTCAACGACTGGGGCATCAAGGCGCTGGAGCGCGCCGCCGAAGGGCTCACCTGCGCCACCGCCGTGCACATCTGCTACGGCTACGGCATCAAGGCCAATACCGACTGGAAGGAAACGCTGGGCAGCCAGTGGCGCCAGTATGAGGATATCTTTCCGGCGATCGACAAAAGCTCGATCCAGCAGGTCGCGATCGAATGCCGCAATTCCAAGGTGCCACTGGAATTGCTCGCACTGCTCAAGGGCAAGATCGTGCAGGCCGGCGTGATCGATGTCGCCAGTGACACCGTCGAGACGGCGGAAGACGTCGTGAAGGTGATCGACGCCGTTGCCAAATTCGTACCGAAGCGCAACATCGTCGCGACCACCAATTGCGGCATGGCCCCGATGCGCCGGGATATCGCGGAAGCCAAGCTGATGGCGCTCGGCGCGGGCGCGAAACTGGCAAGGGAGAAGCTGGGGTGAGAGCTCGGTTCGCGAAACGCTCGAACACGGCACGCTGAGCCCTCTCCCCCCTTGCGGGGGAGAGTTGGAGAGGGGGGTAGCCACGGACACCGGCTTTGCGGCTTACCCCCCTCCCTAACCCTCCCCCGCAAGGGGGGAGGGAA
>JBKQRS010000629.1:0-3262 GCA_052143915.1 Bradyrhizobium sp.
TTCCGGAATTGCACGGCGGCCTTTCCAAATACGACATCGGGCTTTGCGGCGGCCGGGCTGCCGCCTGGCGCGCCTGTCAACTGCAGCAGCGGCCTTGCAGCGAGGCAATCGCGCAAGATACGCTGAATCGTCTTCATGGCCGGATTTCCCCAACTCGGCAAAGCCTGGAACTCCATTAGACAACGGCCACCGTTCGGAATCTTGACATAGCTCAAGCGCGCCGTGAGGTGGGAGTATCGCGCCAGGCGGCATCCACATCAAAGCGGCGCAGCGCTTCCTGCCCCTAGCCGTGCTGCAGAAGGCGCCGCAAACTGCGGACGTCGGTGACGGATTCGATCGCAAACACGGTTTCGATCAACCGTCTCGACGTATCGCGCCCGAGCACCGGTGTTATCAGGTCGCCCGCCTTTTCGATCACTTCGGCCCGCGCCATCGGGTTGCGCGGCGTGCCGCGTACGGCCGAGATGCGCTCCGAGAGGCGGGATCCGTCCGTCAGCTCGATCTCGACCACGGTCTCGCGCACCGGCAGGCTCTTGGCCAGTTCTTCGTCGCGCACCAGTGCGACCTTGGCGCGCTGACGGAGGGCGGCGGGATCCTGCATCCGCGACTTGTCATGCGCCGCATGGAACGAGACCGTCTTGTCGAGCAGCATCACGGCAACCATATGCTGCAGGCAGATATCGGGGATGTCGCGGTTGTCCACCGCGGTCGCAACCGATGGCGCGAGGCGGACGGTGACGCGCTTGACCTGATCGGCCTCGAAAGGTCTCTTGCTGCGGATCGTCTCAATCCCGTCGAGCGGTCCCTGGATCGGCGAGCCGACCGTCCATTTCTTGATGTCGGTTTGCGTGATCTCATAGCGCTCGCCGAGCTTCTCGGCCAGCCGATCGGGTTGCGCCTTTGGCGCGTAGGCGGCAAAAAAATTGTCCGCGCCCGAGAAAATGTCGTCAACGCCGTTCCAGCCGGATTTGACAAGCAGCGCCGAAGTGACGCCGTTGCGTGCCGGCATGCCGGCGAACACGAAGGCCTTCTCGATGTGATCGGTATCGCGGCGCCAGGCGATGATCCCCGAGGATTGCTGCGCGGTATAGTCGAGCGCCCAGCGCATCTGGCGGGCATCGAGACCGGCGACGCAGGCAGCCGCCGCGGCAGCGCCGAAGGTCCCGGCAATGCTGTGCGTCGCAAGGCTGCTCTCGTAGCTGAAAGCGGCGCCCCCCATCGCCAGCACCACCCGCGTTCCGATGTCGTAGCCAAGCGTCACGGCTCGAAGCAGAGCCGTGCCGTCGATGCCGAATTCCTCAGCCAGCGCCAGCGCTGCCGGCACCACCGCGCAGCCCGGATGGGAGCGCGATTCATTGTGCGAGTCGTCGGTTTCATCGGCGTGCGCCATGACGCCGTTGGCGAGCGCGGCATCAAGCGGCGCAGCCGCGAGCGCCGAAGCCACGATCGTCGTCGCGCCTTTGCCGCCATGTTCGCGGACGTAACGCTGGGCCGCCTGGCCCGGCGGCAGTTCGGAGCCGGAAATCATCGCAGCCAGCGTATCGAGCAGATGGTACTTGGCCTGCTCGGTAACTTCCTCCGGGAGCGCGCGCTTTGCGGCGCCGCTCATGTAGGTGCTGAGCGCGTTCATGACGGGTCCGGGAGGCGTCGCCTGCGCGCCGCGCCCCGGCTGCTGCGCCCGCGCCGCAAGCGGCCAGGTCGCCGCCAGACTGCCGAGAAGGGTCACGAATTCGCGCCGCCACATTTGACCCTCGAGACCCCGCCTCGTTGCATGCAAAGCCTAGCACCTTGCGGCCGGGCTTTCGCATGAGAAATGCCGGGCAGCACAATCTCCGATCCGAGTCCGCTTCGGCTCTATCGCTGAACGAGCGCCCTCGCCGGCGCCTGTTGTCCACAACGCTCGAAGGAACCCAGATATCCCCTTGAGAAACCTAATCTGAGGGTTCAAACCATCGATACGGCTCGACCAGAGAATCGATCAGATGAGGCTTTTGCTGCCGGTATTTTCTGCGAAAGAGCCGATCGAGGTTCATTGATCTGACAGGTTGGGAATTGGCGCTAGCCCAATCAAAGATTTTTATTTGAGGAGTTTTCCTCCAGAGATTCGGAGGCATCCCGATGCTTTTACTCTTCGACGGCGATCTTGGCGCGCGGGAAACCCTTCGTTTCATCGAGGAGAAACTTGGTGCCGGAATCTGGAGTTGGGACCTCCTGACCGGCAACATGCAGTGGTCTCACGGCTTCTTCTCACTGCTCGGCATTGAGCCGGATTCGATCAAGCCTTCATCCACTATCCTTTCGCAGATGGTCCATCCAGATGACCGTCCCCCATCCGAGGCCGTCAGCCGCACTCTCAATGAAGGCCTGCCCGCCGAGTGGGAGTTTCGTATCATCCGACCAAACGGGCGTATTCGCTGGATTGCGGCCCGTTCCGAATTGCTGCTGGATTCTGACGGTCGCCCGGTTCGATCGATCGGCGTCTCTTTTGACGTGACCAAGCGACATGAGTTGCTTCAGTCGCTGGATATTGCGACCGGCCGCTATGACGCAATGGTTCGGGCAACTCAAGGAATCGTATGGTTCGGCGACAGCAAAGGGACCATCACCAAGATATTTAGGTCAGATGATCTGCTTGGCGAACGATCCGCAGGTCGGCACGAGCATTGGGCGGAAATTTTGCATCCGGATGAACAAGCCTTGGTCGAAGGGCTATGGCGTCAGGCGGCTGTCTCTCGAACCCATTTCAAGTTCGAACATCGAATTCGTCAGCGCGACGACTCATTTCGATGGGCGCGCACAGTCATTGTTCAAGCGATCAGCCGTCGGGATGAACCGCTGGAATTGATCGGCCTATCCACCGATATTGAAGACGAGAAGCGCTATTCTCCGAACTCCGCCAGACCAAGGCAATTGACTGGCGCTCAAATTCGAGCAGCGCGAGGAATGCTTGCATTGTCTGTGAAGGACCTCGCCGCGATGGCTCACGCCTCTCCGGTGACGATCCGTCGTTACGAGCAAATCGACGGGCCAATAAACTCCTCCGAAGACTCGTTGCAAGCAATCGAACTTGCCCTGGTTCAGGCGGGTATCGAGTTCATGTTCCCTGAGCTCGGGAAGCCCGGTATTCGACCACGCTAAGACCGCGTAAGTGACCCCGGGGTAAAAAGATATTTTTGTCGAGAATGCCGGTGCAATGGGCGCGATCACGAGATTGGCGCTCAAAACAACTCTCATAAGCACCGTACCTGGCAAACGAGCTCAA
>JBKQRS010000630.1:0-11140 GCA_052143915.1 Bradyrhizobium sp.
CAGATGCACGCGGTTGCGCTCGCCGCCCGACAGCGCACCGACCTTCTTCTGCTGGTCGGCGCCCTTGAAGTTGAACGAGGAGCAATAGCCGCGCGAATTGACCTCGCGCTTGCCCAGCAGAATCAATTCGTTGCCGCCGGAAATCTCCTCCCACACGGTCTTCTTGCCGTCGAGGCTGTCGCGCGACTGATCGACATAGCCCAGATGCACGCTCTCCCCGATCGTGATCGTGCCCTTGTCGGGCTTCTCCTGTCCGGTGATCATCCGGAACAGCGTGGTCTTGCCGGCGCCGTTGGGGCCGATCACGCCGACAATGCCGCCCGGCGGCAGCTTGAAGGTGAGGTTGTCGATCAAGAGGCGATCGCCATATCCCTTGGTCAGGCCCTCGAAATCGATCACGTTCTGGCCGAGCCGCTCGGCGACGGGGATCGTGATCTGCGCAGTCTGGGTCTGCTTTTCGCTCGCCAGTTTCAGAAGGTCTTCGTAGCGCTGGTAGCGCGCCTTGGATTTGGCCTGGCGCGCCTTCGGCGAGGCCGCGATCCATTCCTGCTCGCGGGCCAGCGTGCGTTGATGCGCGGCCTCCTCGCGGCCCTCCTGCTCGAGCCGCTTCTGCTTCTGCACCAGCCAGGACGAGTAATTGCCCTCGTAGGGAATGCCCTTGCCGCGGTCGAGTTCGAGAATCCAGCCCGTCACATTGTCGAGGAAATAGCGGTCGTGGGTGACGATCAGGATGGCGCCGGGGTAGTTGCGCAAATGGCCTTCCAGCCATGACACCGATTCGGCGTCGAGATGGTTGGTCGGCTCGTCCAGCAGCAACAGATCGGGCTGATCGAGCAGGAGCTTGCATAGAGCGACGCGGCGGCGTTCGCCGCCCGAAAGCTTGGTCACATCGGCATCGTCGGGCGGGCAGCGCAGCGCGTCCATCGCCTGATCGACCTTGCTGTCGAGATCCCAGAGCCCCGCGGCCTCGATCTGGTCCTGCAATTTGGTCATCTCGTCGGCGGTCTCTTCGGAATAGTTGACCGCCAGCTCATTGTAGCGATCGAGGATCGCCTTCTGTTTGGCGACGCCCAGCATGACGTTGTCGCGGACGGATTTGGCGGGGTCGAGCTGCGGTTCCTGCTCGAGGTAGCCGACGCGCGCGCCCTCGGCCACCCAGGCCTCGCCGGTATATTCCTTGTCGAGGCCGGCCATGATTCGCAGCAGCGTCGATTTGCCGGAACCGTTGACGCCGAGCACGCCGATCTTGGCGTCCGGATAGAACGACAAATGGACGTTATCGAGCACCTTGCGGTTGGGCGGATAGGTCTTGGAAAGGCCTTGCATGAAATAGACGAACTGACGGGCCATCGCGATCCCTGGAAACGAGAGGATTTAAGGAAATTCGGCTGGGGCTGATGTAGCGGCGCGGCCTGCAAAGGGCAACCGCGCGCCAGATGTTTTCCATCTGTTCACCAGTACGAACACGGATAGCGACAATTGAAACCTTCTTTTAATAACTCGCGCCTGAAACTACCCGTCAGCGCCCCAGAAAGCGCTCCGCGCGACAGAAGCCGCCGGAAAAAAGACAGGATTCGTCATGGCGACCATCACCTCGGGCTCCCTCTCCTCCCCGACCCGCAACCGCGACGGGCGGTCGGGCCCCTTCGCCGAAATCCGCGCCTTCTGGCGACAATTCTTCGCCAAGGCCTTCGATCCCTACCGGCCGGAGCTGCATTATATGCGCGGCCCGGGTCCCGCCTGCCGCGCCAAGCGCGCGGGGTCGTCGCACCGACGCACCCGCTGATCATCCCTGGTATTTGCCGGCCCGCGAATCACTGAGGTCTGCGGGCCGCGAAGACGTCCGCCCGTATTTTTGATGGCCGGGGGCGCTTGCGTGGGAAAGCGCGGCGCGCGACCATGGCGCGATTTTCGAAGGCGGCGCGCCTCAAGCGCCGTCATCATCGCCATGAACGGACCCCACCCCATGACGCGGCTGCGCTGTGCAATTCTCGATGACTACCTCAACCTGGCTTTCTCGCTCGCGGACTGGTCGAAGATCAAGGACCGCGTCGATGTCACCGATTTCAACCAGCCCTTTGCTTCCCCCGAGGCCGCGGCCAGCGCGCTGAAGGACTTCGAGATCATCTGCGCGATGCGCGAGCGCACGCCGTTCCCGCGCGCGATGTTTGCGGCCTTGCCCAAGCTGAAACTCCTGATCACCTCGGGCATGCGCAATAACGCGATCGACATGGAGGCTGCCAAGGACCACCAGGTGGTGCTGTGCGGAACGCAATGGCCCCGCGATCCCACCGCGCCCCTGACCATGGGCCTGATCCTGGAACTGACCCGCAATATCGGCCGCGAGAACGCCCGCATGCATGCCGGCGAATACCTGCAGAAATTCCCCGGCATCGAGATCGAGGGCAAGACGCTGGGAGTGGTCGGGCTCGGCAAGTTAGGGGCCAAGGTTTCGGGGCTGGCGAAGGCGTTCGGCATGAACGTGATCGCCTGGAGCCCGAACCTGACGCCGGAGCGATGCAAGGAGGTCGGCGTCGGCTACGCCACCAAGGAAGAATTGTTCTCGACCGCCGACATCGTCACCGTTCATGTGGTGCTGAGCCAGCGCTCGCAGGGCCTCGTTGGAGCCGCCGACCTCGCCCGCATGAAGCCGACCAGCTATCTCGTCAACACGGCGCGTGGGCCGATCGTCGACGAAGCCGCACTTCTGGAAACGCTGAAAGCGCGCAAGATCGCGGGCGCGGCCGTGGACGTCTTCTCGGTCGAGCCGCTTCCGGTCGATCATCCCTTCCGCAAGCTCGACAACCTCGTGCTGACGCCGCATCTCGGCTACGTCACGCGGGAAACCTTTGTCGCCCACTACAGCCAGATGGTTGAAGGCATCGACGGCTGGTTCAAGGGCGAGCCGGTGCGACGGTTGGCGTAAGACAGGTTCGACCGGCATCAGATCCGTTCGAGCCGGAACGCCGGTTCGTGGTCCGGCTCGATCGTCAGGCGGCCGACAGGCATCACCGACCGCTTCCGGCTCGCGGTGATGCGGTACCGCGCCAGCAAGTGCGCCAGCACGATCTGGGCTTCCGACAACGCAAAATGCAGTCCGATGCAGATGCGTGGCCCGACGCCAAATGGGATAAAGGCGGGCATTTGCACCCATGGTGCCGACTTGCCGGCGAACCGGTCGGGCATGAAGGCGGTCGGGTTCTGCCAGAATTTGCGATGCCGGTGCATGATCCAGGCGCTGGCCCAGATCTGATCGTTGGCCGCCACGCTGATGCCGCAGATGGTGTCGGGACCGTTGGCCTGCCGGATGATGTGCGGCAGTGGTGGATAGAGCCGAAGCGCCTCGAGCAACACGTTGCGCAGGCGCGGCCAGTTCGCCAGATCCTCGAGCGCGCGGACCCGGTCGGGCGGAAAAGCCGTTACCTCACCGGAGAGCTGCCATTGCTCCTCCATGTCGAGTGTGAGCAGATACGCCGTCCAGAACATCAACCGCGCTGTCGTCTCGGAGCCTGCGAAAAACATGGTCGCGGACTGATCGCGAATTTCATCGTCCGAAAGCGTATCGCCGGTCTCGGCATCCTTCAATTCAAGCAACAGATCGAGGAGATCGCGACGGTCCGCCAACTTCGGCTCGGCCTTCCGCTCAGCGATAATGGCCGCAATGGCGGCGAACCATTTGGACTGAAACCGCCTGCGCTTTCCGAGCGCGAATCCAAATGAATCGTCGCTTGGAGCGAAACCGTCGAACAGACCGGGACGTCCGGCACCTTCGACGTAGCCCCGCACCAGGGTACTCAGCTTTTCGCGAGCCTCGTTTTCGGGCATCGAAAACAAGGCGCGCAGCACAGCTTCAAGCGCGGTATCCTGGAACGCCTTGGAGAGATTGACCTCGGGCTTGCCTTCAACACCGTGCAATAGATGCCGCGCCGCCTCGTGAAAATGCGGCACCAGAACGTTGATGCTCGTCGGCGCGAAGCTCGGCGCAAGCAGTTTGCGCTGGCGCCGCCATTCCACCCCCTCAGCCAGGAAAAGGCCGGAGCCGCCGAGCGGAAAGGCGACACGGCGCACCGAGGATGGCCGCCGGTAGTTGGCGGCGTTCACCGCAAGAAAATGGCGCACCCCCTCAGGATCGTTCACGAGGACCGAAGTGACTCCAAGCAGGGTTCGCTTGTTGACGAGAATGTCGAAGGCAAAGTCGGGCCAAATCGCGAGGCTGGAGCGCATAACGGCCGGAAGCAGCCGCCACGCCGGCAGATCTGCCGAATGCACCTTGGGCGCGCTCGGAAAAATGGTCGCGGCGGCGGCTGTCGCCATGAGTGACCCTCGACTCGATGCTGGACTTGCCCGGCATTCTCGATCGCAGCGGTCGACGCGCCAGGGCTCCGATCCCGAGTTTACACAAAGTGGGCGAGGCGGCAGGGGAATTCGCGATCAATAGAGTCAACTACACTTGACCATCGAGCCTCGCTCCGCCTCTGTGCTGTCTTGCCCTCCCCTACGCATCAAAAAGGGCGCGCCACCGCGCGCCCTTTTGCAAATGTCCGTGCCGATGATCGCGGAGGCCTAGCGCACCGTCACCGGCGGGGGCAGCGGCGGCACCACGGTCGGCTGCGCGCCGGGAACGCCCGACGGAGCAAGCGCAGGTCCGGCATTCGGCAAAGCACTGGTCCCAGGCAGCGGCGCCGCCGAGGCGGTCGTGGTCGAGGCCGGCGGTGGACCGCCGGGAAGCACGACCACCCTGGTGCCGACCTTGACGCGATCGAACAGGTCCGAGACGTCTTCGTTCAGCATGCCGATGCAGCCGGAGGAGACGAACTTGCCGATCGTCGAAGGCTGGTTGGTGCCGTGGATGCGGTAGACGGTGTTGCCGAGATACATCGCACGCGCGCCCAGGGGATTGCCGGGGCCGCCGGCCATGAAGCGCGGCAGATAGGGCTGGCGATCGATCATCTCCGGCGGCGGATGCCAATCCGGCCACTCGGCCTTGCGCGAGATTTTCTGCACGCCGGTCCAGGTGAAACCGTCGCGGCCGACGCGGACGCCGTATCGGATCGCGCGGCCATTGCCCAGCACGTAATAGAGATAAGTGTTCGGCGTATCGACGATCAGCGTTCCCGGCGGCTCCTTGGTGACGAAAGCAACTTCCTGCCGGCGCAGATGCTGCGGCAGATTGGCCGGCCCAGCCTCCGGCTGCTCCTCCGGCGGCAACGCGGACAATACCGTCGGCCTGCCATCCGGTCCCTGCGGCGGCTGGGCTCCAGGGGACTGAACTCCGGGGGATTGCTGCTGTACGCTTCCGGTGACGCTGCCCGGCGCGCCGACGGCGCCCGGCGGACGCATCCCGCGATCGTCCTCGTCGGGATAGATATAGCCCCCTCCCGGGATGCGATTATCGCCATAGGCCTGTTGCGGAGGGCCGGCGGGCCGGTCGGAATAGATCACCGGCGGCGGATCCCTGCGGCCATAACGCGGGTCATCCGGCGAAAGGATCGGTCCGCGGTCTGAATAAACAGGCGGAGCGCCGGCAGGCCGGCCGTAGCGGGGATCGTCGGGGGAAAGCACGGGACCCCGGTCGGAATAAACAGGCGGCGCGATCATGGGCCGGCCATAGCGGGGATCGTCCGGCGAGAGCACCGGTCCGGGCGGCGGCAGCGCCGTCGAACCCTGCACATTCGGCCCGTCATCGTCTTCCAGCGCGTCGAAATCCATCGGGCGCGGCGCGCGATAATCGGCCGGATTACCCCGCGGATAGGGCGTTGGCGTCGGCGAATAGACCGCGCCGGGGGAAATTGGATAGCCCTGCGCCGACGCAAGCGAGGTTCCCGCCGCCGCTGCCGCACAGGCAGCAGAAACGGCAGCACAAATCGTCAGAATGCGTTTGGTCATCATCGCTCTTGTATAGCCCCAAGCCGACACCGGATCGTTAACGCCAGATGGCCGAAGATAGCGGCGCATTCAAGACAAATCCGGCCAATTCGAGCCGATTTAGCCATTTTGTGACAATCCCGTAGGCGCCCGTTCAGACCGATCCCGCCGCCCTGGCGGGCCTCCGCGCCATCGATATTTTACGAGCGCCCGGAAACGGTTGCGGTATTCTCAATAGCAGCCTGATTCGCTGCGCCGCATGTCCGCCGTGTCGCGGACGCGGCCAGTGTAGTGGTCACCGCGTTCCCGATGGCTCAAGCGCCTTTGCAAATATCCCGCCAAGGCAGAACTCGCGTCAATGCTCCCCGGCTTCCGCTTCCTGTTCGCTGCGACCATGTTGTCGATGTCGCTGCTGGTCTTCGGACTGGGCGCGACGGCGCTGCTGCGCGCGGCCCACGAAGAATTCACCTCTAACCCGTCATGGCGCGCCGCTCCGGAAGTGATGTTCGCGCAGCCAACCGAAACCACAAGGCCTGTGCTGGCGATGCTGCACGTCGATATGCCGGCTGCGGAGAAGGTGCGGGACGACGCGCCGGCGCCGGCGGAGCAAGCGGCGACCGCCTCGGCACCGGCTGAACCCGAGCCGATCGTTGCGTTGAAACCGGAGGAGGCTTCGCCGCCGGAGGCTGGCAAGGAGGCTGCCAGGGAGACTGCCAGTGGCGAGACTGAAAAAGCAGAAACCTCCGTCGCGGAAAGCCCGGTAGTCTCGGAGGCCGCACCGGCCTCCGTGGCGATGCCCACCTCCACCGACGAAACCCGGGTCGCAACGATCGCAACAGCTGAAGTCCCGTTGCGCGAGAACCCGCCGGTTGCCGTTGCGCCCGAACCCATGGCCGCGCAGGTCGTGCCCGGTGCCAACACTGCCGCGACGAAAATCGCAACGCTGGGCGGACCGCCCGTCAGCATCGAAACATCGCCGTCAGCCAGGGTCAGCAGCGACGCAAAGCCTGATCAAAGCGCCATCAGGAAACGCCAGCAGGCAAGGCGCGCGGCGCAGCGCCGACGGCTTGCAGCGGCGCGCGCGCGACTGGCGGCGCAGATATTTCCGCAGCCGGCCAGTCCTCCGTTCGGCCAGCCGGCGCCCGCCATCCGGGCGCGTTGAGGATTTCATTTCTTGACGCGTTTTCATGACGCGAACCGGTATCTACTTCGCTCGAAAACGCTGTGTCAGGATCAGGCCGGACCGGTCGCGACCGGCGGCCCGTCGGGCAGACCCCATTCGGCCCAGGAGCCGTCGTAAAGCGCGGTGCCGCGCACGCCTAACCGATAAAGCGCGAGCGTCAACACCAGCGCGGAGACGCCGGAACCGCAGGTCGTCACGATCGGTCTGTTCATGTCGACACCGGCGCCCGTGAAGGCCTTGCGCAATTCATCGAGCGGCTTCATCGCACCAGTCTTGACGTCGAACAGTTCGGCATAGGGCACGTTGCGGCTGCCCGGAATGTGCCCGGAGCGGCGGCCGGGCCAAGGCTCGGCGACGCTGCCCTCGAAGCGCGCACGCGGCCGCGCATCAACCAGCTGCTCTTTCTTCGTCTGCAGATTGTCGAGCAGTTGCTCCTTGCTCCTGACGTAACGCGGGTCGAGTCTCGCCTGGAATTTTCCGGATTTCGGCGTGACCGCGCCGGAACCGAGCGCGCGCCCCTCGGCCTTCCACTTCTGCAAGCCGCCATCCAGCACTTTCACATTGGGATGGCCGAACGACTGGAACATCCACCACGCCCGGGGCGCGGCGACCCAGGTGCCGGCATCGTAGGCCACCACGGTATCGTCCGAGGAGATGCCGAGCGCCGACACGTCGCGCGCAAACTGCTCGGCGCCCGGATACATATGCGGCCGGGGATCGTCCGGATCCGCAATGGTGCTGACGTTGAAAAACACCGCGCCCGGAATATGCGCGGCAAGAAAATCGTCCGACGGCAGCGGCAGCACGCCGGGCATCTTGTAGGACGCGTCGATGATCTTGACGTGGGGATCGTCGAGATGGGCGGCGAGCCAGTCGGTGGAGACAAGGGGATCGTCGGTGGATGTCATGGCATTTCCTCTCAAGCTGTCGTTATGGTCGCGCCGCCTCTCACCCCTTCGGCTTCTTCGGCTCGTACTTCTCGGTCGGGCCGCCGGCGTCGCGCCAGGCGGCATATCCGCCTGCGATATGCGCCACCGGCTTCAGCCCCATATCCTGCGCGGTCTTCGCCGCCAGCGCCGAGCGCATGCCGCCGGCGCAATGAAAGATGAACTTCTTGTCCTGCTGGAAGATCGGCTTGGCATAGGGGCTCAAAGGGTCGATCCAGAACTCCAGCATGCCGCGGGTGCAGGAGAACGCGCCAGGAATCCGCCCCTCGCGCTCGATCTCTCTGGGGTCGCGGATGTCGACGATCACGACATCGTCGCTCTGCGAGGCCTTGATGGCGTCCGCTGCGCTCAAGGTTTCGATCTGCGCATTGGCTTCGTCGATCAGCGACTTGATGCCGCGATGGATGGTTTGGGGCATTGATGTTCCCTCTCCGTCAATTTTCGTCATTCCGGGGCGATGCGAAAGCATCGAACCCGGAATCTTTTCATCACTTCGAGATTCCGGATCGGTCCTGCGGACCGTCCGGAATGACGAGGAAGTCGGTCACCGCACCAGTTCCTTCATCGCGCCTTCGAGACCCTCGATCGTGATCGGGAACATGCGATCCGAAAACAGCCGGCGAATGATGGTGGTCGATTCCGAATAGTCCCAGTGCCGCTGCGCCACCGGATTGAGCCACACCGCATGCGGATAGGTGCGCGTGATGCGCTCGAGCCAGACCGAGCCCGCCTCCTCATTGACGTGCTCGACCGAGCCGCCGGGCACCATGATCTCGTAAGGCGACATCGAGGCGTCACCGACGAACACCACCTTGTAGTCGTGCGGATATTTATGCAGCACGTCCCAGGTCGGCGTGCGGTCGGTGAAGCGGCGGCGGTTCTGCTTCCACACGCCTTCATAGAGGCAGTTGTGGAAATAGAAATATTCCATGTGCTTGAATTCGCTCTTCGCCGCCGAGAACAATTCCTCGACCTGCTCGATGTGCGAATCCATCGAACCGCCGATGTCGAAGAACACCAGCACCTTGACCGCGTTGCGCCGCTCGGGACGCATATGCACGTCGAGATAGCCGTGATTGGCGGTCTCCCGGATCGTGGTGTCGAGATCGAGTTCATCGGGCGCGCCGGTGCGGGCGAATTTACGCAGGCGCCTCAGCGCGATCTTGATGTTGCGGATGCCGAGTTCGACATTGCCGTCGAGATCCCTGAACTCGCGCTTGTCCCACACCTTCACGGCGCGAAAATTGCGGTTCTTTTCCTGGCCGATGCGGATGCCTTCCGGGTTGTAGCCATGCGCGCCGAACGGCGAGGTCCCGGCGGTGCCGATCCATTTGTTACCGCCCTGATGGCGGCCCTTTTGTTCCTCGAGACGTTTGCGAAGCGTCTCCATGAGCTTGTCCCAGCCCATCGCCTCGATCTGCTTCTTCTCCTCCTCGGTGAGGTATTTCTCGGCGAGTTTCTTCAGCCATTCGGCGGGAATGTCCGCCTTCTCCATGGCGTCGAGCAGGCTCTCGAGCCCCTTGAACACCGTGCCGAACACCCGGTCGAACTTGTCGAGATTGCGCTCGTCCTTCACCAGCGCCGCGCGCGACAGGTAATAGAAATTTTCCACGGTCTGCTCCGCGAGGTCGGCGTTGAGCGCCTCCATCAGCGTCAGATATTCGCGCAAGGTCACCGGAACCTGGGCGTCGCGCAGCGATGTGAAGAATTGCAGGAACATGGGGCACAGATTGCCCGCCCGTCCGCCTCCGTCAAGGGCCGGCGGCGCGGATCAGGGCAGCATTGTCCGGCCAAATGAGCCGTCCGACACCCTAGACCTGAAGCGTTTTTCAACTAGAATTGGGCCCTCAATGTTTGAAACGGGGCTGCGTCCATGGGTATTTTAGCTGCGCTCATCATCGGCGCGATCGCCGGCTGGCTTGCCGGCCTGATCGTACGCGGCGCCGGTTTCGGGCTGATCGGAAACATCGTCGTCGGCATCATCGGCGCGCTGGTCGCGGGCTGGGTATTGCCGCGACTGGGCATCGTGCTGGCGTCGGGCCTGCTTGGCTCGATCCTCGACGCCACCGTCGGCGCGGTTATCGTTCTCGTCATCCTGTCGTTGATCAAGCGCGCCTGATCAATATCCCATTCCCGATAACGACCGCCACGCCGGCGGTCGTTTCCTGTTCGGTCAACAGCGCTCGCTTGCGCTCAAGAACAAGCAACAAGGCAAGTACAAAGAGGCAAAGTATTCAATGAAATTTACCGGTACCAAGGATTACGTCGCCACCGATGACCTCAAGGTCGCGGTCAACGCCTCGATCGTGCTCGAGCGGCCGCTGCTGATCAAGGGCGAGCCCGGTACCGGAAAGACCGTGCTGGCCGAGGAAGTCGCGAAAGCGCTTCGCGCCCCGCTTCTGACCTGGCACATCAAGTCCACCACCAAGGCGCAGCAGGGCCTCTATGAATACGACGCGGTATCGCGCCTGCGCGACAGCCAGCTCGGCGACAGCAGGGTTTCCGATATCTCGAATTACATCAAGCGCGGAAAATTGTGGGAGGCCTTTACCCATGAGAAGCGCCCGGTGCTCTTGATCGACGAAATCGACAAGGCCGACATCGAATTCCCCAACGATCTGTTGCTCGAACTCGATCGCATGGAGTTCTTCGTCTACGAGACCGGCGAGAACATCAAGGCAAAGCTGCGCCCGATCGTGATGATCACGTCGAATAACGAAAAGGAATTGCCGGACGCCTTCCTGCGTCGTTGTTTCTTCCACTACATCAAGTTTCCCGACGCCGACACGATGAGCCGGATCGTCGATGTGCATTTTCCTGATATCAAGAAGCGCCTGGTGGAAGAGGCGCTGCGGATCTTCTTCGAGGTGCGGGAGGTGCCGGGACTGAAGAAGAAGCCTTCGACTTCGGAGCTGCTGGACTGGCTGAAGCTGCTTTTGAACGAGGACATCACCCCGGAAATGCTCAGGGAACGCGACCCGCGCAAGCTGATCCCGCCGCTGCACGGCGCGCTGTTGAAGAACGAGCAGGACGTGCATCTGTTCGAGCGGCTGGCGTTTCTGAGCCGGCGCGAGGTTTGAGGGGATTCAATTTTCAAACAGCCCACCATCTCCCCTCCCCCCGCGAAGCGGTGGGGAGGGGTCGG
>JBKQRS010000631.1:0-10980 GCA_052143915.1 Bradyrhizobium sp.
ATGCCGAGCCAAGCAAACCCGATTTTTGCCGGGATCAAAAGATCATATTTCAGGCGATCGGTGGTTGGCCCAAGGCAAGGCTTCGATTGGCTGGCAAGGGCACCGGAGCCTGCTCAGCGTAGGGGGCGAAAGGGCTTCACCGGGAACCGGAGTGGCTAATATGGTTTCCTCGAAGGTTGTAGCACAAGCACACCCGGTGGCTCATCAAGCACCATGCCTTTAGAAGGCAGCCCACGGCGCGACATCATTCAAGATCATTTTCTAGGCGGCAGTGGATCAAATGCCGACCGAATGGCGGAACTGGTGGGCACCGAGCGTAATCACATGCAGGCGTTGACATCGCCGACTAGCAGGCGCGAACGTGTCTTCCGAGGCGATCCGATGGCTGACATCTCCGAGTTTTCGATAGTCACCTACGAGCGCAAACCGGGGTGCTGGCGCGCGGCCATTACCCGAAAGAGGAGCGCTGGAATGGTCGTGGGGGGCGATAAGGTGCGTAGCGTCGTAACGCCGGATGACTACGCGACCGAATCTGCCGCTCTGCTTGCGGCCCAAAAGCTAATCAGAAAACTTTGACGCGCCGATGTCCGACGTCGCCGCTCTGATCGCAACTTTTTAAATACGCTGACGTGGTCGGCGGGCGGGCGCGTCCGTGATCCCCAAACACAGGGCTGCCGTGGCCTGGCCGATATCAGTTAGGACCTATCGTTGCCGCCATAAGCTAATGGCGATAGTAACCGCAGCCACCAGAGCTGCCAGCGGCATCCAATACTGGATATGAACGCCTAAGACGTCGACCCCCTCGACAAGCGTATCCGTGGCCGTTTCCCCCGAACGGAAAGTAAAGCCGACCAACCGAAAATATTCTTATGCGCGCGTCATTCTACTTTCAGACGAAAGTGGCACGCCTTTTCGCGTTGGATACATCTAAGCGCGCGGTCTGCGTTCCTCTTCGTTGCCAAGCCATACTCGGCCACATGAACCGTGAACTTGCCACGCTCACCCACAAGAACCGCAAGACCCTCAACCGTCTCACACCCGGGCCACAATCGGAGTTCGCGCAAGCATTCTCGCGTCAAATCCTCCCGGGTGGTCCCGGTGGTGTACCTCACAAACCCCATGGCAGCCATCCCCGCCCCATGATGATCGGGTCGCCATGCTGTTTCAATATGCATGTCGGCGCCGCTTGGCGCCGATAGCGGACATTCGACGTTCGTTAAGTTGCGGCTGGCTAATTGCTTTCACACCTCGAGAACGTCATTGACGAGCAATCGCCGCCACGGGCCCTCCGCCCGGCGGCCCTTGATGCTCCGCGCCCCCAGAAACATAGACGGCACCGGTCCCGGCGAGGCCACTGATCAGTCCGCCGACCGCGGCGCGGGCATGTCGGGTGGCGCCGATGTCGGAGTCGTCCAGCATGGTGTGACGAAATCCGCGAACACTTCCGTCAGGGGATGCTTCTGCCTTGGCGAAAATATTAACCAGACGGCCTTGCGCGCTCGGATCGGATATCTCTTCGAGGCCGAGCCCTACGCTCTTCAGCGCCTCGATCACCGCAGCAGAATCAATGGAGTCACGCATGACGCCATGCCCGATGACGAAGGGGCTCGCCGACGTTTTCGAATTGCCAAGGACAATCACCACATTGTGCATAAGCTCGATGCCAGCCGAAGTTGAGGCTACCGACGAAAACAGCTCCCAGTTCTTCAGAACGATCTCATCGCGGATGTCGCAGTCGATCTCGCCGAGAGCCGACGCGACGCCGAGCGCCGATGCGCCCCGTGAGTAGCCCATCGACCCGTGCGCACTGGTGGTTACAACCTTTTGTCCCCTGGCGTGGGCAGCCTCAATACGGTCGCTGGTCAGCAGCGGACATTTGATTTGCACAAAATGCACGTCTTGAGGGTCCTCGATGCCGGCATCTACCATAGCAACGTGGACGGCCCTTACCGTCTCGTAGATCTGCACGCAGCGGCCGAGCTCCTCTGGCATGAAGTCGCGGGTCTGAGCAATGCCGATGCTCAGGCGCTTGCCGGCAATGCCAGTGGCAGAGCGACCTTCTGTCACCGCACGCGCGAAGACGGTGATATGCGGACTGAGCACGCCTTCCGTGCCGCCCGACATTACAAACGCGATCTTTTGTTCGACATCATGCGGGGGCAGGCCAACATAAGGCGCGAGCGCGAAGCTCAGCGCCGACACGGCATATTCCCGGGTGAAGTCATTTACACCGCCATTGCCCTCTGTCTTTCCTAGGATTGCGAGGATCGATGCGGGCTCAAGCTTGCCTGCCTCGATCAGGTTCATCAGGCCCGAGACATCGCCGGGGCCCTTGGTCGGGATCTGGATCACGTCGACAGTTGTGGTGCGCATGGTCATTCCATATTGCCGCTATGCCAGAAGATGACGCGTTCCTCCGTCCATCCGATGGCGTAGAACATGGTGATGCCCGCTAGTGCGGCCGCGGCGATCGCAGCAAACAGCGTTGCAGTTTCTAGGTGCGCCGACGAAACCATGATGAGATAGCCAAGCCCTTGTGTGGCGCCGACGAACTCGCCAACGATGGCGCCCACGATGGCAAGCGAGGACGATATTTTCAACGCCGAGAACAGATACGGAAGACAATAGGGGATCCGTAGCTTGCGGAATTCCTGCGCTCGAGAAGCGCCGAGCGTTTGAAACAGCTCGCGATATTCCATGTCCGCGGCCTTGAGCCCTTTGACCGCGTTCACCAGCACCGGAAAAAAGCATATGAGGATCACCGCTACGATTTTGGACCACCAGCCTGTCCCCAGCCAAATCACCAGCAGCGGCGCAACCGCAACGATCGGGGTGGTCTTGACCGCGATGGCGATCGGAAACAGCCCTTCCTCAAGCGTATGAAATCGAACGAACATAATGGCGCAGCCGAATGCCAACACGCTGGCAATCAGGAAGCCGATCAGCGCCTCGACGAATGTTACCGCGAGCTGGACAGCTAGGGTGCGGTCGACATTGGCAACAATGGCGCTCGGCGCCGGCAACAGATACTCCGGAATATCGGCCACCATCACGATCGCCTGCCAGGCGGCAAGCGTAAGCAGGGCGAATATCAGCGGTGCTTGAATACGTGACATCATCGGCGGCCTCTCACCATCGCCCGGATGTGTTTCATCACAGCAACCGCTTCCGGGTCGTCCGGCGCGCGAGGTCGAGGACATCCGACTTGAACATCCTTGACGAGCCGTGCCGGTCGGTCGGTCAAAACAATTACCCGATCCGACATGGTCACGGCCTCCGATATCGAATGAGTGACCATAATAATGGTCTCCAATCGCGTGGCATTGCTTTGCCAGATGCGGATCAGTTCTTCGTTGAGAACTTCTCGTGTCAACTCATCAAGCGCACCGAACGGTTCGTCGAGCAAGAGGATGTCGGGATCGCTCATCAGCGCCCGCGCAAGCGCGGCGCGTTGCTGCATTCCGCCCGAGAGCTGGTGGGGATAGGCATCGACGAAGTCGCCAAGCTGGACCATGTCGAGCATCTGGCGGGCTCGGCCCTGATCGGTTTGATCGACCACGCTGCCGCCAAGCTGTATTTCCACCGGCAACAGCACGTTATCGAGCGTTGTGCGCCACGGCAGCAGCAACGGCTTCTGAAACATAAAGCCGATGCGCAGGTTGGGGTCGCGCAGCACGACCTTACCGCTTGCGACAGGAACCAATCGCGCGATGGCCCTCAGCAAGGTCGACTTGCCGCAGCCGCTCGGTCCGAGCAGCGAGACAAATTCGCCCCGCCGCACGGTGAGGTCGAGGCTCTCAACAGCGACCACATCGCCGAAGCGGACCTGGAGGTTTTCGATTGTTACCAGAACCTCGGGCCGGAACAGCGTTGTTCCCTCCAACTGGTTCGCAAACGCGATCGCATTCATTTGAGAAATTCGACCGTGAAGGCTTTGCCAATATCGACCGGTGTCTTCTGGAAGCCTGCGTCTACCAGCAGTTTTTGCGTGGAGCTCCAGTTTGCGGCTTCCATCCAGCCAATGGGCTGCGCGTCGGGTTGCAGCAACGGCAGGCTCGCTTTCATCATCGCCAGCTCGTGATCGTAGGTCAATTTGGTCCCATACTTGACCGTGATCTGCGCGGCCTCTTCAGGTGCCGCAATGGCACTGGCCCAGCCCTTCAGGGTCGCGGTGACAAATTTGCGGACGATATCCGGCTTCTCCTTGAGCATCTTCTCGGTCGTGAACAAGGTGTCGGCGTACAAATCGATGCCATAATCCGGCGGCGACACGACGTTAACGTCAAAGCCCTTTTCCTTTGCGGCGAGAACTTCGTTGATGAGGTACCCCGGCCACACATCGACCGCGCCGGCAAGCAGCGGAGTGATGTCAAACTTCACCGGAATCTCGTTCAGCTTGGTCTTATCGACGCCGGCCTTGGCAAGCACGGCACGATAGATCAGCTCCTCGTTGCCGCCGATCTTCACGCCGACATTCTTTCCGACATAGTCGGCCGGTGCCTTGATGCCGGACTTTGCCAACGAAAACAGAACGAAGGGATTTCGGCGGAAAATGACCGCCAGCGCCACCACCGGAACGCCTTTGCTCCGCGCGATGAGGATCTGGTCGGCGCCGGTGACGCCGAATTGCTCGTTGCCGCCGGTCACCATCTGAATCGCGGGAAAATCCGGACCGCCGGGCTGGATGTCAACGTTCAAGCCGGCGGATTTGTAGATGTCCTTTTCCTTGGCGACATAGAAACCGGCAAACTGCGCTTGGTGGAACCATTTCAATCTCAGCGTCACCGATTCCTCGGCTTGGGCAGCGGTCAGCATTCCACTCAAGACCGCTGCAACAATGGATGTAACGAGCCGGTAAGACATGATCGGTGCCCTCCATTGGATGACCGGAAGCCCGAAAGATCATCCCTTTCCAGCGAGCGCCGCTAGAAGCAAAATCAGGCTACGGCGTGCGTAAAAAGAGATCACTTCACGAATATACTGCCTGATCCGCCGGCAATTCCGGGCGAAACGCCGTCTTTTCATGGGGTTTCGAGGCGGCACGCCCCTTGCTGATGTTTGCGACAATGGACAAGGGAGTCGCTGGAAATGCGAAAAAAGCAGGCGGCCAAAAAACCTTTAAGGCGAGAAGCCGGACCGCCATTACGCACGGCCGATCGCGCCAAGACCAAATCGCGCAACCGGCTGCGTCCGCCGCGGGTGCTGACCTATGTGGACGCTGTTGCCCGCCACGGATCCATCCGGAAAGCCGCCGAGGCCCTCAATGTCGCCTCATCGGCGTTGAACCGCCAAGTCCTTGACCTCGAAATTGCTCTTGGGGCACCCTTGTTCGAGCGCCTGCCGCGGGGCGTTCGTGTGACTTCGGCCGGCGAGGCTTTTCTGGTCTACGCCCGCTTGGTGATCTCCGAGTTGAAAGCCGTCGAATCGCGGATCGAGCAGCTTCGCGGCCTCGTGCGAGGGCAAGTGAGCGTGGCAGCCGCGGAATCCGTGGCCGGTGAACTGCTACCTTCTGCCATCACGCAGTTCCAGGCAACCCATCCTTACGTTCGCTTTCACGTCCGCATCGGCGCTCCCGAAGAACTTGTCGGGGCCCTGGCCGCCGACCAGGTTGATCTCATTTTGACGCACGACGTGCCGCGAAAAAAGGACGTTGCAATCGTCGCCATGGCGCGGCAGGCGCTCTGCGCCATGGTGGTGCCTGATCACCCGCTCGCCAGTCGCGATGAGTTGCACCTGCGGGACTGCCTGGCATTTCCGTTGGCGCTGGCCGACACAACCTTGGCCGGACGCGGTCTTATCGACCAGGTGCTCGCACTCGCCTCATTCGATCTCGATCCCCGACTGGTTTCAAACTCGGTCGAGGCGATGAAGGCCTTCGCTCATATGAATCGCGGCGTCTGCTTCCAATTCCGCAGCCCGGGCAAGGCGCTGATCCCACCCGGCGACATGGTGGCTCTTCCATTAATCGATCCACCTTTGCTGCAAGCACGATTGCTGCTCGCAACGCGACGAAGTCGCGTGCTGCCGGTGGCGGCAGCTGCGTTCGTAGAACAGCTGAAAGGTGTGTTCGCATGAGTCTCGGAAGTGTGTATTGCAATGTCATAGAATGCCAATGTCCGCTCTACGCTGCTAGGATTTCTGCTTTTGACCGATACTGTTGCAAAAGTCGAAAATCGATCGACTCTAATAGTCTCGCGAAAGTCGACCTCTCTACCGCTGCAAGGCTCTGTAGGGGCGATACGAAGGTTCATGGTGGTTTTTTGTGTGTAACGATGTGGTCCCTCGCGTCGCCACGCGCAAAACGCATCAGCGGTCCTAAGAAATTTCGTTCATCAGCCAAAAAAGACTTTTTCAACACTGCCGACCCGGAACGGACATGGAACCGCCTAGTCATCCGGCACCGAGTATATCTGCGCCAAGCTCGTTTGATCTGCATCAATCAATTTGACACGCCGCATCATATTATGAACTTTACTCTGATTACTGGAGGGCGTCATGCAGAAGCACGCCATGGTCTCAGGGAATAGCGGCCTTGCAGACGCCGCTTCCGGTCTCGTAACGCAGGGCCCAATGGCGCATCAATTCGATTCTCTTTGCGGAGGCGAGCCGACGCCGCAAAAAATGATCCAGCTCATCGGATGCCGAATAGAGACCGGGCGCCCGCATGGGAGACGGAAGAACTTGACGGCTGCAGCAAATTCAAGCGGTCCATCGACCGCGCGGGCGCCGCGCTGATCGCGCCGGCTACTCTGTTGGAGAAGGATCGTGACGCAGGCATCTATTGCTTACCTGGAACAACGATATATTGTTCTCGAAAAAGAAATAGCGAATGCCCTGCATCAAAGCCCGGTTGACGATTTGGCGATCGCTGATCTTAAGTCCCGCAAATTAGTTATCGCCGACGAAATTTTTCACAATCGTCGCCTTGTCGAACGTTTTGGTAAGCTCAGCGAATCTTAGTTCCTGAAACCGAGCTACAGGGCTTTTGATGATCGTCTGCTCCTGCAACGTGTTGAGCGACCGCGAAGTGCGAGCTGTCGCCAGCACGGCGACGCGCCGTACCACCACCTATGTCTATAGCTGCCTCGGCTGCAGGGCGCGGTGCGGCCGCTGCGCACGCACCATCCGAGAGATCATGGACGAGGTGCTCGATGGGGCGAAAGGCGGTAGCCCGGGTGGCGGCGTCATGCAGGCCGAGACTGCGGACAAACAGCCCTAGCGACGCGGATTCGCCTCACGGCGGCAAAGCGTCGGCGATGTCGGTAGAGAAGTTCGTAATAGCTTGCTAGGGTTTTGAACCAAGGTCCGGAACAGGAGCGGTTATGAAGGGTGACGCGAAAGTTGTCGAATTTCTAAACAAGGCACTCCGGCATGAGCTGACCGCGGTCAACCAGTATTGGCTGCATTACCGGCTGCTCGACAACTGGGGTTACAAGGATCTCGCCAAACAGTGGCGCAAGGAATCGATCGAGGAGATGGAGCACGCCGACAAACTGGTCGTGCGTATCATTTTCCTTGAAGGCTTTCCGAACCTGCAACTTCTCGACCCGCTGCGCATCGGCCAGGACGTCAAAGAGGTGCTCGACTGCGACCTCGCGGCGGAGATCTCCGCCCGCACGCTCTACCAAGAAGCTGCGACGCATTGTCACGCTGCGCAGGATTACGTGACGCGCGACCTGTTCGAGAAGCTGATGACGGACGAGGAACACCACATCGATTTCCTTGAGACCCAGCTCGATCTCGTCAGCAAGCTCGGCCTTGAACTCTACGTGCAACACCACATAGGCAAGATGGGTGAGGGCGAAGACTGATCTTGCCCCGAGCCTTTGCGGCAGCCGGCGCGGTCCGCGGCTTTAATGCGCCTGGATTGGCAATCTTAGCGGCACGATCGAAATGGAATGTTCGTGCTGTGATGCTGCACGCTCTTGATCGACATAAAGCTTGAGACGCGTGGCAAAGGCATTTTCATGCGGCACGCACAAGACCGGATATTCCCGCTTGGTCAGGATTGAGTTGTCGCAAAGGGAGCCACCGAGGTAACTTCAAGGAGGAGCCTTTCAGGATTGCCGGCATGCCGGTCCTTCTACCAATGTGGCGAGCGCGGCAGGAGGCGGTCGGTCATGCGCACGAATTGCGAGACGAAAAGAATCGGATAGGCGCGGTATGATACAGCTGGCACACGGTTTGCTCAGAGCGGCATGTCCGCTTCCACGCAGCAGCTGGAGCGTCGAACTGAGGTGGAAGGGGCTCACGTGATGGACACGCTTTTTGCGATATGTGCCACCTACGCGGTGGATGATGGTCAAGCCGCGGGCTTCATGCTGATGCGGAAGCAGTTGGATGGCGGCGCTAAGCCTTGGCCAATTCTCATCACGCGCAAAGGAAATAATTTCTTTGGATTTGAAAACGCCTGTCCACACCAGGGCTTGCGCCTGGATAGGGTGCCCGGAGAGTTCATGGACGAAGAAGGCAATTTTATCACCTGCGGAAATCATCTTGCCCAATTCGATCTAGACACCGGCCATTGTTTTATCGGCCCATGCCAGGGTCAGGCGCTGACGCCGATCAAGCTGATCATCGATGATGGAGATGTTTGCCTGACCGGAGTCGACCTGGCCGAAGAGGACGGACTCGACCTTCCAGAACCGGATGAGATGCCGGAGGTTCAGATCACGTCGGATTGAACGGCGCGAACTGAAGCCAGAGTCCCTCAGCGTCGGCGTTCGGAGCGGCTATAATTGCTCAGATGTCCCTCGCGCGCCGCCTGCGCCCGCGCCGATTTTACGAGACCACGGCTCCTGCCTTCCGGCGCCGTGCGAGACACCAGGCGCTCCAGGTTTTGGCTGCCACAGGTTGGACAGACGGGTGTGTCGTCGGAGCTGATCAGCAGCTCCACATCCTTTTCGCAATTTCCACAGTGGTAGCTATAAAGTGGCATGGCCGCGCCTTCCGTTCATTTGGGAACGTTCACCGGAGACGGCATTGCAGGAAGCGGACCAATCCGAGGGCTTCCTTGCCGTACCTCGTTGAGCGCTCACAGGCGGTTTCGCCGATATGCAAAGGGCTGCCGCTTTGTGCCGAATATGACGTGAATGTCGGAACATCGACATTCCATTGAGCTGGTCCTTCAAAATCGGTTTCAAGCCTCGTCCAATGATGTGACTTCACGCCCGGAAACTCATTTCGCCGGGTTGGCCCGGATCGTGCAAATCCCGGCAGGTCGGGAAATCCCGACGATATGTGCTGCAAACGGCACCGGGCCGCCATGATTGTCGATATGCGCAATGCCGAACCCGAGCGGCGATCCGAGCTTGGATCGGTGCCGGAAAATGCTGGGCGCTGTCCGTTCCCCGGCACGCCACCGCAAATCGTGCGGCCTGCAGCCGAGCAAAGGACCATGGTACTGACCGGCGCCTCGCGCGGGATCGGGCACGCCACCGTGAAACTGTTCTCGGAAGCGGGCTGGCGAATCATCACCTGCTCGCGCCAGCCTTTCGACGGCGAGCTTTGCCCCTGGGATGCCGGATCAGTCGATCACGTCGAGGTCGATCTCGGCGATCATCAGGGCATGCCGCGCGCACTTGCCGAGATCAAGGCCCGGCTCGCCGGCATGCCGCTCCATGCGCTGATCAACAATGCCGGACTTTCGCCGAAGAATCCAGAAGGCGGCCGTCTTACGTCGCTGACCACGCCGGTCGGGACATGGATGAATGTCTTCCACGTTAACTTCCTCGCCCCCATCCTTCTCGCCCGCGGCCTGTTCGACGAACTGAAAGACGCGTCGGGCACCGTCGTCAACGTCACTTCGATCGTCGGCTCACGTGTGCATCCTTTTGCGGGCACCGCCTACGCGACGTCGAAAGCCGCGCTAGCCTGCCTCACGCGGGAGATGGCACACGATTTCGCGCCGCACGGCATCCGGGTAAACGCGATAGCGCCGGGCGAGATCAAGACCGATATCCTGTCGCCGGAGACGGAAGCGCGGCTTGCTCCCGCCATTCCCATGGGCCGGATCGGCTCGCCCGATGAGGTCGCCAAGGTGATTTACTTTCTGTGCTCGGACGCGGCGAGCTATGTGACCGGTGAGGAAATCAAGATCAATGGGGGGCAACACGTCTGAGGCGTCGGGCCTGGAAAAGCCGGCTGGGTCGGGCTGCCTGAGCCTACTGGTGCTGTTAGTTTAGTCTAGCCGGTTTGATCTAGATCAATGCGGACGCTGAAGCAGCCGTCTGGACGGCCTGACTATCAATGATTACTGGGTTCGGACCCGGGACTAGGTCGAATGGAAAGTGAGCAATTCGCGCTGTTATGTTCCGCAGCAATGCGGTGAACTTGGGCACGACATTTGAGTGAAGATGGGACAGGATAACAGGAATTCTTCAGAAAAGTCGGTGGGGAAAGTCCGGGACGATGGAGATATCATCATGGCCCACGCCGACGCATCTGTTGTCGAAAGCTCGGAAGGGCGGTCCACGCCGCCCCTGATTCCCCTGAGTGAGATCGCGCTCACCGGAATCTACGAGATTTCCAAGATCCTCAACGCGCCGAACAGGCTCGAGACCACGCTTTCGAATGTCCTCAATGTCTTGTCGTCGTTTCTGCAGATGCGGCATGGCGTCATTTCGCTGCTGGCGGACGACGATGTCCCGGATGTTACGGTCGGTATCGGCTGGAACGAAGGGACCGACGAGCGCTACCGTGCTCGGCTGCCGGAAACGGCGATCAGGCAGATCATCGCGACCGCGGTTCCGTTGGTCGCAGAAGACGTCGCGACCCATCCGCTGTTCACGACCGATGCGACCGCGCTCGGCGCAGATGGGGACGTCCGGGTTTCGTTCATTGGGGTGCCGATCCGGATTGGCGCGAAGGTCGTGGGTACGTTGACCATCGATCGCGTATGGGACGGTCGATCGGTATTCCGGCTCGATAACGACGTGCGCTTCCTCACCATGATCGCCAATCTGATCGGCCAGACCGTGC
>JBKQRS010000632.1:0-5617 GCA_052143915.1 Bradyrhizobium sp.
GGATGGCCGGGACAAGCCCGGCCATGACGCGGAAGAACCGGGACGACGGAGACTTTGGAAATGTCCATCGCCGACAAACTGGTGCTGCAACGGCAGCATCACCTGAAATGGCCGGCGCTTGACAGGCTCGAACTGGCGCTGATGATGCTGTGCGGGCTGTTGTGTTTCGGCTTCTCGCTCTCGGTGATGTTCGACATCGTCACGCGCACCATCGGCCATCCCTGGCTGTGGCTGCAGGAGGTCACCTCGACCCTTTTCATCTATGCGATCTTCATTGGCGCCGCGACTGCTACCCGCCGCAACGATCATCTCTATCTGACCGCGATCTCCGAAGCCCTGCACGGGACCCCGCGGCTGATCGTCGAGATCATCATCCGCATCGTGGTGCTCGGCGTGGCGTTTTGCCTGATCTGGTTCGGCTATATCAACTATCTCCGGGGTTTTGGCAGCTTCCGGCTGCCGTCGGGCACGCCAATCGCCTCGCTCTACGCCGCGATACCGCTCGCCGGTGTGCTGATCGCGCTGTTCACGATCGAACAACTGGTCAACGGCATCCGCAACGGATTTGACCATCCGGAGCCGCCGGGCGAGGAGGTTTCGATTTCGCCGGTCGAGACCAGCATCCAGAGGGCGCGGCCGTGAGTGCACCGGTTATCCTGGCGCTGATGTCGTTCTGCTTTCTGTTCTTCGGTTATCTCGGCGTGCCGGTGCCGTTTTCGCTGATGGCGGGCGTCTTTGTCGGGGCGCTGCTGACCGACGTTTCGCTGGCTGCGATCATCCAGAAGATCTTCGACGGCGTGGATTCGGAAGCGCTGCTCGCGATTCCGTTTTTCCTCCTGGTCGGCGAGCTCATGAGTTCGGCGAATGTCGTGGTGCGGATCGCCAATCTGTCCTTGTCGCTGGTCGGGCATATCAGGGGCGGGCTGTCGCAGGTCGTCGTCGTCTTCAGCATGTTCTTCTCGGAGATGTCGGGATCGACCACCGCCGACGTCGCGGTCATGAGCCGTGCGCTGGGCGGGCCGATGAAGCGCGAAGGCTACAGTCCCGCTTTCATCGCCGCGATCATCGCATCCGCCTCCACCATCGCAGCATTGGTGCCGCCGAGCATCACGGCCGTGGTCTATGGTGCCGTCGGCAACGTCTCGATCGCGGGTCTGTTCATGGCCGGCGTCGTGCCGGGGTTGATGATCGGCTTCGGCTTGATGATCTATTGCTACTTCTTCGGCCCCTCCGGCATGCGCAAGCCGCGGGCGCCGTTGCGCCAGATCGTGTTCGCGGCCGGAGATGCCGCGCTGCCGCTGATGATTCCGGTGATCCTGCTCGGCGGCATTCTCACCGGCTGGTTCACGCCGACGGAGGCCGGCGTGGTCGCGGTGATATGGATCATCGCGGTCGTGATCCCCGCGCTCAACCGCGGGCACATCAGGAAGATTCCTTACGACTTCTGTCTGGCCGGGCTGATCTTTTCGCTGCCGCTGATCACCATCGGTGCGGCCAACGCGTTCGGCTGGATGCTGGCGTATTTGCGCGGCGCCATCGTCATCGCCGACTGGATCACCTCGATTGCCGGCAGCGATCCGCAATACATGATGCTGCTGCTGGTGCTGCTGTTCACCGTGGTCGGCGATTTCATCGAGCCGGTGCCGACCATCATCATCTTCATGCCGCTGGTCAACGCGCTGACCCAGGCCGGCGACATCAACGGGGTTCACATGGGCGTGGTGCTGATCGCCACCTTGGCGTTCGGCCTGATCACGCCTCCTTACGGGCTCGTGCTGTTGATGGCCTCGAAATTCGTCGACGTCAGTTTCGGCAAGGCGCTGCGCGCGGCGCTGCCGATCTACGTCGTGTTCCTGGTGACCATCGTCTTCACGATCTATTTCCCCAAGGTTGTGTTGTGGCTGCCGAAGCATGTCATTCCGGAATCGGTCGGCTGCTTCAAGTCGCCTGCGGGGACAGGGTATATCTGTCCGAATTGAAGAGGACCCTCATGGAGAGGAGGCGCGCTTGCGCCGTCTCGAACCATGAGGCCTCATCCTTCCTTCAAGACGCGGCGAAACCGCCGCACCTCAGGATGAGGGTCTGCTGACTCCACCCGGCGCCAACCGCTACTTCCCCTTGCTGGTGAACTTCTTCACCGCGATCCGGAATTCCTCCGTGTGCATGGCTTCGATGATCTTGTCTTCTTCGGCGTCAAGTTGCTGCCTGGTCGGGGTGACCGCGGCCTGGTAGACCAGCGACTTGGTGCCCGCGATGGCAGCCGGTGGATTCTGCGCCAGCCGTTCGGCAAATTGTCGCGTCGCCGCTCTAAGTTCCGTCGCTGGAACGACCTTGGCAACCAGCCCCCAGTCATAGGCCTGCTGCGCGGAGAAGCTGTCCTCCGCCAGAAATATTTGCAGTGCACGGCGGACGCCGACGGTTCCAACCATGCCGACGGTGCTGCCGCCGTCGGGCGACACGCCGATCTTGGCGTAGGCCGGCGTGAAGCGGGCGTCTTCCGCAGCGATGCAGAGGTCGGCGACAAATGCCAGTCCCATGCCGGCGCCGGCCGCGGAGCCGTGAACGCTGGAAAGCACGATCTTCGGCATACGCCTCACGGTCTCGATGAAGGCGTGATAATGCTGCAAGAGCTCGCCAACCACGGGCGCGATGTTATCGGCTGCGGCCGCAGCGCCAATGGTCCCGAGATCGCCGCCGGCGCAGAACGCGCGGCCTTCGCCCTCGATCACAAGCACCCTTATGTCATCAGACGATTCGACGTCCGCTGCGAGTTGCTCGAGCTTTTTCGCGATCGAAAGATCGATGGAGTTGAACGCGGTCGGTCGGTTGAGCGTGATCGTGGCGATCGGACCTTCAATCCTGAGCAGGGCCGGATCGTCGGGCGAAGAGGGTGAAGCATGTGCTGAAGTCGGCATCTAGCGAGGGCCCCGTGTCGGTAAGATCGCCCGCCATTTAAATAGCAGAAGGCGAGAGGTGACAATCCCCGGCGAAGCCTGCAAAATGCGCTCCAATGGCCGCATTGCAACAGGCGGAAACGGGAGCAGGCGTCGTGAGCGATCAAGCAGCATTGAGCCGTCCGGTTTCGACCCTCGATCCGTTTTCGCACGCGTTCCTGAGCGATCCCTATCCGTACCATGAGGCGCTGCGCGAGGCCGGGCCGGTGGTATGGCTTGATCGTTACGGCATATGGGCGATGGCCCGGCACGAGCAGGTCCGCGATGCCCTGACCGACTGGCAGACTTACTGTTCATCCGCAGGCGTCGGTTTGAGCGATTTCCGCAAAGAGCCGCCGTGGCGTCCGCCAAGCATTATCCTGGAAGCCGATCCGCCGCTGCACACGCGCACCCGCGCGGTGCTGACGCGGATCCTGTCGCCGGCGGCGATCAGGGTCTTGCGTGACACCTTCGACCGCGCGGCGGAAAAGCTGATCGCGCGGCTGGTCGAACGACGCGAATTCGACGGCGTCGCCGATCTGGCCGAAGCTTATCCGCTGAAGGTGTTCCCGGATGCGGTGGGGATCTCCGAGGAAGGCCGCGAGAACCTGCTGCCCTATGGCACCATGGTGTTCAACTCGTTCGGTCCCCGCAACGACCTGTTCAACCAGGCGATGGCCAATGCCGGTCCGGTTCGCGACTGGATCATGTCGAAGTGCAGCCGCGCGGCGCTGGCGCCCGGCGGGTTGGGCATGCAGATCTTCGAGGCGGTCGATACCGGCGAGTTGACCGAGGACGAAGCGGGTATGCTGGTACGGTCGTTTCTGTCCGCTGGCATCGATACCACCGTCTACGGCCTCGGCAACGCGCTCTACTGCATGGCGCGTTATCCCGAGCAGTGGCGCACGCTTTGCGAAAACCCGAACCTGATCCGCGGCGCGTTCGAAGAGGTGTTGCGCATTGAAGCGCCGGTGCAAACCTTCTTTCGGACCACGACCAGGGCCGTCGACGTCGCCGGCGTGCAATTGGGTGACGGAGAGAAGGTGCTGTTGTTTCTCGCCGCCGCCAACCGCGACCCGCGTCGGTGGGACAGGCCAGATACGTTCGACGTCACCCGCCGCGCGGCCGGGCACATGACATTTGGCACCGGGATTCATGGTTGCGTCGGGCAGGCGGTGGCCCGGCTGGAAACCGAGGCGATCCTGACGGCGCTGGCCCGCCGTGTTGCGTCGTTTGAGCTGACGGGCGAACCGGAGCGGCGGCTGAATAATACGCTGCGCGGGTTTGACACCCTGCCGCTTCGTATCGTACCGGTCTGACCTATGACGCAGGGAACAGTTTTGATCGTCGGCGCCGGCCACGCGGGCTTCCAGGTCGCGGCGTCGTTGCGGCAGCACGGCTTCGGCGAGCGCATCCGTCTGATCAACGACGAGGCGCATCTGCCGTATCAGCGGCCGCCATTGTCCAAGGCCTATCTGAAGGGTGAAGGCCGTCCCGACAGCCTGATGTTCCGGCCGGATAAATTCTATCGCGACCAGAACATCGAGCTGATCAGCGACCGCGCCGCCTTCGTCGACCGCGCCGCGCAGCGTCTGTTGCTCGCGTCCGGTTCATTTCTCGATTACGGGCATCTGGTGCTCGCCACCGGCGCGCGCAACCGCCTGCTTGATCTGCCCAACGCCAACCTCGGCGATGTCCGGTATCTGCGAACCCTCGACGAGAGCGAGGCGCTGCGGCAGCGCATCGGCTCGGCCAGCGGTGTCGTCGTCATCGGTGCGGGTTTCATCGGCCTCGAGTTCGCCGCCACCGCGCGCGCCAAGGGGCTCGATGTGGATGTGGTCGAACTCGGGACGCGCGTCATGGCGCGCGCGGTCACGGCCGAAATCTCGGAATATTTCCAAGCGCGGCACACCGCGGCGGGGATCCGCATCCATCTCGGCGTGCAGGCCACCAGCATCGAGAGCAATGGGGCCGACGTTGCCGGCGTCAGCCTCAGCGACGGTCGCCATGTGCCGGCGGATCTGGTGGTGGTCGGCGTCGGTGTCCTGCCCAATGTCGAACTGGCGGCGGAAGCCGGCCTGCCGGTCGCCTCTGGAATCATCGTCAACGAACAACTCTTGACCGCCGATCCCAACATCTCGGCGATCGGCGACTGCGCGCTGTTCGCAAGCCCGCGCTTCGGCGGCTCGTTGCGGCTGGAGTCGGTGCAGAACGCCACCGATCACGCGCGCTGCGTGGCGGCGCGGCTGACCGGCGACGCCAAGACCTATGACGGCCTGCCGTGGTTCTGGAGCGACCAGGGCGACGACAAGCTGCAGATCGCAGGGCTCACCACTGGATATGACCGCGTGGTCGAACGCGGCGATCGGCAGGCGCGATCGTTCTCGGCCTTCTGCTACAAGTCCGGACGGCTGGTCGGCATCGAGTCCGTCAACCGCGCCGCCGACCACGTGTTCGGACGCAAGATTCTCGGTATGAATCGCTCGATCGAACCGGAACAGGCGGCGGATTTGAGTTTCGATTTGAAGGCGGCGCTGGCGTAGCGCGTTCCCTCAAGCGCTGACCGCGAACTCCTTTCTGACGGCCTCGATGTCGGCCAGCGTCGGCAATCCGGCTTCGTTGCCCAGTCGCTGGATCTTGTAGGTCGATGCCGCGCGGGCGAATTCGAAGTGGTCCTGCCAGCT
>JBKQRS010000633.1:0-12627 GCA_052143915.1 Bradyrhizobium sp.
GTCGATGCCGCCGGAGGCCGACCACGACGTCGCGGTCGACCTGGCGCGGCTCATGACGCCCGCGGCCGAACGCTACGGAGAGCTGTCGGAGAACATGGAGCCGTGGGCCCGCGGTGGGACCACCGGCGAGCGCGGGGAAGTCGACGAATAGGCTGCTCTGCGACGATGCGGGCCCTGGGCCCGAGGTGGGGGCACCTCCCGCTTGCGGGGGAGAGCGAAGCAATAAGCTCTTGTCGGAGCCGACTGACCCTAGTTCGCGGTCGCGAGTGCGCCCCGACTAATATATAACCAAGCTAAGTAGTTGACCGGAGGAATGGGTAGTAGATGACGACGACCGAAAAGCAGCTGACCCCCGATGTAGTGAACGGGCTCGATTTCAAGGTGGCCGACCTGTCGTTGGCGGACTACGGCCGCCGCGACATCGAGCTCTCCGAGCAGGAGATGCCGGGTCTGATGTCGCTGCGTCGCGAATACCACGACGTCCAGCCGCTCAAAGGTGCACGCGTCTCGGGTTCGCTGCACATGACGGTGCAGACCGCGGTGCTGATCGAGACGTTGGTCGCGCTGGGTGCGCAGGTCCGTTGGGCGTCCTGCAACATCTTCTCCACCCAGGACCACGCCGCCGCCGCGGTGGTCGTCGGTCCGCATGGCACCCCCGAAGAGCCAAAGGGTGTGCCGGTTTTCGCGTGGAAGGGCGAGACACTCGAGGAGTACTGGTGGGCCGCCGAGCAGACCCTGACCTGGCCCAACGAGCCGGCCAACATGATCCTCGACGACGGTGGTGACGCCACCATGCTGGTGCTGCGCGGTGCGCAGTACGAAAAGGCCGGCGTGGTGCCGCCCGCCGAAGAGGGCGACTCGGCCGAGCACAAGGTCTTCCTGGAGCTGCTGCGCAAGCGCTTCGAAACCGACAAGGACAAGTGGACGAAGATCTCCGAGTCGATCAAGGGAGTGAGCGAGGAGACCACCACCGGCGTGCTGCGGCTCTACCAGTTCGCCGCGGCCGGGGACCTGGCGTTTCCGGCGATCAACGTCAACGACACCGTGACCAAGTCGAAATTCGACAACAAGTATGGCTGCCGGCACTCGTTGATCGACGGCATCAACCGCGGCACCGACGTGCTGATCGGTGGCAAGAAGGTTCTGGTGTGCGGCTACGGCGACGTCGGCAAGGGCTCGGTGGACTCGCTGGCCGGCCAGGGCGCGCGGGTGACCGTCACCGAGGTCGACCCGATCAACGCGCTGCAGGCGCTGATGGAGGGCCACGACGTCAAGCGGGTGGAGGACGTGATCGCCGAGGCCGACATCATCATCACCACCACGGGCAACAAGGACATCATCACTCTCGAGCACATGAAGGCGATGAAGGACAAGGCGATCCTGGGCAACATCGGCCACTTCGACAACGAGATCCAGATCGCGCATTTGCGCAACCTGAAATGGACCAACATCAAGCCGCAGGTCGACGAGATCACCTTCGCCGACGGCAAGCGGATGATCCTGTTGTCGGAAGGCCGCCTGGTGAACCTCGGCAACGCCATGGGGCACCCGAGTTTTGTGATGTCGGCATCGTTCACGAACCAGACCCTGGCGCAGATCGAGCTGTTCGCCAACAACAAGGACGGCAAATACGAAAAGAAGGTCTACGTGCTGCCGAAGTCGCTGGACGAGAAGGTGGCGCGGCTGCACCTCGCCAAGATCGGCGTGAAGCTGACCAAGCTGCGGCCCGACCAGGCCGAGTATATCGGCGTCAAGCCGGAAGGCCCGTTCAAGGCGGATCATTACAGGTATTGAAAAATCGAATAACTTATAGAACAGTTTGCCCGGCCATTCGCACTGGATAAATTCGGGGGGCCATCCGGGTAACCCGCTGGCTTCGTTCAACATTGATTTCGGCCGCTTATCAAACAAGTTTTGACGTCGACATCAATGTGTCCGATCCCTCTCCATTGGCAGAAGGATTCTTTGCCGGCCAATCCGCGTTCAATCGTATTCGCAAGAATTTTTCGGGCAGGCTTATTTCGAACTGCTGAACTTCGATCAAACGCATGCGTCTGGAACGGAAATGGCTTCCAGGATTTGCAGTTGGTCCCGATTGCTGAATCGGTGATTGGCTACAGAAAATGTTCAAGGCCCTTCATGCACCACAGCTCGAGCACTTGCCTGAGGCTCATCCGCCGGCGTGACCGAACCCGCCGGCGGACCGGCGGGTTCCTCTTCGTCTGGTCCTAAGCGGTGAGCGAAGGCCGGTGCTCTCGCAACCACGCTTGGATGGCGCGGGCGCCCGCAGCATAGGTGCGATTCTTCAAACCGTGCGCGCGCTAACTTCGTCCGCGATCCACCCTGACGTGCAACGCGACACCAGCGCGCAATTACGCTCACAAAATTGATTCTGCTCTGATGGCTGTGGTAAATCAAATCGCCGGCCATACTTACGAGTTATGATCGAAGAATAAACGGCATTAATATGCGGTCGCTCTACCAACAGTACCATCTCAAACCGAAGCCGTTGCATGATTGCGAAAGATTCTGGACACAACCGCCGAGGTCGAAGCTCTTATTGGTAAATGTCTGTTGGTTAACTTTGGCAGCCAACTTAAATTGTTTCATTTTTGCACATTCAATATAGGTGATTTTTTGCGCTTCTGATCTTACAATTTGTGGGAAAAAAGAGTTCTTACAGGTGTGCTCGAATGATTCCAGCTACTGACATTGCCATCATTGGCGCGGGCCCCTATGGGCTATCGCTTGGCAGTCATCTTCGCGCGCGTGGGGCGGACGTGCGCGTGTTTGGTCTACCAATGCAGACTTGGCGCGAGTCGATGCCGACGGGAATGAGACTAAAATCCGAGGGGTTTGCTTCCAATCTTTCCGATCCGGCACGCGAGTTAACACTCGAAGCGTATTGTTCGAAAAATGGTATTCCATATGCTGACACGGGCCTTCCAGTAAACGTTGAAACTTTTGTATCTTATGGTGAAGCGTTCCAAAGGCGCTTCATTCCGGATCTTGAGCGCAAAATGGTTGTTTCGGTTGAGCCCGCGGCGTACGGGTTCGAACTAAGGCTGGACAGCGGCGAGGTCGTCGCTGCGCGTCGGGTTGTTGTTGCATCGGGAATTCGACCATTCGATTATATTCCTCTAGAGCTTCGCGGTCTTCCGCGAGAATTTCTCACCCACAGCGTCGCCTATGGTAGTGCGGCCCAGCTTTCAGGTCGCGACGTCATCGTGGTTGGAGCGGGCGCGTCGGCCATGGACGTCGTCGCGCTCCTCAGAGCTGACGGGGCGAATCCCACGGTGTTGACCCGACGGCGGACCATCCGATTTCAATCGCCGCTCGGCGTTCGTTCATTATTCCAAAAGGTCACCGCTCCGATGACCCCCCTTGGACCGGGTTGGAAGTCGGTGCTCTGCGTGAAAGCACCAATGGTTTTCCACGCCATGCCGGAACCCTTTCGCGTCGATGTGGTCCGCCGCTATCTCGGGCCCGCGCCAGCATGGTTCGTCCGGGAACAGGTTGAAGGTCATGTCCCTTACATTACGGGATCGACGCTCGTCTCAGCGACTGCCAGCGGTTCCCGCGTGCGCATTGTGATCCGCGACGTCGAAGGACAAACCCGAGAGATTTTCGCGGATCATGTGGTCGCCGCAACCGGTTATCGCGTCGATTTGGATAGACTTACGTTTCTGGGAGAGCGAATCCAGTCGTCCTTGCGTCGCGCCGACGGGGCGCCGGCTCTGTCTCGCAATTTCGAATCGAATCTGCCGGGACTTTATTTTGTCGGAACGGCCGCAGCGAATAGCTTTGGTCCGATGATGCGATTTGCCTATGGAGCCGACTATTCCGCCCGCCGACTCTCTCGGCATCTCACCATCCGGTTGGCGCGGTATATTCCGCCTGTTGCAAAGGCTTCTTCAAATATTGAAGCCGAGAGGCCGTTGCAATGAAATTTGGATTTGGTCTGCCAGCCGTACGTAGTATTGCGGATAGCACTCCCTCGCTTGGCCACTCGGGCGGTGCTGACGATGGTATCACCCGATCCGACGAGATCGAGAGGACGGGCCAGGTGGCCGCTGGTTCAAGCTTGCGAACTCTGTTTGTTGCGTTGGTCAACAATATCGGGGTGGAGCGCGTGATCGCTGAAATGACGCGCCACGGATCCCTATGTGCTGTCATGAGCCCCCGCGGCTACTATTGTGCCAAAACTTGGGCTGTAGTGCGACATTTTTCGCTCCCAAAGCTTCCCAGCGTCTGGCTAGAGGCTTTGTTCGTCCGGCGCCGACTTGAATCCGCCGTGCGCGATTGGCGTCCTGACCTTGTCTTGCCACTCGATGATATTGCCGCGTGGCTTCTTCGGAGTTTGGCTGTCGATCCGTCGGTGACCCCAATGCTGCGCTATCTTCTTGTTCGATCATTGGGATCACCAAGCGGATATGCCGCAGCTGTAAACCGGCAAGATTTTATGGACATGGCGTCGCAAGTTGGCATTCGCAAGCCCCATCATTGGCAAGCCAGCAAACTGCGAGGAGAGGGCGCTGTTCCGGAAGAATCGGATTTTCCTTTGTTTCTCAAGGAAGAGCACTCTTGCGGCGGTGTTGGTGTGACGATCGCGTGCAACGCCGCGGAGCTTGGTCGGGAGTTAAAATCCCGCAGTTCCCCTGGTCTGAAGCGTCGCCTATCTTCTTGGGCAAAGCAGTTTTTTTTGTACCCGATGGCAGGGTTTCGTGGAGCTCCGGAAGTCGACGTCCTAATTCAATCCTGTGCCGCTGGAGTACCAGCTTTTAGAACTGTTGCGGCGTGGAACGGGCGTGTTATCGCAGGAGTGAGCTTTGCCGCCGAAAGGATTCATCCTGAACCGGCTGGCGCTAGTACCGTGGTGCGCTTGGTCGAGAACCGAGAAATGGACGAAATCGCGATTGCAATGACGGCAGCACTCGGATGTTCCGGCTTTTTGAGCTTCGATTTCATGTTAGATGAAAAACATGGTCGGGCTTCTCTCATAGAGATGAACCCACGTTGTGTGGGCAGCTGTCATTTAGGCGGACTATTCGGAAACGACATTTGTGGCGCGCTTGTATCAGAGCTTTCCGGATCGCCGGCTGCTCAGCCGCTCCGCTTGTCGGAGAGGAAAATTGTTGCATTGTTCCCCAAGGAGCTCGAACGAGATCCAAGCAGTGCGTACCTGCATTCGCCAAACGTCTTGCATGACATTCCAAGCGACGAACCCGCTTTGATAGATGCCTATCTTCAGCGGCTCACTAAACTTTATCCATCTCAAGTCGGCGCAATTTTCGAAGTCGTCCAACGCGACGTTAGAATGCGTCCCCGGCAACGCTAAATCCCCTTACCGCAACATTCCCAACGAACTTCCTCGTAAAGTGTCGTCCCGACAAATCACGAGCAACCCCAATTAGAGTTCATTGCCTGGATTAGATGATCCGATGGGATAGGTCGGGTCCGAAAGGTCGATGACAGAGGCGCGCCCCTCCTCGAAGTCGATGTCAAAAATTTAAGATTCCAAGGATCGGGCCAGGTTGGCAATCAGCATACTGATTTGCATCACCTCTCTTGCGGGACGACCGTGACTGTTCGTAGTGGTTTCCATTTTGCCGTTTCGGGTTTGGCCATCCTTTGAGCAAATGTGGTGCCGATGAGGAAATTTTGGCCATTAGGCGGACCTCGACGATGCGCTGGGGCGACCCTGGGTCACGGCGCTGCAAAATTTCCTTTGGGGGCCATCTTTTCGAGCGGCTGCGAATGTCAAGCTAACATCGAGGGTGGCGCGGTGTTGCGTGGAGTAGTGCCATCGGGTAGCGACCGGTAAGGTAGTGTATAATACCGATAAGGTAATTTATGCTGTGAAATCGCGCACCTGTGACGCGCCGGCGGAACCGTGAATAAGCGTTACATTTCGGGGTATGTAACGTCACCCCTGACGCGTCACGCGTACGCTGTTCGAAACCTACACCTCAGGGTAAGTAAGTCTCATTTTACTTCCCTAGCCGTTATCAGCACAGTCAAGCCGGGATAAAGAACGGCTCGCGATCCGTTCAAGAAACGAGCTTTTTCCGAGCCCTTCAACGCTCACGCCTGCGCGCACAACGGCGCGGATAGCGACGACCGGCACGCCAAGGGAAGCGATAACTGCTGTTCGTCGCATAGGTGTGGATCGATGCTGTTGTTCTCAGGCACGGGCGACTCATCGTAACCGTTGTGGCTGCAGTAGACAGCAAGCCCATCAGGCTCCCAATCTGGCAGGATTTCAGGAGATTGGAGCGAATTAGGCCATGGCGTGAACGGAAGCTTGAGCGGCCGCGCCTCGGGAGACAATATTTCCACGGCGGTCGACGCTCCCGGCAGTTGATTTTCTGACGATTTGCGCGCTAATCGAGCCATGGAAACGGCCGAGCAGAACGAACATTTCGACGTCCTGATCGTCGGCGCCGGGCTGTCCGGCATTGGCGCAGGCTTTCATCTGCAGCAGAAGTGCCCCGGCAAGAGCTACCTCATCCTCGAGGGCCGCGACTGCATCGGCGGCACCTGGGACCTGTTCCGCTATCCCGGCGTCCGTTCCGACAGCGACATGTTCACGCTCGGCTATTCGTTCAAGCCATGGACCGAGGCGAAGGCGATCGCGGACGGGCCGCGGATTCTGAACTATGTCCGTGAGACCGCCGCGGAGAACGGCATCGACAGGAAGATTCGCTTTAATCACCGCGTCAAGCGCGCGTCGTGGTCGACGCAAGAGGCGCGCTGGACCGTGGAAGCCGAACGAACCTCAGGCGAAGGCACGCGCGAGATCGTGCGCTTGACCTGCAATTTCCTGTTCTCATGCTCCGGCTATTACAAATACGAGGAAGGCTACACGCCGGAATTTGCGGGCCGGGACAATTTCAAGGGCTCAATCGTGCATCCGCAGAAATGGCCCGAACATCTCGATTACGCCGACAAGCGCGTGGTGGTGATCGGATCGGGCGCCACTGCGGTGACGCTGGTGCCCGAGATGGCGAAGACCGCCGCGCACGTCACCATGCTGCAGCGTTCGCCGACCTACGTGGTGTCGCGCCCGGCGCAGGATCCTCTCGCCAACAAATTGCGCCGAAATCTGCCGGAAAAGCTCGCCTATCATCTGATCCGCTGGCGCAACGTGTTGTGGGGCATGTATTTCTTCCAGCTCGCAAGGCGCAAGCCGGCCCGGGTCAAGCAGCTGATCCTCGGCGGGGTGCGGATGGCGCTCGGGCCCGACTACGACGTCGCCACCCATTTCACCCCGCGCTACAATCCCTGGGATCAGCGGCTCTGCCTGGTGCCCGATGGCGACCTGTTCAACGCGATCAGGCAAAACCGCGCATCGGTCGCGACCTCTGAGATCGACCGCTTCACCGAACGCGGCATCCGGCTGAAGGACGGCAGCGAGCTACCGGCCGACATCATCGTCACCGCGACCGGACTTGTGCTGCAGGTGCTCGGCGGCATGGAAGTCGCCGTCGACGGCCGCGCGGTCGATTTCGCCAGGACGCTGAACTACAAGGGCATGATGTATTCGGACGTGCCCAATCTCGCCTCCGCGTTCGGCTACACCAACGCGTCCTGGACGCTGAAATGCGATCTCACCTGCGAATATGTCTGCCGCCTGATCAACTACATGGATCGGCACGGCTACAAGCAGTGCATGCCGCATAATGTCGATCCCTCGATTACGGAAATGCCGTCGCTGGATTTCTCCTCCGGCTATGTGCAGCGCGCGATCGCGAAGATGCCCAAGCAGGGCTCGAAGCGGCCGTGGCGGCTCTACCAGAATTACGCGCTCGACATCGTCACGCTGCGCTTCGGGACGGTCGATGATGGCGTGATGAAGTATTCGTGACGGCGGCTGGCTCGCGGACGGCGGTTACTTCCTGCAAGCGCGCCTCAACGTCAGCGTGCCCGGCATGGCGCCCGATGTCGCCCGGGCGCTCGTCGACCAGCGCATCAGACCTGTCCGTATTCCAAGGCTACCTGCGGCAATATCGACGTCGCGATCAACCTGCTCTGAGCCTGAATCTCGGATTGGACGACAACCATGCGGACGTCTTCAACCAAATCCCTTGCGCTGATCGTGCCCGCGCTCGTCGTGCTTCTCACTGTCGCAGAATTTGGTCCGGCTGTGCTTAGCGGCATATCGCCAGGACACTGAGCCGGAAGCAAGCAACCGCGCATTGCTGGAAACCACTGACCTAGCCCGCAGCATCAGTGTTCGAGGGCGACAACAGGTCCAGCGCAGTCAAGCGCGCTCGCGGTCGATGGGCCCACCCGACCCAAGAGAGCGGACGAAAACGGCCGTCGCCCGAGCGTGGCGTCCCGCCTGTCATCGCCCTGTCACCAAGAGCAGTTAAAGTGAGGTTTTGTGAGGTTGCGCCACACTGTTGTCGTGCTCTGAGCGGGAGCTGCGATCATGAACCGACTTGTTTCCGGATCGCGCTTTTTTATCTTTTGGTTCTTGGGTTCAGCCGCCTACTGTTATTTTGCGTATATTTCAGAAAAAGACACCCCGTGGTGGCTCCTGGTGTTCGGAATAATTGCGCTTGGCATGGACTGGCGCGAAAGGAATGGAGGCTGGTAGAGACAGTCAGGCGCTTGCCGAGCTGTTCGCGGAAGTGCTGATGATCGTCTAAGGCGTCAGACTCTACGTCCCATGATTTCCCGGTACGATTCCCTCTCAGTGCGGAAGTATTTCAACACAAACTTGCCCTCTCTGCCGTAGAGCGGCCCGCCGCAACTGACACAGACTATCTGGCGATCATGTGCAGGGGCGGCTTCGACGCGCACCACTTTGTAATGGGCGCCGCAGTTCGGACACTGAAATTTGGCCGCTTCCTGCATCGCATAACTATATCGCCGACGACGTCCCCGCGCCAGCAAGTCACGCCTTAGTCGTACCAATCCTTGCGATCACGCGGCAGCGTCCCTCGCGCATAACCCGTCGAGACCGCAGCCCGAAGTTTCTCCAGATCAGTTTTGAGAAACTGGTTGGCCTTGGAGGCGGGACCGACGTGGGCTTACGCGGTAGGCCATTGATCCAGGTCAATACAGAACCTCGTCTATCTGTCAGTCTTTTTTTGTTTCAAATATAGGGGTGTAAGATGTTTTCGCTTCGGAGCCTTCCGATGAGCGTCTGCTTGGCATCCGCTATCGCGCTAAGTTCAACGGCTCATGCCGCCGAGAAATACTACCCAAGCATACTAGCTCAGATGACGCCCAGCGTATGTTGGGCAGCCTGTTCGACACCGTGCGAGGAAACACTTAGGAAGTGCGAGACGGACGCCAAGCTTGATGCTGACCGGCTTGGAGGATGCCGCGCGGTCGCGGACACATGCCGCGATCGGTGTCGCGACGAGTGCGGCGTCAAAAGATAACGCGTCCACGCATTCGCGTCGTTCCGGGACGGATTATCTCGACGAGGTTTGGAAGCTTTTGGCTTCACTGCCTGCCCGATACGACCGCGAGGGCACAGGATTCAAAAGCGCGACCCGCCTTTGGGACGAGGGGTAAGTGTAAGGACACGGCAGTGGAGCGTGCGTTGCTCACGCCGTTGTAGCCCCAGCCGATGATCTCGTCGTCAACGCAATGCACCGTGGAGGGGAGGTGCACGTCGAGGCTAAGGAATTCGTCATGGCAAGTCATGTCGAACCAAACAAATGGTACTTCGCCGTCGATTGCTCCAAATGCGGAGAGGCTATCCCGTTCGCGGAAGCGCCTTCGCCTGAGGAAGAGCCGGAGCCGCAGTTTCGGACGACAAAGCTCCAATGCCCTCATTGTGGAATTGAAGACATTTATGCGCCGGCCCTGATGACTCGCCGTCAGGGTCCGGAAAGTAAATAAAGCTGCAATAATCACTGATGGACCGGTTGCTCAATCATACCAATCCTTCCTCTCACGCGGCAGCGTCTTGGCCGCCTCAAATACTTTCCCTCGCGCATAGCCGGTCGACACCGCAGCCCGCAGTTTTTCCAGTTCGGTTTCGAGATAATGGTTGGCGACGATCAGCGCCTTGAAAAAATCTCGATCCATCCAGCGATGAAGAAAGGCTTTACATCACTGTACGCCTACACAAGCGATGAAGGCGGCATGCGACATGCGCTGTTGGAAGATGCGGTGAAGGTCGACCAAGCAGATGCACGAATATCGTTTCACCTTGGAAAGACGCGTGCGAAGTCGTCGGTACCGGCCTGCGATGAGCTTTGTTCAGGGTTTTAACGCAGAAACCGCCTGCTGCAGCGGTTTCCTAGCCTTAGTTTACGATTTTTAAGGGTGCTTAAAGACCTGTTAACTTAACGCCGAATTAATCGGCGCATCCTAAATTGGGCGGTTGAGGCTTGAGACCGCACGAGGAAGCCCATGGACGCCCAGAGAACTGCCATTGATGCCGTGGCTACGTTGACCGATTGCGACCGCGACATGGTCGCGGCCTTCATCCGCCGGCTTTATCTGGCTGGCGTGAAGGACCCAAAGCGCTTGACCTTCAAGGGTTTGCAGGCGCTGTCGCGGGCCTGACGGGGCTGATCCGCAACCCCTCGCATAAGCGCCCGACATAAAACGAGGCCCCAAACGACGGTCTGGGGCCTCGGTCTTTGTGCGTTCAACGCCTGTTCCGCTATTCCGGCTTGCCGATCGTCACCTTCAGGGTGCCGACACCGTCGACCCCGCATTCGATCTTGTCGCCGGGCGAGACCGCGGCGACGCCGGCCGGCGTCCCCGTCATGATGATATCGCCGGATTGCAGAGGCTCCGCCGCTGGCGGGCGCCGCGTCGGCTTCCAATACCACACCGCGTCTGCCGCAAAATTGATGCTGTCTGGAGAATAAACTTCACGCCGTCTCAAAGCTGGGCACTCCGCATTGGATCATTGTCCTGTCGATGGCGTTGAAAGCCTGGCCGACCAGCCTTGTCGTCGTCACGCCGCATGCAGGTGCGCATGTCCCCAGCAAGCAACGAACCCAGGAGGTTCCCGATGGATACGACCAAAATGCCTCGCGAATTCAACCTTGATCGCCGCAGCTTTCTCCGCACCGCGGCCGTGACCGTTGCTGCCGCCGAACTCGCCGTGAGCGGGTCGGCGGATGCGCAGCCCGGCAAGTCGAGAGCGGCCGAGATGTCGAAGCTCAAGGCGGGAACGAACGCAGCGTTCAACTCCCTCAAGCAGATTGATGCCGGCGTTTTGAACGTCGGATATGTGGAGGCAGGCCCCGCGAGCGGCCCCGCCGTCATTCTTCTGCATGGCTGGCCGTACGATATTCACAGCTTCGTTGAGGTAATGCCGATGCTGGCGTCGGCGGGCTACCGGGTGATCGTCCCGTATCTGCGCGGCTATGGCACGACGCGCTTTCTTTCAAGCGAAACCGTCCGGAACGGCCAGCCGTCGGCATTGGCCGTCGATATCGTTGCGCTGATGGATGCGCTCAAGATTGAGAAGGCTACGCTTGCCGGCTTTGATTGGGGCGCGAGGACCGCCGACATCATGGCGGCGCTGTGGCCGGAACGCGCCAAGGCCCTTGTCTCTGTCAGCGGTTACCTGATCGGCAGTCAGGAAGCCGGCAAGATGCCGTTGCCGCCGAAGGCGGAACTCGAATGGTGGTACCAGTTTTACTTTGCCACCGAACGCGGTCGCGCCGGCTACGAGAAGAATCGGCACGATTTCGCGAAACTCATCTGGCAACTGGCCTCGCCGAAATGGAATTTCGATGACGCCACGTTCGATCGCAGCGCCGCCGCCTTCGAAAATCCCGACCATGTTGCAATCGTGATCCACAATTACCGCTGGCGGTTGGGTCTCGCCGAAGGCGAGCCGAAATATGACGATCTGGAAAAACGCCTTGCGGGGGCGCCAGTCATCACCGTGCCCACGATTACCCTTGAAGGCGACGCCAATGGCGCTCCCCACCCGGCCCCGGCTTCCTATGCCAAGAAATTCTCGGGCAAATACTCGCACCGGAACATCAAAGGCGGCATCGGACACAATCTGCCCCAGGAAGCTCCGCAAGCCTTTGCCGAGGCCGTCATCAACGTTGTTGAGAGCTGATCGGTGCTGCCGAGAGCGCCTTCCCGAAACTTCCGGTTTTTGGGAAGGTGATCTCGCAGTTCTCACCCTCCCACGATCGACTGTTCGAGGCGGCGAGGTCGCCGCCATGCGTTGTTTCACGTATTCGCGCAACTTTCCGAATCGGCCATCGTGCGGCCACGGTTAACGCCGTATTAATCGGCGAAATCTAAGCTGTTCCGGCTGGGGCTACGACAGCACGAGGAAGCCCATGGACGCGCAGAGAATTGCCATTGATGCCGTGGTTGCGTTGACCGATTGCGACCGCGACGCGGTCGCGGCCTTCATCCGCCGGCTTTACCTGGCTGGCGTGAAGGACCCAAAGCGCTTGACCTTCAAGGGCTTGCAGGCGCTGCGGGCCTGACGGGCTGATCCGCAACCCCTCGCATAAGCGCCCGAAAATAAAACGAGGCCCCAAACGGCGATCCGGGGCCTCGATTTCAGTGTGTTGAACAGCGGGGCCGGCTATTCCGGCTTGCCGATCGTCACCTTCAGGGTGCCGACGCCGTCGACCCCGCATTCGATCTTGTCGCCGGGCGAGAGCGCGGCGA
>JBKQRS010000634.1:0-5105 GCA_052143915.1 Bradyrhizobium sp.
CCCGACACGGTCGGGGCTTTTTGCGTCGAGATGATTTTCCACGTGGCAATCACGCCGCCTTCAACAAGCCTTCCTTGGTCAGCGCTTCCTGCACCTTCGGCCGCGCCGCGACGCGGGCCTGGTAGGCCAGCAGGTTTGGCATCGCGGACAGATCGAACTTCATCCGGTCGGCCCAGCACAGCATCGTGAACAGATAACCGTCGGCGACGGTGAACTGCTTGCCCATCAGGTAGTCGCGGCCAGCGAGCTGGCCGTCGAGATATTTGAACTTGCCCATCACCCGATCCTTGAAGAAGGCCTTGGCGTCGTCGGCCAGCACCGGTGAGAACAGCGGACCGAAATTCTTGTGCAACTCCGTGCCGATGTAGTTGAGCCACTCCAGCAATTTGTAACGCTCTGCGCTGTCGCGGGCGGGCGCGAGATTCTTGGCCGAAGCCTTGTCGGCAATCATCTGGACGATGACGGGGCCCTCGGTTACGAGCTCGCCATTGTCCAGGGCAAGCGCCGGCACCTGGCCCTTGGGATTGACCTTCAGATAGTCGTCGCCGTTCTCGAGCTTCTTGGCCCGCAGATCGACCTTGACCAGGTCATAGGGCAGCCCCGCCTCCAGAAGCGCGATATGGGGTGAAAGTGAACAGGCTCCGGGCGAATAATAAAGCTTCATTGGAATTTCCTTCCCTCGGATCGTTGGCAAGTCGACAATCCATGACTAAATGCATCTGCATGAAATAGTCAAGATTGATGCAGCTGCATTTAGTGCGCTACACTCTCTTGTCATCTATGAACCGGACCATGAAGCGCAAACCATCGACCGAGGCGACCGCCGCCTGGATCCGCCTGATGCGGGTGCAGAGCCGGGTGCTCGACGCCGTCGAGCAGGATTTGAAGAAGGCCGGGTTCCCGCCGCTGGCCTGGTACGATGCATTGCTCGAATTGTCGCGCGCGCCGTCGGGCGAAATGCGCCCGGTGGAGTTGGAGAAGCAGATGCTGATCCCGCAATATTCCACCTCGCGGCTGATCGACCGGCTGGTCGATGAGGGGCTGGCGGCGCGTCGCGAGTGCAAGATCGACAAGCGCGGCCAGTATGTCGAGATCACCGAGGCTGGACGCGAGTTGCAGAAGAAGATGTGGGGCGCCTATTCCGCCGCGATCGAAAAGCACGTTGGTTCGAAACTGTCCGACGCGGATGCCGCAAAACTCTGTGGACTGCTTGAGCGGCTGGGCTGCTCGTGCGGCGAGGCTCCATCGCTCGCCGCAAGAGACGGCGCGCCCGCCCGATGATATTGTTTTCACCTCTCGCACCCGCGGACCGCTTGGCTCGCGGATACCCCCGACACCGCGCGCGTTCGGTCGAAACGCCTTACATCCGGAATCTGCATGGCGCGTGACCAGATCGATATGACGCCCCTGCAATCGCGCGAGGAACTGGTCGCGTGGTTGGAAGCAGGCGTGAAGCCTCATTCGGAGTTCCGGATCGGCACCGAACACGAAAAGACGCCGTTTACGCTGAACGGCCATCATCCCGTGCCTTACGAAGGCGCGCGCGGCATCGGCGCGCTGCTGGAAGGCATGCAGCTTCTGCTCGGCTGGGAGCCGATCATGGAGCGCGGCAACATTATCGGGCTCTATGACGTCACCGGCGGCGGCGCGAACTCGCTCGAGCCCGGCGGACAATTTGAATTGTCGGGCGCGCCGGTCGAGACCGTGCATCAGACCCAGTCCGAATTGATGGCGCATCTGGCGCAGGTGCGCGAGATCGCAGCTCCCTTGGGCATCGGTTTTCTCGGGCTCGGCATGACGCCGTCATGGTCGCGGGCGCAGATTCCGATGATGCCCAAGGGGCGCTACAAGATCATGACCGGCTACATGCCGAAGGTCGGCCGATACGGCATCGACATGATGTACCGGACCTGCACGGTGCAGACCAATCTCGACTTCTCTTCCGAAGCCGACATGGTCAAGAAACTCCGGGTATCGCTGGCATTGCAGCCGGTGGCGACCGCGCTGTTCGCCAACTCGCCGTTCACCGAAGGCAAGCCCAACGGCTTCCTGTCATTCCGCTCCGAGATCTGGCGCGACACAGACAATGCGCGTGCCGGGATGATCCCGTGGGCGTTCGAGGACGGCATGGGGTTCGAACGCTGGGTCGATTATGCGCTGGATGTGCCGATGTATTTCGTCAAGCGCGGCGATGCCTATATCGACGTGGCGGGGTCGTCGTTCCGCGATTTCTTCGACGGCAAAAATCCGGCATTGCCCGGCGAGCGCCCGACGTTGTCGGATTGGGCCAACCATCTCTCGACGATTTTTCCCGAAGTGCGGCTGAAGCGCTATCTCGAAATGCGCGGCGCCGACGGCGTTCCCTGGGGACGGCTGCCGGCGTTGCCGGCGTTCTGGGTTGGGCTGCTCTACGACGAGGTAAGCCTCGATGCCGCATGGGACATCGTCAAGTCCTGGAATGCCTTCGAACGTCAGTCGTTGCGTGACGATGTGCCCAGGTTTGGCTTCAAGGCCAGGATCAGGGATCGCTATCTGTTCGAAATCGCCAGGGAATGCCTCGCTCTGTCGCATGCGGGGCTGCGTCGGCGCGGCCACGTCGATCACTTCGGACGCGACGAGACCCGTCATCTCGAGCCGTTGGACCGGATCATCGATTCCGGGCAAAGCCCCGCCGAGGAGATGCTGGCGAAGTTCCATGGCCCCTGGCATGGCTCGGTAGAACCGGCCTATGATGAGTATGCGTTCTAGCTAGAGCATGATCCGGACCCGATCGGGCCGCGTTAGCGCAAAGTGGGAACCGGTTTTCCGAAAAGATCATGCTCATACAATGAGATGGGCCAGCGCCTATGTTGCCGGGAAGGCTGGCGGTTTTGTGTGGCATGATGCTGCAGGTGGCTCGGTAGGGGGCCTTTCCCGTGACCAGCCGGCCGAAAGAACCCTCGATCGACCGGGATTCGCGCCGTTCATCAGCCGTACAGGTTCATGGCGATCAAATGACGGGCCGCGAAATGCGGGTAAGTCCAGACAGTTGAAAGCAATCGCGGATGTGGGGAGGTCGCCTGCTCAGGGCGTGTTTGGTGACGCTCGCTTTTTTTGCGGCTGCCACGGCCATGCAACCGGCCCATGCACAGACTAATTTCGATCGTCCGGGCGGCGATTATCTGAGTTCGGCGGTGCCCTCGGGCGACCCGGCGGATTGTGCGCTGCTGTGCGAGCGGGACCGGCGCTGCCGGGCGTGGAGCTTCAACTATCCGAGCGATACCGCCGGCAGCGCGGTCTGCTGGCTGAAGAATAGCGTGCCGGCACGTGTTCCCGATGATTGCTGCGTCTCGGGCGTGCGCGGGGCCGGAGTGGTCGAACCGCGCAACGGCGCGATCGAGACCTCGATTGACCGGTATGGCGGGGATTACCGCAGTTTCGAGCTCAAGCGGGGCGAGCGCGACGAAGCCTGCAAGGCGGCCTGCGCCGGCGACAACAAGTGTCGGGCATGGACCTATGCGCGGCCGGGATATGTCGGAAAAGACGCTCACTGTTTTTTGAAAAAGGAAATCAAGCCACCGCGGCGCAAGCCCGGCTTCATCTCGGGCGTGGTGAGGTAACATTCGTGGCATCTGCACCGTAATGGAGGTGCGCGCCGAAACCGGTCATGCTTGATTGACCGATGTTCGGCCGCGCAGGTCAAACACGGAGCTCACATGATCTTATCGCGCAGGGTTTTTAACGGGGCCATTGTCGCAGGCGCCCTGGTAGCGGCCGTTCAGCTCGGTTCCGCATGGGCCAACAATGCTGTTCCGTTTTCGGCGGAGGCGTTCAAGGCGGCTCAGGCATCGGGGAGCCCGATCCTGGTTGAAATCCACGCCGACTGGTGCCCAACCTGCAAGGCACAGAAACCCATTCTCGACAAGTTGACCGCAGATCCGAAATTCAAGGATCTGAAGATCTTTCGCGTCGATTTCGATGCCATGAAGCCGGAGGTCAGGCAGTTCGGCGCTCAGATGCAGTCGACGCTGATCGTCTTCAAGGGAACCGTCGAGCAGGGCCGCTCCGTCGGCGACACCAAGGAGGCCTCGATCGCCGCGCTGCTCGACAAGAGCCTCTGATTTCCAGTGACCGCTCTCGCATTGGCGTTTGCGGCAGGGTTGTTGTCCATCCTGTCGCCTTGCGTGCTGCCGCTGGTCCCGATCGTGCTGGGTGCAGCGGTCACCGCCCATCCCCTCGGGGCGCTTGCTTTGGCGGCCGGCCTTGCGCTGTCGTTCACCGGGCTTGGCCTGTTGCTGGCGCTGGCGGGGTTCTCCCTTGGCATCGATGCCGGCCTATTTCGTCTCGCTGCGGCTGCGATCATGGTCGTGCTTGGCGCGATCCTCCTGGTTCCGTCATGGCAGGCGCGGTTGGCTGTGGCGGGCGGGCCTGTTTCCGGTTGGGCGGATCGTCATTTCGGCAGCAGCTTTGCCTCCTCGGGCCTCGCAGGTCAGTTCGCGATCGGGCTCCTGCTCGGCGCGGTGTGGTCGCCCTGCGTCGGCCCGACGCTTGGTGCGGCATCGCTTTTGGCCTCACAAGGACATGATCTGCCGCGGGTCGCGCTGACGATGGCGGTGTTTGGCGTCGGTGCGGCGTTGCCGCTGGTCCTGCTTGGACTGCTGTCGCGGGCGACGCTGATGCGCGTTCGGGCCGGCCTGATGTCGGCGGGAAAGTTCGGCAAGGGCCTGCTCGGCGCTTCCTTCATCGTGATAGGCTTGGCCATTGTCAGCGGCGCCGACAAACGGGTAGAGGCCGCGCTCGTCGATGCTTCGCCGCAATGGCTTACCAATTTGACGACGCATTTTTAGAGCATGATCCGGAAAAGTAGGCCCCGGTTTTCCGAGAAGATCATGCTCAAACAATAAAGATAGAGCGGATGGTGATTCAAAGAAAAGTCATCCCCTCTAGCAAATTGAGCAGGACAGCGACATGCAGCTTGAATCGACCCTGACTTGCCCAAAATGCGGCTTTCAAGCCACCGAAAAAATGCCCACAGATGCTTGCCAGTTCTTCTACATATGCAAGGGCTGCGGCGAAAAACTCAAACCCCGGCCGGACGATTGTTGCGTGTTCTGTTCCTATGGTTC
>JBKQRS010000635.1:0-7842 GCA_052143915.1 Bradyrhizobium sp.
CATGTCTTGACCCTGGATCTGGCCGTGCCGCGAATTCAGGTCGCCGATGACCGAGCCGGTGTAATCCTCCGGCGTCACCACCTCGACCTTCATGATCGGCTCGAGCAGGACCGACTTGCCCTTCTGCAGCGCTTCGCGGAATGCCGCGCGCGACGCGATTTCGAAGGCCAGAGCCGAAGAGTCGACGTCGTGGTACTTGCCGTCGACCAGTTGCACCTTGACGTCGACCACCGGGAACCCGGCAACGACGCCCGAACCCATCACGCTGTTGAGGCCCTTTTCGACGCCGGGGATATATTCCTTCGGCACCGCGCCGCCGACGATCTTGGATTCGAACACGTAACCCGCGCCCGGCTCATTCGGCTCGACGATGATCGACACTTCGGCGAACTGGCCGGTACCGCCGGTCTGCTTCTTGTGAGTGTACTTGACTTCCGCGCGCTTGGTGACGCGTTCACGGAACGCCACCTGCGGCGCGCCGATATTGGCATCGACCTTGTAGGTGCGCCTGAGGATATCGACCTTGATGTCGAGATGCAGTTCGCCCATCCCCTTGAGGATGGTCTGGCCGGACTCCTGATCGGTCGACACCCGGAACGACGGATCTTCCGCGGCAAGTTTCGCCAACGCGACGCCGAGCTTTTCCTGGTCGGCCTTCGACTTCGGCTCGATCGCGATTTCGATGACGGGCTCCGGGAATTCCATCTTTTCCAGAATCACCGGCTTGTTCGGATCGCACAGCGTGTCACCGGTGCGCGCTTCCTTGAGGCCCGCCAACGCGACGATGTCGCCGGCATAGGCTTCCTTGATGTCTTCGCGGTTGTTGGCATGCATCAACAACATGCGGCCGATGCGCTCTTTCTTTTCACGGGTCGAGTTAACGACGCCGGTACCGCTCGCCAGCACGCCCGAATAGATACGGCAAAATGTGATGGTGCCGACAAACGGGTCGTCCATGATCTTGAACGCGAGCAGCGCCAGGGGTTCCTTGTCGTCCGCCTTGCGCACCACCTCGTTGCCGTCCTCGTCGATGCCCTTGATCGCGGGCACGTCGATCGGCGACGGCAGGTAATCGACGACGGCGTCGAGCAGCGGCTGCACGCCCTTGTTCTTGAAGGCCGAGCCGCACAGCACGGGATAGAACGCGCCGGTCAGAACGGCCTTGCGGATCAGCCGCTTCAGCGTCGCCTCATCGGGCTCCTTGCCGTCGAGGAAGGCGGCCAGGGCGTCGTCATCGAGTTCGACGGCGGCTTCCACCATCTTCTCGCGATATTCCTTGGCCTGGTCGACCAGGTCGGCAGGAATATCGACGTAGTCGAATTTCGCGCCGAGCGATTCGTCGTTCCAGATGATGCCCTTCATCTTCACGAGGTCGACGAGGCCCTTGAAGTTGTTCTCGGCACCGATCGGAAGCTGGATGGCTATCGGCTTGGCGCCGAGGCGATCCACGATGTCGGCCAGGCATTTGAAGAAGTCGGCGCCCGTCTTGTCCATCTTGTTGGCGAAGACGATGCGCGGAACCCGGTACTTGTCGCCCTGGCGCCAGACGGTCTCGGTCTGCGGTTCGACGCCCTGGTTCGAATCGAGCACGCACACCGCGCCGTCGAGCACGCGCAAGGAACGCTCGACTTCAATCGTGAAGTCGACGTGACCGGGGGTGTCGATGATGTTCAGACGCTTGCCGTTCCAGAACGCGGTGGTCGCGGCCGACGTAATGGTGATGCCGCGCTCCTGCTCCTGCTCCATCCAGTCCATCGTCGCGGCACCTTCGTGCACTTCGCCGATCTTGTGGCTCTTGCCGGTGTAATAAAGGATGCGCTCGGTAGTCGTGGTCTTGCCGGCGTCGATATGCGCCATGATACCGAAGTTACGGTAGTCCTCGATGGCATGTTGGCGGGGCATGGGTTGTTCCTTAAAGTCCTAAGTTTCGCCGTTACCAGCGATAGTGCGAGAAGGCGCGGTTGGCTTCCGCCATCCGGTGCACGTCTTCACGCTTCTTGACGGCGTTCCCCCTGCCGTTCGACGCGTCGAGCAGCTCGGCCGAGAGCCGCTCCGTCATGGTCTTTTCGTTGCGCTCGCGCGCCGCCGAAATCAGCCAGCGAATCCCCAGCGCCTGCCGGCGCACCGAACGGACCTCGACCGGCACCTGGTAGGTGGCGCCGCCGACGCGCCGCGACCGGACTTCGATCGTGGGCATCACGTTCTCCAGCGCCTGCTCGAAAACCGTGAGCGGGCTCTGCTTGGTCTTGGCCTCGATCATGCCGAGCGCGCCGTAGACGATACCTTCGGCGACTGACTTCTTCCCGGCGTACATCACCGAGTTCATGAACTTCGTAATGATGATGTTTCCGAACTTCGGATCCGGAAGCACTTCACGTTTTTCAGCGGAATGGCGACGCGACATCTAATCTGTTCCCGATTATTTCGGACGCTTCGCGCCATACTTCGAACGGCGCTGCTTGCGGTTCTTGACGCCCTGGGTATCGAGGACGCCGCGGAGAATGTGGTAGCGCACGCCGGGCAAATCCTTGACGCGGCCGCCACGGATCATGACCACGGAGTGTTCCTGAAGGTTGTGACCTTCACCAGGAATGTAGCCGATGACCTCGAAGCCGTTGGTCAGGCGTACCTTGGCGACCTTGCGGAGCGCCGAGTTCGGCTTCTTCGGGGTCGTGGTGTAGACGCGCGTGCACACACCGCGCTTCTGCGGCGACTGCTGCAGCGCCGGCACCTTCTTGCGCGACTTCTGTACGACGCGTGGACTTGCGATCAGCTGGTTGATCGTCGGCATGTCAGCCTTCACCCTTTAGTTCGCGCGAAACCGAAAAGGCTCCGCAAAATTCGTTCGGGACCAAAGCCCCATTCCCTCCGCCTCGCGCGGATAGCACCGCGCAAAGCGAAATCGCGCCAACCGCTCATTGCTGAGCAGAAAGCGCTTCGACGCCACAGAGGACCGCAGTCAAGATTGATCAGCGGGTGCCGATCAGTCAGCTACTGAGGTCATGCACCCGATCAATCCCGAGGGAACTTGCCCTCGAAAACCAAGATCGTCCTGGCATTGCCTAGCTATAATCGACAGCGTTTGAGCGTCATTCGTCGAGGTTGGTGCCCGCCCCAAATCCCGCAAATAAGGCAGGTGATCGAAGGGGTGATCCGTTCCGACGCAAGCGAAGCTCACCGCCTGTCGTTGAGTGCGCGGGTTCTATCGGCGGAGCATGGCCAAGTCAAGGCGAAACGACACGGCGCGAAGCGCTTCTTCCGCTTGCGGAATCGGGCCTCCGCGAGCCCTCGCCCGGCCCGCCCGAAGCCAGGTTCGGCCGGCCCTGCCCCGGCAAAATCCTATTTTTACCCGGGTATTATCTGAGAAAGCTACGATTTTAAGTTGAACAAGTATCGATCATAAAGCCAGAAGTTTAATAACCTCCCCGACTCAGACGGCGAGGTTTTGTCGGACGCGCTCCAGGCGTGGTTCTGTGGAGGCGTTCGACGGCGGGGCGGGCTTAATCGTCGTCATCATCGTCGTCGTCAGCCTGATCGGCGGCTTCATGCGGCGTGCGGCTCTGATCGTCCCAGAGTTTTCGATACATGCCGTTGGCCGCAAGCAGCTTTGCATGCGAGCCACGTTCGATCGCCTTGCCGCCTGAAATCACGATGATCTCATCCATCTCGACCACCGAAGTCAGGCGGTGAGTCGAGAAAATCATGGTGCGGCCCCTGGCCAGCTTGAGCAGGGTCTTGTTGATGGCGGCTTCCGTCGTCTGGTCGAGCGCCGAGGTCGCCTCGTCCAGCAGCAGGATCGACGGATTGCGGACGATGGCGCGGGCGATTGCGATGCGCTGGCGCTGTCCGCCCGACAACGTATCGCCGCGCTCGCCGACCACGGTGTCGTATTTCTGCGGAAGGCTCATGATGTAGCGATGGATCTCGGCCTTGCGCGCCGCCTCCTCCACCTCTTTGTCGGTCGCGCTTTCCTTGCCGAGACGGATATTTTCCCGGATCGACATGTTGAAAAGCATGTTTTCCTGAAACACCACGGCCATGCTGCTGCGCAGGGACTCGCGGGTCACCTTGCGGATATCGACGCCGTCGATGGTCACGCGCCCCTCGTCCGGGACATAGAGGCGCAGAATCAGATTGAGCAGCGTGCTCTTGCCGGAACCGCTGGGGCCGACGATGGCGATGGTCTTGCCGACATTGAGCTTGAGACTGAGATTGTCGAGCACCGGCGCCTGGCTGCCCTCATATTGAAATATCACGCGATCGAACGTGATGTCGTTGCTGATGCGCGGCAGGTCGGGGGCGCCGGGGCGGTCGGCGCCGCGTGTCGGCTCATCCAGCAATTCCTGGATGTGGCGCACTGCCGCCGCCGACTGGATCGAGACCGGGATGAAATGCATGATGTGGGCGATGTTGTAGGACACCTCCCAAAACGCGCTTTCAAACGTCACGAAGGTTCCGATCGTGATCTGGCCCTTGGTGGCGAGATAGGCGCCGAGCGCGAGAACCACGAGGTGCAGCAGCAATACCGAGATCGTGACCGTGCGCTCGACCATGGTCGACAGGAACGCCGCAGACGCGATTTTTCTGCGCGCCTCGTCGTTGCGCATCGTGAACCAGCCCAGCGTCTTGCGCTGGAGCATGAACGCCTTGACCACCGCCTGCGTCGCGATGTTTTCCTGCACCATGCCGAGCAGCGCCGATTCATTGAGCTTCTGCTCGTAATTCGCCTGCACCGCCTTCGGCGTCAGGATCCGCGGACCGATCAGCGTGATCGGGAACACCAGGAGCGAGATGACGGCGAGCTGCCAGTTCAAGAACAGCATCAGGACGATGCCCGCGATCAATTCGAAGAACGGCAACGCCGCGCTGTTGGCGAAACCCTTGATCGACCCTTCGAAGGCCGACATATCGACCGAAAACCGCGACAGAATCTCGCCGCGCCTGGTTCGCGCGAAGAAGGCCGCGGGCAAATTCTGGACATGCTCGAAAATCCTCGTCCGCACGTCCGAAATCAGGGATGCCGCCAGCTTGGCGTCCCACCGCTCGTACCAGACCGCGACAATCGAGGTGAAGATTCCGGCCGCCGCCAGCACCGAGAGAATCTTGATCAGCGCCTCGAAATCCTCCTCGCCCAGCGCATCGTCGATCAGGAACTTCAGGCTCAGCGGCATGATGACATTGAACAGCGTCTCGACCAGAACGCCGAGGCTGACAAATGTCAGTATCTTCTTGTAGTTCTTCAGGAGCGGTTTGACGAACGCATAGATCGTGGCCAGCGCGCCAGCGGCCTCTTTCGCGGTATAGACGACGAGATCCTCATCATCCTCGTCGTCTTCAAGCTCAAGCTCGTCGTCATCCTTATCGTCTTCATCGGGCGGAGACGCCGTCTTGTCGCCGGCCACGCGAGCGGCCGCCTCGGCGTCCGCCAACAGCTTTTTGTCGGCCTCCAATGCAGCGGGATCGTCCGCGGTAGCGGCGACAAGTTGATCCGGTGATGGAGGCTTGGACGCCATGAAACCAACCGATGCTGCACGGCCGGCATGACCGCAAAATCGACAGAGATAGCCGAACACGCTACCAGGTCGATCCTATGCGATTGGCGCGCAATCAGCAAAAATAATTGGCGCACGCGTCAGTGTCGCCTGGAGTATTTTCGCACAGAGAAAACGCGCCAAAACTAAAGATCTAGTCCTCGATCTCGACCTTGTCGAAGAACGAGTAACGAAGGCTGTCGGAGTCCGCATACCACTGACCGGGACCCTTGTTGGCGGCAAGCGTTGCCGCCCACAGCGCGTCGGTCGTATCGCTGCGATGCATCGCAAGATCGAACCCGTTGCTGAAAAAAAGCTCCGACCATTCCCACCAGGTGCCGAGCTTCTTGACCCCGCGCAAGAGGTCGTAGCGATCGATCAGGTCCGGCGCCATGTCCGATGTCACCGATCCGAACACCACGCCGGTCTTGACGACACGGTTGAGCTCGCGAACCGCGCCGGCGACCCGCTTCTCCGCGACGTGGCACAGGCTGGTCTCGAATACGAAATCGAACTCGCCGTCCTTGAACGGCATATCGACGATCGATCCGAGCTTGTTGAACTTCTTCAGCTCCTTCGGCGTCTTGGCGTGGATCGCACGGTTGTTCTCGATGCCCCAGGCATCGATTCCACGCTCGCGCAGCGCTCCCACCAGCTCACCGCTGGCCGATCCGGCCACCAGAAGCTTGTAACCGCGGGCGCGGTTCCAGACGATCTTGATGAGATCCGTCAGGTAGGCGGGATCGGTGAACCGGCTCCAGACCTCGGTATAGGGTCCGAGCCCGCGGTAATTCGCAAAATACCCGCGATCGATCTTGTCGGGCGCCGGCTTGCCGCCCTCGCCGCGCGCTCGGCGCAACCGCATCATTTCGGTGACGATGATGTCGGTGGCGGCATCGGAGGAATCGAGCAATCCGTTCAGCGTCGAATCGAACAGATAGTCGCCGACCACGACGAGGCCAGGATGCTGTTTCGGATCGGGCCGGTGATTCGTCATCACGTCGCGCGCCGGCATGCCGCCGGGGAGCGCATTCACCGACGAGAGCCAGCGATGGGTCTTGCCTTCCAGGAAATGCCCGCGCGCGTCGCCGAACGAGGCCGGCAGAGACTTCAGCGCGGCGTCGATCAGCTCCTGGTCGCTGAGGTTGGCGAACGCCAGCGCGTCGGAGCCGGCGATCAGCCAGTTCAGGACACCGTGCCTGCCAACGTCGTGGCGGGAGCCCTCGTTATAAACGCAGCAGCCGCCAAAGGCCTCCGACATGAACCATGAGCCCGGAATCCTGTTTCCCCAGAATGGCTCATCGAACAGGATCGAAACCCGCAGATAATGCGCAGGCCGGTCGAAATAGGCGATATGCTTGACCATCGACTTGCGCAACTGCTCGCCGTCCCAGCTCATGGTGGCGAGCCAGGAATGCGGCAGGCACATCAGCACCAGATCGAAATCCCTGGTCTCCGGCCCCTTGCCGTTCATCATGTTGAGTTGATAACGGCCGGCCGCGGTCTTGCCGACCTTGAGGACGCGATGATTGAGCTGGATATCGGCATCGACCTCGGATTGCAGGCACTCGATCAGCTGCTCATTGCCGTTCTGGATCGAATAGAGGCCGATATAGCCGTCGACATCCATCACGAAGTTCTTCAGCGCATTGAGTCCGTTGGTGTTGTGGCTCTCGGTGGCGATATCGGAGCGCGCCATCACCTTGAAGAAGCGCTTGGCGGTGGGATCGTCGACCTCCCTGTCGAGCAATTCCTCGGCGGTGATATAGGCCCAGGGATGCTCGTTGTCGTGCGCGCCGACGCCTTCGTAATATTCAAGCGGCGACACCATTTCGGTGCAGCGCTTGCGGAACGCTTCGATGGCCTCCGCGGTCTTCGCCCCGTATTTGCGGCGCATGCCCGGCACGTCGTTGAGGAGCTCGCCATCGAGCTGGACCTGCTCGGCATCCATCGGAATCGTCTGCAGGCCGAAATGCTGGATTAACTCGCGCAGCGGGTCGGGGCCGGTCATCGAGTAATCGTAGATCTCGGCGACGCCGGCTTCGTAGATGGCCGGTGCGGAATCGAATTTGCGCGTGAGAATCTTGCCGCCGATCCGATCGGACGCCTCGAAAATGGTGACGCGGCAAAGCTCGCCCAGTTTCCTTTTGAGGTACCACGCGCTCATCAGGCCGCCCGGCCCGCCGCCTACAATTGCTAGATCCAACATATGTTTCCGTATATTTCCGGCCCCCGCCGTGCCCCGTCGCCCGCTGCCAGGGGCTCGGTCTAAGTCATTTTAGACGAAGCGCTTTTTTCCCTGAAGGGAAGA
>JBKQRS010000636.1:0-6382 GCA_052143915.1 Bradyrhizobium sp.
CCTCCATTGCCTCCAGCTGTCGGCGCAGAAGCGTTGTCTGCTCGCCAGCCTTCCAAGCGTGCGGCATACGATTGGCAGCCGCCTCATCGTACCCGGGCAACGCATCCCAGCGAATATCAATACCCGGTGCCAAGACTAGCCGGTTGTAGGAAAGCGTTTCCCCGGAGTCGAGTGCGACCGTGCGGGCCTGGGAATCAATTGCAATTGCAGTCGCAACGACCAGCTTAACCTCATCGCCCGCCACTCCTTCATAGGTGAACTGCTGGGCTTTGAGTTCGCGCAAGCCGGCGATAACTGCATTGCTCAACGGGCAGGCGGTAAAAGTTGGGCTTGCCTCGACCATCGTCACCTGAAGTTTCGCATCGAGCCGCTTGAGCGCGCGAGCACACGTACTTCCTGCAAAGCCTCCCCCGACGACCACCACGCGGGATGTCCCTTGCGCGACCGCTGGTGCCTGTCGGAGAGCGGTCGATGCCCCGGCTGCGATCGCGGTCTTCAGGAAATGCCGACGACTGGTGCGCTTCCCGTTCATCCTCACGGTTTTCCTACTGCTGTGCCGCATACCAGGCTGCAATCGCCTCGACCTCGGCATCCGAGTAACCCTTGGCGATGCGGTCCATCACGGTTGCGGCGCGCTGACCTGATCGGAAAGCCCGCATTTGCGCCACGATGTCCGCAGCATTGCGGCCCGCCAGCCTCGGCACGGCGCTCTCCAGATCAGGTCTTGCTGGATGGCAGCCCGAGCAAGACGCCGCTCCGACCGGCGACTCAGGGGAGGCCGCCATGGCCGCTGCAATCGATGCCAGGACGGCGGCGGCCGCGATGGAAAGACGAGTCAACTTCATGGACAAAACATTCAACGGGACAAGGCGACCTTCCAGGCGCCGCTCCAGGTTCACGCAAATTCTATGTTATGATTCTTCAGCGGAAACGAGCGGATTCGCTTGCCCGTCGCACTGAAGAACGCGTTGAGAACCGCCGGCCCTGCGACGCAAATCGTCGGCTCGCCTACGCCACCCCAGAAGCCGCCGCTCGGCATGACGATCGTTTCGATCTTCGGCATCTCGGCGATGCGCATCGAGTTGTAGGTATCGAAATTCTCCTGCTCGATGCGTCCGTCCTTGACCGTACACTGCTGATAGAACAAAGCGGAAAGACCATAGACGAACGAGCCTGCTATCTGCCGCTCAATCTGCGCTGGATTGACCGCGTACCCGGGATCGGTCGCCGCAACGATGCGATGGATCTTAATCTTGCTGTCGCCGACAACGGAAATTTCGGCGGCTGCGGCGACGTAGCTGCCGAAGGCCATCATTTGCGCGATTCCGCGATGAACACCTTGCGCGGGGGGCTTTTCCCATTCGATTTTTTCCGCCACCGCGTTAAGGACAGCGAGATGCTTGGGATGTTCGCTCATCAGCTTGCGCCGGAACTCAAACGGATCCTGGCCGACCGAATGCGCGAGCTCATCCATGAAACACTCGAGATAAATGGCGTTTTGGTTGATGTTCACGCCGCGCCAGAAGCCCGGCGGGACATGCGGGTTGCGCATGGAATGATCGATCAGCAGGTTTGGAATGGTGTAGCCGATCGCCGCTTCCAGTCCGCTCGGGTTGAGGCCCTGGAACGTGGCCGGGTCGCGCCCATTCTGCAGATTCTCCGGACGCACCGAGGCGAGGATTGATTGCCCTGATATCCGCATGTGAAATGCGCTCAAATTTCCATTCGCATCGAAACCGCCAACCATCTTCGCCTGGGTGACCGGATGATACCGTCCGTGCGTCATGTCCTCTTCACGCGACCAGAGCAGCTTCACCGGCGTACCTGGCATCTGTTTGGCGATCGCCACAGCCTGCCGTACAAAATCAGTGAAGCCACGCCGGCCGAAACCGCCGCCGAGCGTGACCTTGTGGACGTCGCACTTGGGGGCCGGCAGGTCAGACGCCTCTATAACCGCCGCGAGCGCGGCGTCACCGTTCTGGGTGGGACACCAGACTTGGCATTTGTCGGCCGTGTAGAGCGCGGTCGCGTTCATCGGCTCCATGGTCGCGTGGTTTTGGTATGGGTACGAGTAGACTGCCTCCACCTTCTTTGCCGCGTTGGCGAGCGCGGCTTTCGCATCGCCATTCTGGTTGCCGACAAACGCCTGGTCGGCATCGAGCCCGGCCTTCAGCCATTCGGCAATCGATGCACTCGACACCTTGGCGTTCTCGCCTTCGTCCCAGACGATCGGGAGAGCATCGAGCGCCATTTTGGCTTGCCACCAGGTGTCCGCAACGACGGCGACCCCGGATTCGCCAACCCGGACGACTTTCTTCACGCCCTTCATGCCCATGACTTTTTCGGCGTCGAAGCTCTTCACCTTGCCGCCGAAAACGGGACAATCCTTGATACAGGCATTGAGCATGCCGGGTAGTGAGACGTCGATGCCGTAGACCAACTTGCCGGTGAGCTTCTCGAGAGTGTCAAGTCGCTTCAGCGGCTTGCCCGCGATCTTCCAGTCCTTCGGGTCCTTGAGTTCGACTTCTTTCGGTACCTCGAGCTTGCCGGCAGCATCCGCTACCTTGCCGAAAGTCGTCGTGCGACCCGAAGTCTTGTGCGTGATCACGCCACCAGCTGCGCTGCACTCTGAAGCCGGAACATTCCAGCCATTGGCCGCAGCTTGGATCAGCATCTGACGGGCTGCCGCGCCGCCTTTCCGAACGAGTTCTTGCGACTCACGGATTCCGCGACTCCCCGCGGTGAACATGCTACCCCAGGCTTGTTTGCGAGCGAGGTTCTGACCTGGAGTTGGATATTCAATCGTGACTTTGGACCACTCGCATTCGAGTTCCTCCGCGACCAGCTGGGCGAGACCCGTCATCGTCCCCTGACCCATTTCCGATTTGGCAATACGGATAACCACGGTCTCGTCGGGCTGGATCACCACCCATGCATTGATTTCCGGCCCGCCGACCGCGGCCGAAGCCCCGCGCGGACCGAAGGGAAGTACGAGGCCGAGTGCGAGCCCTCCGCCGCCCGCGGCGGCGGCGATGACGAAAGAGCGGCGATTCATTTGCGGAGCGTAATTCATGGCATCCTCCCTCTTCACGCGTTCGTCGCGGCGTGAATTGCCTCGCGCACCTGCTGGAAGGTACCGCAGCGGCAGATATTAGTGATGGCAGCGTTGATGTCGGCATCGGTGGGTTTCGGCTTCTCCATCAGGAGCGCGGCCACAGCCATGATCATCCCGCTCTGGCAGTAACCACATTGCGGCACGTCATGCTCGAGCCAAGCCTTCTGAACGGGGTGCAGAACACCGTTCTGAGCAAGTCCTTCGATGGTGGTGACCTGCTTGCCCTCGGCCTCGCTGATCGGCAGGGAGCATGAGCGGATTGCCGTACCGTCAATGTGCACGGTGCACGCTCCACATTGCGCAATGCCGCAGCCATATTTTGTTCCGGTAAGGCCCACCTGCTCACGCAACACCCAAAGGAGCGGCGTTGTGGAATCGACTTCGATCTCGTGCGGCTTACCGTTGACTGTAAAACGGGCCATTACTTCTCCTCCCTGTTGGCGTGTCGCGTTCGGGAAAGAATTGAGACGGCGGTCTATGATGAACCAGAATTAAGCAAGGCTAGCATTTCCGCGCGCTAGGCGAAACATCCTCCACCCCAGCGATTTCCGCTGCGCGTCAACACCGTAAGAAACGGTCGAGGTCCGGTCAATCGCTACACATTCACGATGTCCGCGCAATGACCGCTTGTGTTCCAACTGCGGAAGTATCGGTTCGTCGCCGCGTGTTCTTAGTATAGCCTGTGGTAATGCTCCAGATGTATATTCCGTTGCCAGGGAAATATGCTGCGAGATCGGCATTGTTATTGTTGCCCACCTACCCGGATTTATCGAAGGGGCTGGGCACTGTTAAAGGATCGTGCCGAGCCGGCAAGGGAACCTTGATCTGGATTTCTTTGTTTCTCGTGAGGTCAGCAATGGACACGCGCGCCGCAGCTGTTCCGGTAAACGTGCCCGCGCTGATCGATCACCAAAAGATCAGCGGATCTCAGGTGCTAACTGCCGTGTTGTGCGCCGCCGTCGTGTTCATGGACGGCTTTGACGCCCAGGCAATCGGCTATGTGGCGCCAAGCCTCAGCCGGGCATGGCAACTGCCGCCTGGCGCCCTTGGACCAGTTTTCGGCATCGGATTGTTTGGGCTCACGGTCGGAGCCCTGGTGTTTGGACCCGCCGCCGACCGGTTTGGGCGTAAGCCAGTAATCGTCTTGTCCACACTCGGTTTCGGCTTGTGCACGCTGCTGACGGTCAGCGCTGATTCTCTGGCCAGCCTAATGGCGTGGCGGTTCGTGACCGGCCTCGGCCTCGGGGGTGCGATGCCGAACACCATCGCGATCACGTCCGAGTTCAGCCCGCTTCGGAGCCGAACGACGATGGTGATGGTGATGTTCATCGGTTTTTCCCTGGGGTCGGCCCTCGGCGGCGTCGTCACGGCACAGCTCGTTCCACTCTACGGATGGACCGCAGTGTTCTGGGTAGGCGGTCTTTTCCCGCTGGTACTGTTGCCTGTGCTTCTCCTCTGGCTTCCCGAGTCGGTCCGGCTCCTCGCTTTGCGAGGAACCGAGGATGAGCGCATCGGAAGGATTTTACAGCGGATCAATCCGCAGCTCGTCTTTGCAAGCGGAACAAAATTTGTCGCGCCGGAGGAGCATCCTAGTGGATGGACGGTGCGCCATCTCTTCACGGAGGGACGCGCGCTCGGAACGATCTTGCTTTGGATCATGTTCTTCATGAACTTGCTGGATCTTTACTTTCTTGCCAACTGGCTCCCCACCGTCATCAACAATGCCGGGGTATCGGTACGGCTGGCGGTGATGACAGCGGCCCTGGTTCAAGTAGGCGGGATCGTAGGCACGCTGATATTGGCCCGCCTCATGGACCGCTTCGGCCCCTATTGGGTCCTCGTGGGCACGTTTTTCTTGGCTGGGGTGTTCATTGCCAGCATCGGATTAGCTGGAGCGACAATCGGTTTGATCATCCCGGCCGTTTTCGCCACCGGGTTCTGTGTCGTTGGCGCTCAAATTGGCTCAAATGCGCTAGCGGCAACCTACTATCCAACGTTCATCCGTTCGACCGGCGTCGGTTGGGCGCTTGGCATCGGGCGCATCGGGTCGATCGTTGGTCCTGTCGTGGGCGGGATCATGCTCTCGCTGCAGTGGCATATTTCCGTCATCTTCTTCGCAGGCGCCATTCCGGTTTTCGTCGCCGCCTGCGCAGTCTTCATCATGGGCCTGATGAAGCGCTCTGCCGTGACCGCGCCGCCGCAAACCGCCGGGTGGGGAAGCGGTTGATCGATTGGTTGCGGGACAACATAACTGCCGCGGCGATTGAGAGGAGTGATGAATCCTGCCGCTGCATGTCACCAACCTAGTCTAATCTCACGAAAACCGACAGATTGCTACGCTTGCTCCTGGTGTCCGCGCCGACAACCTATTTGGCCGCCGATCGAAAGGAATGCGCCCGCCTAACTAGGGTCAAAACTCATTAATCGCGAAACTCGCTGATACGTGCTGCTTTCCGCGTGATCCGCCTCTTGAAGGGGATGGAAATGTGCGATTCGCATCAACGAGTTACATTTTATGAGTCTGGACCCTAACTCACTTCACCAGCTTCTTGCCCGTGACGGCTTCGAGATTTCTGTAAAAGACTTTGTCACTCGTCGTTTTGTCAAGCTTGAGCTTCTCGAGAATTCTCAGCGTCTCGCGCGGATACATCGTGCCGCCTTCGGGATCGAACGGGCAATCGGAGGCGAACACGATCTTGTCGATAGGAAAGAACTCCATGCCGCACTTGGTCGCCGGCTCCGCCGTGAAAGCTGCGGTGTCGGCCCAGAAATCCTGTTTGAAGTAATCGAGCGGCCGTTTCTTTAGGCTCTTACGCAGCGCGACGTAATCTTCATCGGTGGTGCGATTGCCCATCACGTCATTGCCCGGCCCGAGACGGCCTTCGAGCATCGGCACGATGCCAGCGAAGTGGTGCGTGATGATTTTCAGGTTGGGATGATTATCCATGATCTTGGAGTACACCAGGCGCAGCATGGCGCAGGCGGTCTCGTAGGACCAGCCGATCGTCCACCAGATTTCGTAGAGAGACTTTTTCTCGTCGAGATAATCCGGTGTTTCGGCGCCGCGCGCCGGATGCAGCCAAATCGGCGCGCCGAGTTCGTTCATCTTCTTCCAGAACGGTGCGTATTCCGGCCGGTCGAGCGGCTTGCCGGCGACGTTGGTGTAGATCTGCACGCCGAGCGCGCCGTTCTTGAGCGCGCGTTCGGCTTCGCCGACGCCAGCATCGGACGCAGCGAGCGACACCTGCGCCACCCAGCCGGGGAAGT
>JBKQRS010000637.1:0-9302 GCA_052143915.1 Bradyrhizobium sp.
CTGGCAGGTCAAGGATGGCGATCCCTCCAAGGGCTCGACCGGAACCTCGGCTCCGCTCGTCGTCAAGGACAAGGTGCTGATTGGCGTGTCCGGCGGCGAATTCGGCGTTCGCGGCTGGGTGTCGGCCTACAACACGTCGGACGGCAAGCTGGCCTGGCGCGGCTACTCGATGGGTCCGGATGCGGACACGTTGATCAATCCCGAAAAGACCACCGCCCTCGGCAAGCCGGTCGGCGAGAACTCCTCCACCAGCACCTGGGAAGGCGATCAGTGGAAGATCGGCGGCGGGGCGACCTGGGGCTGGATCTCCTACGATCCCGAGCTGAACCTCGTTTATTACGGGTCCGGCAACCCCTCGACCTGGAACCCGGTGCAGCGTCCCGGCGACAACAAATGGTCGATGTCGATCTGGGCGCGTAACGCCGATACGGGCGAGGTCAAATGGATCTACCAGATGACGCCGCACGATCAGTGGGACTATGACGGCATCAACGAAATGGTTCTCCAAAACCAGGGTTCGAAGAAGGTGCTCGTGCATTTCGATCGTAACGGCTACGGCTATACGCTCGATCGCGTGACCGGCGAGCTCCTCGTCGCCGAAAAATACGATCCGGCCGTCAACTGGTCGACCAAGATCGATATGGACAAATCCTCGAAGAACTATGGCCGTCCGGAAGTGGTCGCGAAATTCGCGCCCGGCTCCGCCGGCGAGGACGTGAACTACAAGGGCATCTGCCCGGCGGCGCTCGGCTCGAAGGACGAACAGCCTTCGGCTTACTCGCCCATCACGGAGCTGAACTACGTCCCGACCAATCACGTGTGCATGGACTATGAGCCGTTCCGCGTGAGCTACACCGCCGGTCAGCCTTACGTCGGCGCGACCCTGTCCATGTATCCGCCTCCGGGCCAGACCAACATGGGCAACTTCATCGCGTGGGACGCCAAGACCGGCAAGATCGTGTGGTCGGACAAGGAGCAGTTCTCGGTGTGGTCGGGAGCGCTGGCCACCGCGGGCGGCGTGGTGTTCTACGGCACGCTGGAAGGTTACCTGAAGGCGGTCGATGCCAAGACGGGCAAGGAACTCTACAAGTTCAAGACCCCGTCGGGGATCATCGGCAACGTCACGACCTACGAGCATGGCGGCCGGCAGTATGTTGCGGTGCTGTCCGGGGTCGGCGGCTGGGCCGGCATCGGGCTTGCGGCGGGCCTGACCGATCCGACCGCGGGTCTGGGCGCGGTGGGCGGCTATGCGGCGCTGAGCAATTATACCGCGCTCGGCGGCACGCTGACGGTGTTCGCGCTGCCACAGTGAGGCAACCAACCGTCCCGGCGCGGTTGGCGCGCCGGGACGGCTCTCTGTTCATCGAATGCCGAGGACAATTGCTTGCGCAAGATCTGGTTTGGAGTTGCCGCGATCGCCGTCGCGGCATCGGGAAATATCGCTGTCGCAGAAACCGCCGTCGATCCGGCAGCGGTCAAATCCGAGAACGGCAAATATCTCGACAAGGAGGGCAACCCGACCTTCAAAGTCGCCGCCGATGGCACCGTGGACTGGTACACCTATTCCGGGTTCCGCCGCTATCACTCGGAATGTCACGTCTGCCATGGCCCCGACGGCATGGGTTCGACCTACGCTCCGGCACTGAAGGATTCGCTGAAGACCATGGACTACGCAGACTTCCTCGGGGTGGTCGCCACCGGCCGCAAGAACGTCTCCTCATCGCAGGAAAACGTCATGCCCTCGTTCGGCGAAAACAGGAACGTGGTCTGCTATCTCGACGATATCTACGTCTATCTGCGGGCCCGCGCCAATGACGCAGTCCCCCGCGGCCGGCCCGCCAAACACGAAGACAAGCCGCCCGCCGCGCAAAAAACCGAAGATGCCTGCATGGCGAATAAATGAACAATATGGGCGTCAGCCAATCCACCGGGCGTCAGCAGTTGCGCGCCAGCGTCAAACGACAGAGGAGACGACAATGAACTATGCTGCGTTGCGCCGATGGCAGATGATTGCAGCGATTTGCATCGCCGCCGCGGCGACGGGCAACCGGGAAGCCGCAAAAGCGCAGCAGGCGCCGGATAACACCGACCTATCGATCGAACTGGTCGACCCCAAGGTCTTGAGGGTATGCGCTGACCCACGCAATCTCCCATTCTCCGACGAGAAGGGCGAGGGATTTGAGAACAAGCTCGCCGAATTGTTCGCCGAAAAACTTCAGAAGAAGCTTGACTACATGTACTTCCCGCAGGCGACCGGCTTCGTTCGAATGACGCTCTCCGCGCATCGATGCGACGTCATCATGGGCTTCCCGCAAGGCGATGAGCTCGTCCAAGGCACCAATCCCTATTACCGCACGGCCTATGCGCTGGTTGCCAAGCCGGGCAGCGGACTGGAGGATGTTGCATCGCTCGGCGACACCCGTCTGAAGGGTAAACGCCTTGGCATCGTCGCAGGCACGCCACCCGCGACCAACATGGCCGCCAACGGCCTCATGGCCAAAGCCAAGCCCTATCCGCTGATGATCGACACCCGCGTCGACTCCTCGGTTAGTGAGATGATCAAGGACTTGAAGGCGGGAGAGATCGACGCCGGCGTGCTGTGGGGACCGATGGCGGGCTACTACGCCAAGCAGGCCGATCCGCCGCTCCACGTCACGCCGCTGGTCAAGGAAACGTCGGGGCCGAAGCTGATCTACCGCATCGGCATGGGGGTTCGTGCAGCCGATCAGAACTGGAAACGATTGCTCAACCGTCTGATCCAGGAGAACCAGCCGGCGATCAACAAGATCCTGCTCGATTTTGGCGTGCCGTTGCTCGACGAAAACGACCGGCCGATCACAGCGGAGATGACGGCCAAGCAGCCATGAGGTGGGCGCTTGCGGGCTTCCTTGCGGTGACGCTCGCGTTAACGGTATTGGGGCGCGCGCAGGAAAACCCTCCCGAGCCAGAGGGATACCGCACGGACAATTATCGCGCGCCGGTGCCCGCAACGCTGGCCGGTGCGCGCGTTCTGACGACTGCGCAGGCCGAAGCGATCTGGCGTTCGGGATCTGGTGCCTTCGTCGACGTGCTGCCGCGTCCGCCGAAGCCGCCAAATCTTCCCGCAGGCACGGTCTGGCGTGACAGGCCGAGGTTGAACATTCCCGGCAGCATCTGGCTGCCTGACACCGGTTACGGAACGCTCGCAACGGCGAGCGAGGATTATCTGCGCAATGGCCTTGTCCGCGCCTCCGGCGGCAATCAGGCCAAGCAGCTGGTGATCTACTGCCTGGCCGATTGCTGGATGTCGTGGAACGCGGCAAAACGGGCGTTAACTTACGGATATTCCAACGTCGCCTGGTATCCCGAAGGCACCGACGGTTGGCAGCGTGCCGACTTGCCGCTGGCCGATTCAGAGCCCGAGCCGCGGCCCAGCGCGGAGAAATCGCTTCAGCGCTAGAGCATGATCCGGAAAAGTGGGTACCGGTTTTCCGAAAAGATCATGCTCAAACAATAAGAGACGGGATCATGATCCGATTCAACCTCATCGGATCATGATCTAAGCCGCGGAAGGAACAAAGGCGGGACTTGTGCGCCGTGCGCCTTATTCCATTTCTTGCTGGATCACCCGGCCCAACGCGAACAGTCGTCGATCGATCGTTGTCGGCACCTCACACACGAATTTGATCACACGCCGCCGGTCCTCGAAAATCCGCGTCTCCCATACCAGCTGGTTGCCGAGTTCGTCTATCTTGGCCTGATCCTTGGCAGGCGCATCCTGCAGGGTCTGCAGCGCCTGCGTGTCGCTGCGAACCTTGTCGGCGGCCTCGCGCTGCTTGCGGGTTATGCGTTCAAGCCCATTCATCACCGTAGCGCGCTCGGCGTTGAGCGTTTCGAACAGCCCGGCGAACAGCAGCTTGCCTCTCTCATTTTTTTCGGCGGCCGATTCCGACAGAAATTCGGCGATCGTTTTCTCCGCCTGATCCAGCGGGGTGCGCCGCGCCGCAAGCCGTGGAATCAGGGCGTTGATCTTGGGATTATCCCTCCACTTGGTCGTGGCGTCACCGAGAGCGGGGCCGTTCCAGACCGCCGCGAGCGAGACCTCCGGAACCTTGGCCTGGGCGCACGGCCAATCGGGGTAGCGCGGATCGGCGGCGAGACCTTGATCGACCGGCCCAGCCACCGCAACCAGCACGCAGAGCGCCGTCAACCATCTCATGTCTCGCCTCCAGCAGGTCCGCGGCGGCTTAGTCCGCGTGATGGATCGTAGGCGAACATTGCGCCGATCATGAAGACGGCCGTGCAGCCGCCAACCACCGCCAACGAGACCCAGTTGATCTTTCCATACAGCGCGAAGCGCGTCAGTTCGACCGCATGGGTAAAGGGATTGAACTGGCAAACGTAATAAAGCATCGGGCTTCCCTCCTGCACCCGCCACAGCGGATAAAGCGCGGAGGAAGCAAAGAACATCGGGAAGATGACGAAGTTCATCACGCCGGCGAAGTTCTCCAGCTGTTTGATGCCGGACGAGATCAGCATGCCCAGCGCCCCAAGCATCAGCCCGGAGAGCGCCAGCGCGGGCAACACCGTGAGATAGCCGATCGGCGGCGGTTCAATGTCCCAGAACCACGCGATCAGCAGGAAGGCATAGACCTGGAGAACGGAGACGGCGGTGCCTGCGAGAAGCTTGCAGAACAGCAGGTACCAGCGCGGCAGCGGGCTCACCAACAGGGTGCGCATGTTGCCCATCTCGCGGTCATAGACCATCGAAAGCGACGATTGCATGCCGTTGAAGAGCTGGATCATCGCCATCAGCCCGGGCGTGATATAGATCTCATAGGGAATATAGGTTTCGTATGGCGGGATGATGGAGATGCCGAGCACCTGGCGGAAGCCGGCAGCGAAGATGAACAGCCATACCAGCGGTCGCACCAGCGCCGAGATGAAGCGTTCGCGCTGGTGGACGAAGCGCAGTCCCTCGCGCCAAACGATGCCGTTCATGCAGGTGAGATATTGCGCGAACGAGAATCCTGTCCGCCTGTCGTGTGCGATCACTGCGCTCATGGCACGGTACCCTCGGATCCCGGACCGGTTTCGGTCAACTGTGCGAACGCAGAATTGAGGTCGCGCGCCCTGGCTTTCGCGACGATGCACGCCACCTTGCCTTCCGCGAGAATTCGTCCCCGATGCAGAATGACGAGATCGTCGGTCGGCTCGATCTCGTCGAATAGGTGCGTGGCCCACAAGACGCCGATGCCTTGCTCAATGACGAGGCGGCGCACGTGGCCGAGGATCTCGGCCCGCGCCTTGACGTCCAGTCCGACGGTCGCCTCGTCGAGCAACAGAAGACGCGGCCGGTGCAGAAGAGCCCGCGCAATTTCCAGCCGCCGCATTTGCCCGCCGGAGAGATCGCGCACCTTGCTGCCGTGGCGGTCGGCAAGGCCCATCTGCGACAATGTTTCGTCCGAGCGTATCCGCGCCTCGCGGCGATGGATACCGTGCAGGGCCGCATGATAGAGCAGGTTTTGCGTGACGGAGAGATCGAGGTCCAGCGTGCGCGGCTGAAACACCACGCCCATGCAGCGCAGCGCCTCGCCGGGCTCGCGCTGGATATCATGACCGAAAATGCGGATATGCCCGGCCTGCATGCCGAATAGCCGGGTGACGATCGAAAACAGCGTGCTCTTGCCCGCACCGTTGAGGCCGAGCAGCGCCGTAAAGCTTCCGGCCGCAACCGTGAAGCTGACATTGTCGAGCGCCCTGCGAGGGCCGTAGCTGTGGCTGACAACCTCGATCGCCAGCGCCGCGGCATCCGGATAGGACGGATCGTGCAGGCCGTTTGCCGTGTCGCCAGCGATGGAAATATCGGGTTGCATCATTGCTTCGCGATCGTAATGCCCCAGGGCAGTTCGCCGACCTGTATGGTCTTGGTCACCTTGAGCGCCGCAACATCAATGACGGACACGTCGTTGGATATGCCATTCGTGACCAGAAGCCATTTTTCGTCCGGCGTAAACGCCATGTGCCAGACCCGCTGCCCGACCAGCAGGTATTTGATGACCTTATGGCTCGCGGCATCGACCACGGCGACACGATTGGCAGGGCCGAGCGCGATGAACGCGGTCTTGCCGTCGGCGGTGATACCGATCCCAACGGGCTGGATTGCTTCCTTCCGCAAACCCGGAATATCGAAGGTGATCTTCGTCGTGACCGCATGCTTGACCGGATCGATGATGGAAACAGTGCCGCCGACCTCCGAGGAAACCCATAATTCGGAGCCGTCGCGCTTGAATTCGGCGAAACGCGGACGCGAATCGACCAGGACATTCGCCACGATCTGGCGCGTTTCGGTATCGATGAAATGGGCCATGTTGGTCGTCTCGGACGTATTGATCAGAATCCTTCCATCCGGGCTGATCGCCATGCCCTCAGGTTCGACACCGACCTGAACGTCGCCCATCCGTGCGCGTTTTTCGAGATCGATGATGGTGACCGTATTGTCGTTCTCGTTGGCGACGTAGAGAATCTTGCCGGCCTTGTCCTGGACAAAAAACTCGGGATCTGCCCCCGAGGGCAGGGTGTCAGTCACTTCCTGCGTGCTGGTATCGATCATCTGGATGGTGTCATCGTCGCCGACCGCGACCAGCACGAACTTGCCGTCCCTGGTGAATTCGATCCCGCGCGGCCGCTGGCCGACCTTGATCGTCTTGATGACGGCCCACTGGTCTGTGTCGATCACCGAAACGGTGTTGCTTTTTTCGTTCGACACATAGGCGATGAAGGCGGAGGCCGGCAGGGCGCCCGCAAGCCAAAGGGCAGTTCCGACGAGAACGCAACGGCGCCACATCCGGGAAACCTCCATCGCAGTTTCAGTGCAGCCTGCACCTGGTTTCGGGTTGATCCACGCCAAGCGTATCGAGTTCCGAGACCTGATGCAGGAATCCTTCCTGCGGCGACACGGAAACCACCATGCGGCCATCCACCAGTAAAATCGGCTGACGAAGCTGCAGGTTCCAGGGGCGCAGCGTGAGCCGCTGGCCCTTGAATGCCGCAACAGAAAAATCCGGGCCCTTGAGGAAATCGAGCACCGCCTTGCGATCGCCTGAATTCACCCGCGACGCGGCCTCGCCGATCATGCGTGCCGCCGTCCATGCCTGCATGTCCAGTGCCGTCATATGGCGCGAATTCAACTTCAGAAACCGATTTTGCATCTGCACCGCGCCCCATTGATCCTGAGCGGCGTCCCAGCTTTTCGGAACCAGGCCGGCGGATCCCGCGACCAGCCTCGGGTCCCAGGTCCGGTACGGCAGGTAGGACGCAAATACCTCGCTCTCATCGGCTGCGACAAGAATGTCATAGGCGGGCGCCTGCTGGGTGAATACCGGCATCTGACGCTGGATCAGCGTCACGCCGCTGTCGGTGCGCCGCGCGCCGCCGGTATCCTCGAAGACCCGCTCCTGGACAATCTTGGCGCCAAAGCGCGAGGCGGCGCGCCGCAGCGCTTCCGCATAGAGCTTGTCTTCCTGATGCGATCCGACCACCATCAGCCAGCGCTTCCATTGCTTCCAGACGAGATACTGGGCGAGACCGTCCGCCAGCATCGAACGTGTCGGGGCGACGTGGATCACGTTGGGCCGACAGTCTTCCTCGCGCAGGCGATCGTCGATCGCTCCGGCATTGAACAATACCACTCCGCGATCGCGGACGGCGTCGGCGGCCTTCAGCAAGGCATCGGCGGGCAGGTCGGCAATGATGAAGGCGATGTTCCGGTCGGCTAGGCCGATCGCCGCTGCGGCCGCGTCATCACCTTCCTTGAGCCGCAGCTCCTCCAGGGTGAAATGCTGATTGAGGAACTTGCCAGTGGTGTTGTTATCCTCGATCGCCAGCCGCGCGCCGGCGACGCCGTCATTCGCAGCCGGCTCCTCGACCAGCGACAGCGTCGGCTTGAAGCCGGCGCGGCGAAGATAGCCGATGCCGATTTCGACGGGATCGGCCGCAAGCGCGCTGGTGCCCAGCGTGCTCAGGCCGATGACGAGACCGACCAAAAGTCGGATCATGTCTTCTCCTGGATGTTTCCTTCGACCGGCCGGCGATAGAGCCGGTTCCGGTTTGATACTTGGCCGAACTACCTTATACAATCCGCACGCTGAATCCACGGACCACGATCATGCGAATGTTCGGTCTCCTCATCGCGGTTATTCTGTTGGTCTGCCGGCCCGCGGCTGCCGAGCCACTCAAGGCCGCGGTATTCGACTTCGAGCTGCTCGATACCAGTTTGGAGGGCGAAATGAAGGGGCCGCAGGCGGACGAGCAGCGGCGGCTCAGGGATATCAGCGAACAGCTGCGCAAAGGGTTGGCGGACGCGGGCAAATTTGTCGTGCTCGACATCGCGCCGGTCAATGCTGCGGCACACGCCAGTAACTTGCAGGCTTGTGGCGGCTGTGACGTGGAACTCGCGCAGCGGCTTGGTGCCGATATCGCCATCACCGGCCTGGTTCAGAAGGTCTCGGCCCTCATCCTCAACATGAATATCTACCTGCGGGATGCGCATACAGGGCAGCTCATCAGGGCCATGAGCGCAGACTTCCGCAGCAATACCGACGAATCCTGGTCGCGCACCATGAGCTATTTGCTGCGAAACCGATTGCTCGCGCCCAACTACGGTGCGCCGCAATGAGCTGCCGGGCCAGAAACTAGGCTTTGAGCCGCGCGGCATGCCAGCGAAGGTGATCGGCCATGAAGGTGGAAACGAAATAGTAACTGTGGTCATAGCCGTTTTGCCGACGCAGATTCAGAGGTATGTTTGCCTTTGCACATGCATGTTCCAGCAATTCCGGGCGCAGTTGCTCGCCCAGGAACGGGTCGGCATCGCCGATGTCGACCAGCAGATCTGAAAATCTGGCGCCATCCTCGATCAGCGCGACGGCGTCGTGCCTGCGCCATGCTTCCTTATCGTCGCCGAGATAGCCGCCCAGCGCCTTGATACCCCAAGGGACTTGCGAGGGTGCGACGATCGGCGAAAAGGCGCTGGCGGCGCGATAGCGATCGGGGTGCGACAGCGCCATCGTCAGCGCGCCGTGGCCGCCCATCGAGTGCCCGAGGATCGATTGCCGTTTGAAATCGACCGGGAAATGTGCGGCGACCAGTTCGGGAAGTTCCTTTGTCAGGTAGCTCCACATGCGGAAATTTCGCGAGAACGGCGGCTGCGTTGCGTCGACGTAAAAGCCGGCGCCGAGCCCGAAATCATAGGCGCCGGCAGGATCACCTGGCACGCCTTCGCCGCGTGGGCTGGTATCGGGCGCCACAAAAATCAAGCCTAGTTC
>JBKQRS010000638.1:0-17307 GCA_052143915.1 Bradyrhizobium sp.
CGCCAACGCGCCACCGGCCGCGACGATCATGGGATGCAGGGCAATCAGCGCCTTGTGTTCGGTCAGGAGCAGGCGGACGGCGCGAACCAGCGACAGCGGCAATAGCGCCAGGATCTTGGCGAGGAGCCGGGCACGCAACCAAGGGGTCAGCGCCGCCTTGCGCTGGACGTGGTAGTTGATCGCGCCGATGCGAAGTCCACGCAACGCGAGCCAGGCGGGATGGGTCCGGACATCAGGCACTGTTTCGATGATGACCGCCTCTGCGACCCAGTGAAATTTCATTCCGCCGCGCCGGCAGCGGGTGAAGAAATCGACGTCTCCGCCGCCAAGGAAATTGAAGCGCAGATCGAAGGCGGGGCTGGGGAATCTGGTAAATACCGGCCGCTTGATCAGACAATTGCCGCAGCCGTAGATGATCGGCACTGGTCCGCTTGAGTCGTAGGTTGGAAGAAATGCCGGATGACGCTGAAGCCCGCGCTTTGTATCGTCATCGAAGCTCTGCAGCACCGGCCCGCCGACCACATCGGCCCCGGTGGCCTCGGCGGCGCTCACCATCAGCTCAAGCCAGTCCTCCGAAGCGATCTCGTCGTCGTCGATCATCAGAAAATGAGCGGCGGCCGGAAACGTCGTCTGCGCGATTTCAAATGCGGCATTGATGGCGTGGCAGTTTCCCTGCCGCGGTTCGACCGCGCACAGTCCGGAAATTCGGCCAGCCCTGAGGAACTCGGCGGCGACCGGCACGCTGTTGCACCCCGACGCGTCGTTTTCGACCATGACGACCGCAAAGCGCCGATTGGTCCGCTGATCCGCAAGCGATTCCAGCGTTCGCCGCAGATGCTGCGGACGCCGGAAGCAGGGAACGCAGACGACAATCCCGATCGAGGGATCGAGCGCGGAAGACGTCGCTACGATGGCGCGGGAGCCTTGCGGCATGACGCTAGGACCTCCTCGCCGCGGGTAATCTGGCCAAAATGCGGTTCATGATGCGGTTTGATCCATGGGTGGAACCTCAACGGGGTCCCTTGCAGGTTTGGTCTAGACGGTCTTGCGCCGGTATTCTTCGATGACATCGAACAGAGGCTTGCGCCTGAGCTCGGCATCGAGCGGCAGCGGCCGATTTGGCATACCATCGGGGCGTTTAAAATAGGTTGGCACCCAGGTGTACCGATCGCTCAGGCCCCAGGTCAGGATCGCCCTCGGACGGACGACATCGCAGACCGCTTCGAGAAATTGTCCGGCTATGCCGGCGACCAGCGCATCCCGCTCACTGACCTTGCCGGGAAGCTCGTAATCGATCACATCGAGTTCGGTAATCAGCACGTCGAGCTTCAGCGCGGCGATCTCCTTAAGCAACTCCTGCAACCCGTCGCGGTCGATGGCGCGCTCCGCGAACAGGTGCGCCTGCAATCCAACGGCGTGCAGCGGCACATCGCGGTCTCGCAGCGAACGCAACAGTCGAACGAGGGCCTTGCGTCGTGCCGCGAAGCGTTCCCCCCTGAACTCAACATCGTATTCATTAAGCACAAGCCGCGTGTCGGGATCCGCCGCCGCCGTCGCCCGCAGCGCGATCGGCAGATAGTCCGGCCCTAGGCGGCTCGTCCAGATCGAAGGACGGAGCGAAGATTCGTCTTCCGGCCAATCCACCAGCGGCTCGTTAACCACGTCCCAGGACGGGATGGCACCACGATATCGGGACACAACCGTTTCAATATGGTCTACCAGTTCCCGCTCGGCCTCGGCGCGGCTTTCGATCGCGGCGGTCCACGCCGGCATCCCGCCATACCAGGCCAGCGTGTGGCCGCGAACCTCGATGTTGTTCTGCCTGGCAAAATCCATCAGCGCGTCGGCTTTTTCGAACCGGTATTCGTCCCGCGCCGGGTGAATGTCAGGCCACTTCATCTCGCCTTCAGGGACGACGATCTGGCAGTTCGCAATGACCGCCGCGCGATAGGACATATCCGATGTCAACGCATCGACCCGCACGGCGGCGCCATATGGAATTGGCTTTGCACTTGTGCCAGCGGCAGAAGTCCGGGTTTGCGGTGTCGCAAAAGCGGTCCCGGACAGGCCAGCAACGCCGGACACGCCCAGCGCCATGACCTTGGCGGCGTGAACAATAAAATCACGCCGGGAGTTTTCTGTTGCCGTCATGCTTCCACGCGATCATCGAGGATTAAGCGTTGCGTTTCCGCTGCTGCAATATCCGGTCCAGAGTCGTGCAGCAGCAGCAAACCCGTCCAACGTGGTTACCGTGCGGCGAATTAACCAACTTCGAGATGCTGTGGGGAGCGCGAGCCTCTACGGCATCGATCTTGCTCTCTGGGAACCGCAATGAAAAACGCCCGCCGGAAACCATGCCTCTGAACGTCGCCAAAGCGAGTCCTGAAACGAATGCCGTAGCGTTGTTAACCCCGACCTACGCACGTGACCTGGAATTGTGTGCTCTGCTCTGCGAAAGCGTCGACCGTCACGTCGGTTCATTTTCGAAGCATTATCTGCTGGTTCCCGATTGCGACGTGTGGCTTTTTTCGCGCTTCGAGAGCGAGCGCAGAACCGTCCTTCCGGCATCCCGGTTCCTGCCCGGATGGCTCCGGCCGCTGCCGCCCATCGTCCAGCGCAAGCGGCGCCAATATTGGTGGTCGCTTCGAGCAATGCCGGTCAGCGGCTGGCATGTGCAGCAAATCCTCAAGATAGCTGCGACTATCGCGCTGCCCCACCAGCGATATTGCATCCTCGATTCCGATGTCGTGTTCTTCCGGGATTTCGACCTGTCGCGCTTTGAATACCCGGACCCGATTCCGCTTCTTGGCATTCCTGGCAAGGTTACGTCGAACCTGCTGCGGCACACGCGCTGGGTCGAGACCAGCCACCAGCTTCTTGGGCTTCCGGCGCCAACCCTTCCGGCATCCGATTACATCGGCCACATCATATTTTGGGACCAACAGGCCACCCGCGCCATGGTCTCCAATATCGAAGCCGTCTCCGATCTTGATTGGATCGAAGCGCTTTGCAGGACCCGCGAGTTTTCGGAATACATGTTGTACGGTTATTTCGTGCAGAACGACGCAAAGTTTGCCGACCAGCACACACTTTGCTCGCGCACGGGATGCGTCAGCTATTGGGATCCGCCAAAGCTCGACAAGGCCGAGTTGAACCGCCTGCTTGGCGGGGCGGATCAAGATGACGTCGCATTCTCGGCTGCGTCCTTCTCGGGAACGCCGGTGCAGATGATCCGCACGGCAATCGAGGAAACGCGGACGCTGCTCAGGCCCCGTGTCGCGGCAAAAGAACCTGCCGGGCTTGGCGCATGCTGATAGGACAAGCCAGCATCAATCTGTTCGCAAATATCCTCTCCGCGCTGTTGGGGTTATTGAGCGTCTTCATCTTCACGAGGCTTTTTTCGCCTCATGACTATGGCGTCTATCTCCTTGGCGTTGGATTCGCCTCCGTGGTCAGCACCTTTCTGGCCGGGTGGTTTCGCAATCTGATTCTGAGCGCGCACGCCCGAAACGACGGTACCGATGTCCGGGGTCTTGTCATCTCGGGGTATATTGTTTGCTGTCTCTCGACACCGGCCGCATATGGATTGGGCCGTCTGGTCGGATTAGACGGCACCGCGGCGGCGGCGGCGGTGCTGCTTGCGGTTGCGGTCGGCTTGTTTGAACTCACCCAGGATCTGGTTCGCGCGCGGCTACGGGCAATCACTGCGATGAAGGCCACGCTGGTTCGTGCCGTATCAGCGGTTTGCCTCGGCGTTTCGGTTGCGATCCTGGCTCCTGCGGGATTCCTCCTGCTGGTATCGTCGGCGCTGGCCTGCCTGCTCGCCGTTCTGGTCCAGTCGCGCACGGCCTGGCGAGGGACGATCGTCAAAGTTGACGGTTCCGGTCTGCTGGCCGCGGCAAAGCAGGGCCTGCCGCTGACGTTGTCGCTCACCTTGCTTGCCATCTCCAGCGTTACCGATCGCTTCATGATCGCCAACCTGGTCGGCTCTGCGGACACCGGAAGATATATCGCAGGTCTCGATCTCGTCCGGCAGACTCTCATGCTGCCGGCGATGAGCGCCGCTGCCGCTTTCTTCCCGCTCGCGGTAAGAATCCATGCTGGTCAGGGGCGCGCTGCCGTGCGATCGCATCTCGGCGAATGCGTGGAACTGTTGCTCAGTATCACGCTGCCGGCATGCCTGGGATTCGCGGTGATTTCCTCCCACATCGCCAATGTCGTTCTCGGTGCTGATTTTCGCGAGACGGCCGCACAAGTGATGCCGATCCTGGCCGTCGCCGTTATTTTCCAGATCCTGACGCAGCAATACCTTCATGCAAGCTTTTTGCTGTCGGGACGAAATTCATTCTATCTGATCAACACAGCCTCGATCATCGCAGCCAATGTGGTCCTGTCGTACGCATTCGTAAGCGAATACGGCACGATGGGTGCCGCATGGGCGCGGCTCGGCGCCGATGTCCTTGGATTTTTCTGCGCATTGATCCTGAGCCGCCGGGCCTTCCCAATTCCGATGCCGCTTGGCCGACTTGCGCTCACGATGATTGCCGGATTGATCATGGCGCTGACGGTGATCACGATCGACAAAAGCCTGCACGTCTCGGATCTGGCCGCGTGCATCGTCCTGGTTGGCACAGGCTCGGCCAGCTACCTGGTGTCGTGCTGGCTGTTCGACATCTCTCACGCGCGCCGGCGGCTGAACGTCTGCCTTGCGTTCTTCAGGACCAGATTTGCGAACATCGGGACTGGATCGGCAACCTGATGAGCGCAGCCTGGCTGAAGACCGAAGCGAGGGGCGGCGATGGGCTGACGAAGCATCCGCGCGCCGGTCGCTGCCGGCTGCGCAATTCTGCTCCGACCTTCGGCAGCCGCGGCCGGCTGCACGCGTTCGGCGATCCGCAAACGGGTTTCGACGAAGCGCCAATCAACAACGAATCATTAACTTTCCGAGGCAACGAGGCTCCCGACGGCCCGCCTGCCCCTCGCCGGAGCGCTGCCGGGCACGGGCGCTTAAACGCTTTCTTTGCCATTTCAGTGAATAGTCCCCCGGTGAGTATGGTTAATTTTTCCTGTTGCGTTTGTTCCGCGCCGAAACCTTGCGCGCGTCGCGTGACCCGAAGAGTAGCCCCTCAGCCGACGCGTTCGGCAGTTCGAATGGAAGCTGGGGTCCATGCTGGCGTATGATCAACCCATCAATCGGTCCAAGCCGGACGCCGCGGAAAAGCCCACGCGAGGCCTTTCCGGTTTCAGCGTATGGCAGCTGACGCAGCTGCTATGGCAGCGCAAGGCCGCGATTGCGATGGCCGGGCTGATTTGCGCCTGCGCTGCCGTCGGCATCGGCAAGAGCCTGACGCCGAAATATCTGGCGACCGCGCAGCTCTATGTCGATCCGCGGGAACTGCAACTGGTCGATCGGGAACTCACGCCGCGCTCCCAGGATATTTCCGGCCTGGCAATGGTGGTGGAAAGCCAGGCGCGCCTGATTACCTCGAACAGCGTCCTGCTGCAGGTGATCCAGGATGCCCATCTCGACAAGGATCCGGAGTTCGGCGGCGGCTCAAATGGCATCATGGCGGCGCTGCTCGGCCTGTTCGGGTTCGAAGTGCGTCCCGTCAGCGAGCCCAAGCTCGGCCAGATGGCGGCGCTGGATGCCTTGGGCCGTCACATCAATGTGAAGAAGACCGATCGCACCTTCATCGTGGATATCGACGTCTGGTCCCATGACCCGGCGAAGGCGGCGATGCTCGCCAACGCGATCTCCAATGCCTATCTGGCGGAATCAAAGAATTCGCAAGCCACGGCCGCGCGACGGGCGACCAGCGATCTGTCGGGCCGGCTCAAGGAATTGCAGGCGCGGCTTCGCACGGCGGAGAACGCACTCGCAGCCTACAAGGCGCAAAATAATTTCGTCGGCACTCAGGACACGCTGATCAGCGATCAGCAGCTTTCAGCCAGCAACCAGCGGCTTGCCGCCGCACGGGCGATGACGCTCGACGCGCAGGCCAAGTACGATCAGATCGAAGCCAGCCGCCGTGCCTCGACCGATGCCGGCGCTATTCCGGAGGCACTTCAGTCTCCCACCATCGCCAATCTGCGTGCGCAATACGCCGAAGCCCGCAAGCGTTATGCCGAGCTGACCGGCGAATTGGGGCCGCTGCATCCCTCCCTGCGCCAGGTGGAAAAGCAGGTCGAAGACCTGCGCCGGACCATCAACGAAGAGATCGAGCGCTTCGCCCAGTCCGCGAAAAACGACCTGACGCGCGCCCGCGATTACGAAGCCTCGCTAAACAAGGCGCTCGAGGCGCAGAAACGCCAGAGCGTCCAGCTCAGCCAGGCTTCGGTGCGGCTTCGCGAGCTTGAGCGCGACGTCGAAGCCAGCCGCGACGTCTATCAATCGTTCCTCAAGCGCTCGCGCGAAACCGAGGAACAGGAAAGCCTCAATACCTCGAGCGCGCGCGTCATCGGCGAAGCCACCGTGCCGCAACGGCGCTCGTTCCCGCCGGCCATGAGCCTGCTCGCGATCATCGGCCTCGTGCTTGGCGCGCTCGCCGCGGCGATCTGGTTTGTCGCTGCCGAACAGCTGTCGTTGGGCCCTGGCGAAGCCGGCTCGAAGACACCCACATTGCCAGAACCCAAGGCTGAAGAAGCCCCGCCGTCCAAGCCGCTGCACGAAAATCGGCCACCGCAGCCAGCGGCGGCTACATTGGTCGACAAGCCGCGGATCGCGCGGCTGCAGGAATCCGACGTGATGCGGACGCTGAGTGGAATCCTGACAATGGGCGGCATCCCCGATGTGACGCGGATGGGCTGGCCAACGCTGCGGCCGGGCTTCCCGTTGACGACGTTCCTCAACGCCATGCGCGAGATGCGCGAGACGCTGGCCAAGCGCTCGGCCGCGAACGTGGTCTCCGTGCTAGGCGTGATCGGCGCGGGCGCCAGTGAATATCGCACCGTCGCCGCCTTGAATATCGCGCTGGCGGCCGCTCGCGACGGCGCCAAGGTGCTGATGATCGATGCCGATCACGCAACGCACGCGCTTTCGAACAAGATAGCGGTGCCGGGCAAGCGCGAGGCCAGCCGCCTCGGCTGGCTCAGCATTGGCACCAAAGCCTCTCGCGCCATCAAGAGCGCGAACGGCATCTCGATCCTGCCCTCGATCGGGTCATCCAGGACAAGCGAGGCCATCCGCAAGGCGGTCGCGCAGGCCCGTTCCGCGGGCGGTTACGATCTTGTGATCTTCGACGGCCCTCCGATGCCCTGGAGCGCGGAAGATCGCAAGCTGCTCGATGTCGCCGACGGCCTTGCCGCGATCCTGCCGGCGAATCTCGACATCAACGACTGCATGGAAGACATCATCGCAGCCCTCGGCGGCGCCGAGCGCAAGCTGATCGGTGTCATCCTCAACGAACTCCATCCGGCGGCCGACATCTCTCCACGGAACAAACAATATGCTTGAGCGCCGCGCAAATCCGGTAGGCAGGGCCGCTACCGCCAGCGTACCCAGAATCTCGCTGGGCGGACTGCGGCTTGCCGTGCTCGACCTCGAGCAGACCGCCAATTTCATGATCGACATGGTGTTCCCCAAACGCCAGGTCGGCCGTCCGCTTTATCTGACTTCTGCCAATGGCGAAGTGCTGGCGCGCTGCTCGACCGAGCCAATGACGGACCGGCTGTTTCGCGCCGCCGACCTCATCAACGCTGACGGCCAGCCGCTCGTCACGGTGTCGCGGCTGAATTCGTCGACGCCGCTGCCGGAACGGGTCGCAACCACCGACCTGTTTCACGTCGTGGCCCGCAAGGCGGAGGCGGCGCAGCTTACATTCTATATGTTCGGCGCGGACGAAGACGAAAATGCCGCCGCCGTCGCCAACGTCCGGAGAATGTATCCGAATCTGCAGATCGTCGGGCACTGCAACGGCTACCTCAGAGGCGATGCACTGCGGGCCAAGGTCGATGAGATCAACAGGCTGGCGCCGGACTATCTGTGGGTCGCGCTCGGCGTTCCCTACGAGCAGGCGTTTGTCGACGAGTTCACCTCGCGCCTGTCCAACGTCGGCCTCATCAAAACCGCGGGCGGATTGTTCAACTTCCTGTCCGGCAGCCGGCCCCGCGCGCCGCGATGGATGCAGGACGTGGGCCTCGAATGGGCCTGGCGAATCTGGCTCGAGCCGCGCCGGCTGTTCTGGCGCTATCTGACCACCAACCCCCGCGCGCTCTATCTGCTTTTCAACAAAAGCCAGCCCTCGCGAGCCGATCGGACGCTGCGCCGCTGAAGCGGCCCTTTCGCGCTGTCATTTCCCGGTGTGATATCTCGCCTGCCACGCATGCGCGTCGACCTCTTGCACCGCCGGAGCGAGACCGGCTAGCATGAGTTGGAGAAGATGAAACACGCGGCAGCACCCGCGGAATTCGATGGAGGAAACCATGAAAGCCACCAACCGGTTTTGGCGATGGCTCCTGATGCCGATATCGCTGGCCGGAATGTTGAGCATCAGCTCGGCGGCCGAACTCAATCCCGCTGCGGTGATCTACAAACTGCCGGACCAGATCCCATGGAGCCCGGTTGATGCCCGTGGCGCGCAAAGTGCCGTCGTCGTTGGCGATCCGAACAAGCCCGGCTTCTATATGGTCTACAACAAATGGACCAAGGGCAATCATTTCAGCCGGCCCCACTTCCATCCCAACGATCGTTACATTGTCGTGTTGCAGGGTACCTGGTGGGTAGGCTCGGGGCCGAAATTCGATCCCGCCAACACCACCCCGTTGCCTGCCGGAAGTTTCGTCACCCATTTCGGCAAACAGGTGCATTGGGACGGCGCCAAGGACGAGGATGCCGTTCTCTTGATCATGGGAGAAGGCCCGGCGACCGCGACCGCAGCGGAAGAGAAGTAACCCCGACGCCACAGATCTATTCCCGCAAATCAAAGAGACGGCGAGGCCCATTGCAGGCCTGATCATCAACGGTTTGGAGGATTAGCCGTTTGGAGGTTTCAATGCAGCAGGCAACGAACGTGCAATTCGAGCGCGCCGTACGCGAATTCGTCCGCTGGCGCGCGGTCCCGGAGCCATCAAGATCGCCGGCCCCGGCATGGTGGTGGGGTACGGCCTTTGAGCTGCACGAGGTCCGTCAGCCCATGCCGGATGCCTGGTGCGCGAGCCTGGGATTGCCCGATGGGGCGACCTACGCCGATGGGGCAAAGGTTTTTTTCAAGAGCCTCGCCGACCAGACGACGCTGCCGTGGCCCGGCGGTTTCCCGGGGCATGTGGCGCATCCGAATTCCGCTTAGCTGATTTGGTCGTGCCGGCGCATGGAAAACTCGGCGGCGGCCCGCCGCAAGACGGAAGGATGATGCGTGCGCTGGCTTAAGTTTACCGCAAACGAGCTGACATCCTGGGGCATCGTCGAAGGCGATCAGGTGATCGCGGTCAGCGGCGATCCCTTCGGCGAATGGCACCGAACGCCGCGCACGCATTCATTGGCGGATGTAAAGATCGAGCTTCCGCTCGTGCCGCGCACCTTCTATTGCGTCGGGCTGAACTATCTCAGGCATCTCAAGGAGGCCGCCGACAAGCGTGGTGAGGCGCCCAACGTTCCCGACCGGCCCGAGATCGGCTACCGCGCGCAGAACGCGCTGATCGCACACGATGAGGACGTCGTTATTCCCGCGACCGCCACCGAAAAGATTCACTACGAGGGTGAGCTCGTCGTCGTCATCGGCAAGAAAGCAAAGCACCTCAGCGAGCGCGATGCGACGTCCTGTGTATTCGGCTACACCATCGGCAACGATGTCAGCGAGCGCAGCTGGCAGAAGGCGGACCGCGGATTGTGGCGGGCCAAGAACGCCGATACCTTCAAACCGATGGGACCGTGGATCGAAACCTCGGTCAATCTCGACACCATGGAAACCATCGTGCGAGTGAACGGCAAGGAGAGCAATCGCTTCCGCACCAACGACATGATCTTCGGCATCAAGGCATTCATCGTCGAAATGACGAAATATTTCACCCTGTGGCCGGGCGACGTGATCTGGATGGGAACCGACGGCACTTCGCCGGACCTCGCGGCGGGCGATGTGGTCGAGATCGAGATCACCGGGATCGGCACCTTGCGCAACAAATTCGTTGCGGAGATGGCGCCGGGGAGCAAGGCATGAGCCGCCACTCCACCGCGCATCATTTCCTCGAAGGCCTGGTCGATCTCGGCGTCGACTACATCTTTGCCAATCTGGGCACCGACCACGTATCGCTGATCGAGGCGTTGGCGCGCTGGGACAGCGAAGGCCGCAAACATCCCGAAATGATCCTGTGCCCGCACGAGGTCGTCGCCGTGCACATGGCGGCCGGCTATGCGCTGGCGACCGGGCGAGGCCAGGCGGTGTTCGTGCACGTCGATGCCGGCACCGCGAATGCGTGCATGGCGATCCAGAACCTGTTTCGCTACCGGCTGCCGGTACTGCTGTTCGCCGGCCGCGCGCCCTACACGCTGCACGGCGAATTGCCCGGCTCGCGCGATACCTATGTGCATTTCGTGCAGGACCCGTTCGACATCGCCAGCATCGTCAGGCCCTACGTCAAATGGGAATATTCACTGCCATCCGGCATCGTGGTGAAGGAGGCGCTGGCCCGCGCAGCTGCATTTGCGCAGAGCGACCCGCCTGGCCCGGTCTATATGATGCTGCCGCGCGAAACGCTGGCGGAAGAGTGGGACGACGCCGACATGCCGGCCTATCCGCCGGCCCGATACGGCAGCGTGCAGGCGGGCGGTATCGAGCCGGCGCGGGTCGATGCGATCGCCGAAGCATTGATGGCGGCGGAAAATCCGATTGCGCTGACGGCCTATCTCGGCCGCAAGCCGGAAGCCGTCGCGGCGCTGGAACAGCTGGCGCGGACCTGCGGCATCAGGGTCGCGGAATTCAACTCGATCGACCTGAATATTTCGCAAGATTCGCCCTGCTTCGCCGGCTTCGATCCCCTGCCCTTGCTCGAGCAGGCCGATCTCGGCCTGCTGCTGGATTCGGATGTGCCGTTCATTCCGCAATATGCCAAGCGAGCCGGCGCCATCAAATGGATCCAGATCGACGTCGATCCCCTGAAGTCGGATTTTCCGATGTGGGGATTTCCGACCGACATCAGAATTCAGGGCGATTGCGCGACCGTGTTGCGGCAGGTGCTGGAAGCGGTAGAGGCACGCGCCGACGACGCCTGGCGCCAGCGGGTCGCCAAACGGATGGCAGGCTGGGGCGGCGCCCGCGAAGCCGCCGCGAAACGACGCGCCGCAGCGTGCGCCAACAAGGGCGTTTCGGGCGCGCTCAGCCCGGCCTTCCTGTTCGCAACGCTGAACGAAAAACTATCGCAGGACGACATTGTGGTGAACGAGGCGATCCGCAACGCGCCCATCCTGCAGGAGCACATCACGCGCACGAAACCGCGGAGCTATGTCGGCCTCGCCGGCGGCGGCCTCGGATTCTCGGGCGGCATGGCGCTGGGGCTAAAGCTGGCGCAACCGGATCGCCGCGTCGTGCAGGTAATCGGCGACGGCGGATTTCATTTTTCCTCGCCCGACAGCGTCTATGCGGTGGCGCAGCAATACCGGATTCCAATCCTGACGGTTGTGCTGGACAATGGCGGTTGGCAAGCGGTGAAGTCAGCCGTGCAACGCGTTTACCCCAGGGGGGTCGCCGCCGAAACCGATCAGTTCCAGTCGCGGTTGACCTCGGGCCGTCAGGGCGAGCGAAGGGAGTTCTCCGCCGTGGCAGAGGCATTCGGCGCGCATGGCGAGTGCGTTATGGAGCCGGACGATCTCGCGGCGTCCATCGACCGCTGCCTGGCCGCGCTGGACGACGGCAAGGCGGCCGTGCTGCATGTTCACGTCACGCGGCTCTGAAGCAAGAATTCTCACTGACAACAGCCTGAGGAAATTGAACGCCATGAGGATTCCTCGCAGACACTCCTGGATCGGCGGGTGTCTCGGATTGATGGCTCTCGCCGCGGCCACGATCGGGGCCGCATGCGCCCAGGAGGCCCCCTCGAAATACCCGACGCGGGCCATTCACATCGTCGTCGGCTTCACGCCGGGCGGCGGCAACGACATCATCGCGCGGCTCGTCGGACAGAAACTGTCCGAAAGCCTCGGCCAGCCCGTCATCATCGACAACAAGCCAGGCGGCGGCGCGATCGTCGCCACCGAATATGTCGCCAAATCGGCGCCTGATGGCTACACGCTGCTGGTCGGCGCCAGCGGCGCCATGGCCATCAATCCGGCCGTCTATGCGAAACTGCCCTACGATTCGATCCGGGATTTCGTTCCGGTCTCCGAACTCGGCTCGTTTCCGCTGATTCTGGTCCTCAACGCGTCCTCGCCGATCAAGTCGGTCGCCGAGCTCGTCGCTTTCGCGAAGGCAAATCCGGACAAGACCAATTATTCCTCCTCATCCGCCGCGTTCCAGCTGGTCACCGAATTGTTCAAGCAGAAGACCGGCGCGCCGATGCAGGAGATCCCTTACAAGGGCGCCAACGATTCGGTGTTGGCCGTGATTTCCGGCCAGGTCACCGCGACCATCGCCGATGCGGGTCCGGTGTCGAGCCAGGTCAAGGGCGGCCGGGTGCGGGCACTCGCGGTTGCGGCACCAAAACGCACGGAGGAACTTCCGGACGTACCGACCATGAAGGAAGCCGGCGCCGATGTCGACGCGGTGCTTTGGAGCGGCATCTTTGCGCCACGGCAGACGCCACCTGCCATCGTCCGGAAACTCGAGGGCGAGCTGATGCGGATCGTCAGGCTACCGGACGTCGTCGCGCGGCTGAAGCCGCTCGGCATCCTGCCGATCGGCAACACGTCGGCCGAATTCGCGCAGATTCTGACATCCGATGTCGCGCGGTGGAGCGAAGTCGCGAGAGCCGGCAATATCAGGATGGAGCAGTAGCGCCGCGCGGCGAGACCAGGCCGACGACAACCGTTGCAACCGCGGCGACGGCAACATTGAGGATCAGCGCGCCGAGCCCGACATAAAACACATAACTGGTGCCGCCGAGATCGACCGTCGCGAGCGGTTTCAGCCCATTGCTCCACGCCGTCCACGATCCCCACAAAATTCCCGTAGCCCAGCCGAGCAGCAGAGCTTCGGCGCGGAACCAGCGCGTGAACAATCCGAATACCAGTGCCGGAAAGGTTTGCAGGATCCACAAGCCCCCGAGCAACTGCAGATCGAGCGCAAACTGCGTCGGCAGGAAGATCGTGAATGTCAGCGCCCCTACCTTGACGACGAGGGAGGCAATCTTGGCGACCGACGCCTCGCCGGCGTGGCTGATGCTAGGGTCGATGTAGGATTTCCAGACGTTGCGGGTGAACAGGTTGGCCGCCCCGATGCTCATCACCGCGGCCGGCACCAGCGCGCCGATCGCAATCGCCGAAAACGCAAAACCGGCGAACCATGACGGGAACAGCACCTTGAACAAGACCGGCACCACGTCGTTATTCGACGTCACCTTGATGTTGGCCGCATAGGCCATGTAACCGAGAAGCGCGATCAGCCCGAGCAGCAGCGTATAGGCCGGCAGCAGGATTGCATTCTTGCGAATGGTATCGGCCGACCGCGACGCGAAGATTCCGGTCAGGGTGTGCGGATACATGAACGCGGCGAGCGCCGAACCGAAGGCGAGCGTCGCATAGGGCAACATCTGCGACGGCTTCAATGTCAGACCTGTCGCGCCGCCCTTTGCCGCGAAGGCATCGCTGGCGGCGGCAAACACCGCGCCATATCCGCCGAGCTTGGCCGGCACCACCACCACGGCCACCAGCACTACGAAATAGATCATGATGTCCTTGACGAACGCGATCAAGGCGGGCGCGCGCAAGCCGGAGCTATACGTATACAAGGCAAGAATGATGAAGGCGGCGACGATCGGCAACTCGCCGGTCACGCCGATCGCCTTGATCACCACGCCCATCCCGATCAGTTGCAGGGCGATATAGGGCATGGTCGCGATCATGCCGGTGATCGCAACGGCAAGCTCAAGGCCGCGGGAATTGTAGGTGTGATGGACCACGTCGGCCGCGGTGACGTGGCCATTGGCGTGCGCCACCTTCCACAGCAGCGGCATCACGGCGAATACGAAGGGATAGACGATGATGGTATAGGGCAGCGCGAAGAAGCCGTAGGCGCCGACCGCGTAGACCAGCGCCGGCACCGCGATCACGGTGTAGGCGGTGTAGAAATCACCGCCGACCAGGAACCAGGTAATCCAGGTTCCGAACTGCCGCCCGCCCAATCCCCATTCGTCGAGATGGGCGCTGACCGGTCCGGATTTCCAGCGTGCGGCGAAGAATCCCATCACGGTGACGAGGGCGAAGAAGAAGACGAAGACCGCGAGCGCTACCCAGTCGATCTGATCGGACATGACGATGCCTTATGAGAAACTTTGCCTTATCGGGAATTTACTGAGTTTTGTCGGGCGTGCCCCAGCGGTACACAAGCCAGATCAGCAGCGAGCTGATCGGCACCCAGGCGAGCTGGTACCAATAGAAAAACGGGAACCCGAACAGCGCCGGTTCGTGGAAGTTATAGAAAGGCACCCACAACAGGCCGATAAAGGGCAATAGCAACAGGACCCACATGGCAGGACTCCAGAGGCCGACCGCTCGGCAACGATTCTTGGGTCGGCTTCTACGATTGGATCGCTGCGCCGTCCAGCGAGTTTGCGCTGCAGCAACGCGATAATCGAAACGCGTTCGCGTGTTCACGAAGGCGCCGCAGGCGGTTTCCCGCTGCGGCGCCATTGAGCCTCCTGAGCGACAAGCCTCGGCGCCAGGCAGCGCCGGAGCGGGCTCCCGCAACTATTTCACGATATCGGCGCCGACCTTGCAGATGGCCGCGTCCTGATCGCCGGTGCCACCGCTACAACCAACCGCACCGATCAGCTTGCCGCCCTCGACAAGCGGAAATCCGCCGGGGCTTGCGACCAGAGTGGGATCAAGCGTGGCGACATAGCCGTGGCCGCCTTCAAAGGCATTGAAGAACAGGCGGGATTCGCGACGGAAGCGTGCCGCCGTGCGGGCCTTGCCGATCGAGATCGAACCGGAGGCGATTTGCGCGCCCTCCATGCGCTCGAACATTACGGGTTCACCGTTGGTATCGACGACGGCGATGTTCATTTTCCAATTCCGCTTCTTGGCTTCGGCTTCAGCGGCGGCCATCACCTGCTTGGCCTGCTCGAGCCCGATCGACTGGCCATAGGGAATATCGAACGGCATCTTGTCGGGCGTTCCGCCCGCAGACGGGGGCGCCGGTGGAGTTTGTGCGAAGGCCAGCGAACCCATCGCCGCAACGGAGCAAGCCGCCAGTGTCATCGAAATAACTGAACGCATCGTTTTCTCCCAGTTGAAGTTTGTTTTCATGGTAGTGCCGTCAAAGTCGACGCCGCATCACATCGGCGGCGTCAACCCATCCTTGCCATAGGTGACGCGCGGGGTTTGCACCGTGCCGTCAGCCTGCTTCTTCCCGGCACCAACGAAAATCTTGGTGCCCGGCTTGAGATCGTTCTTGTCGCCCATGACGTAGGTGACGACCGCAGTCTCCGGAGTCACCAAGACCTTCTTCTCGCCATCCTTGTATTTGACCGACAGGACGGGTCCGTCGACGCCTGCCACCGTCTGCTCGACATTGGCATTGGTCATTTTGGTGTTGGGCTTGAGATCCCAGTCGTAATGGCCTTCGCCCGTGCCGCGCATCGATTCCGGGAAGATGTGTACCTCAATGGCCTTTTGGCTGCCGTCGGGCTGCGTCATTCCGGTGGCGCCGACGAACATGCCCGGCTTGATGTCGGCCATCGTCGACTTCACGATTGCCACATACAGACCGGGGTCGCTAACCGTCACCTTCATCTCCGCGCCGTCGCGATTCCTGACCACGTAAACAGCTCCGTCCACCCTTTCGATGGTGCCGCGGATGCGGACGGTTTCCTGCGCCGACGCAGGCAAGGCGGTGCAGATCAAAGCGAAACTCGCAGCCGTGAGCATGCGCTGGAGCGTACTGGGCATTGTAATCCTCCATGGGGCTGGATTGCCGGCTGGCGTGACTAATTACCGGATTAATTGCGGAGCCGAAAGGCGTCCCGCCAAGTCTCCGAAGGACGCCTTCCCTGCAACCCCAGTGGCTCGCGAATATTCCTGATCAAGATCGCGGAAAAACCTCTGCCTGCCGCACCGCAACAGGATGTCATCCTCGCGTCATCCTATTCGACCTTGATCCCGGCGTCCTGGATCACGCGGCGCCAGCGTTCCTCTTCGCCGCGTACATATCGGTCAAGCTCCTCCGGGGGACGCGTGATCATGACCAGACCCTCGTTCGCGCCGAGCCTTTTGAAAGCCTCGGACTGGACAGCCAGAGCTGCCGATTTGTTGAGCCGGTCGATGACATCGGCCGGGGTTTTGGCCGGCGCGAACAGGCCATACCAGCTCTCGGCGGCATAGCCGGGGACGCCTGCTTCCGCCACCGTCGGCAATTTCGGAAATGCGGGCGAACGTTCCGCCGAAGTTACCGCAATCGCGCGCAATTGCCCGCTTTCGACCAGCGACGCTGCGCTGGCAACCGTCGTAAACATCACCTGGATCTGGCCACCGATCAGGTCGGTGATGGCGGGCGCCGCGCCCTTGTAAGGCACCGCCGTCAGATTGACCTTGGCCATGTCCTTGAACAGCTCGCCCGCGAGATGAGCCGAGGTGCCAACGCCGAATGTCCCATAGGACAATTTGTCGGGATTGGCTTTCGCCGCCGCGATCAGGTCCGCAATCGTCTGAAACGGCGATTTGGGATTGACCACGACAATATTGAAGGAGCGTGCGATCAGGGCTACGGCTGCAAAATCCTTATGCGGATCATAGGGCAAGTTCGCGCTGAGGCTCGAATTGACCGCGTGCGAGAACGTCCCCATCAGCAGCGTGTAGCCGTCGGGCGCGCTTGTCGCGACGGCCTGGGTCCCGATGATGGTCCCGGCCCCGGGCTTGTTCTCGACGACAACCGAGACCCCCAAATCCCTGGCCATCTCCTGCGCAAGCGTGCGCGCGACCACATCGGTCCCGCCACCCGGCGCAAAGGGGACGACGATCCGGACCGCCCTTTCCGGGTACAAGGCCATGGCATCGCCGGTCGAGAATGCCGCAAGCAACAGCGCGGCAAGCGCAACCGGCAAAGGCGAAGATTTCAAGCCGCGTTCAAAGAGCATGGGCACCCACGTGCGACCGGCGTTGTCGAAAAGACAGTAACAGATTTGTTTCCCAGATATGGCCATGCGCTGGGCGATTGCGGATATGAC
>JBKQRS010000639.1:0-13735 GCA_052143915.1 Bradyrhizobium sp.
TCACGAGGCGCTGGGAAAAGAGATTCACGAGAAGTCCGGGCCAATTCCCTGCTTATACTGATGTTTCCATCAACAATGAAAGGAGGTGATCCAGTGTCTTATACCAAGCGCTGTCACCTCGCTGGGATCGCCCGCTAAGCTCCTCTAGCTTGGCACCGGGGCGCTCTCAGCGCCTGGACCAGCGAGTTTCAAGAATCCGGGCGCGACGGGAGCCATCCCGCCGCGCCTTTTTTTGGTTTGTCATTCCGGGGCGCGTGTGAGCGTCCGGACCTCAGATGTGCAATCGCACATCGGGGAAATCTCCCGCCATGAAGCTCGGGATTCCGGGTTCAGCCCTGCGGGCTGCCCCGGAATGACGTGGATGGAGTTGTGCCGCTCTCGCCGCAGTTGGAACTATCGCCCACCCTGCGCTTTGCGAAAGACAAAATTGTTGCAGTAATCCTTGCGCTTCCAGAACCACTCGCCGTCCTGGCGCTGATGCACGGCGGCATCGAACTCCGAGATCGGCAGGACCTGATTGCGGCAGATGAAGCTGCCCTCATAGCCGAGCCTCTCGAGGTAAGAAAACACGTCGTTGACATTGCCGGGCGCGAGATGGCGATTTTCGCATTCGAACACCAGTAGCGGCGCGTGCTGTCGCAGGATCCGCTCCGCGCCCTTGAACACCCCGAGCTCGGCGCCCTCGACGTCGATCTTCAAGAGCGCGACGGGCTCGTTCGCATCGAAATAATCGTCGAGCGCGACCACCGGCACCGACAGCGTCGTGAAGCTTTTTGCTTCCGCCGCCCGGTGCGTGAGCGAGGCGCCGGGCGAATGGCCCGCCGGCACGAACAGATCCTGGTCGCCGGAACGCGAATAAACCGCCTTGGCTTCGACCGTCACATTATCGAGCCCCGTGGCGCGACACACCTCCGCCAGACGCCGGGCGAATTCCGGCTGGGGTTCGAAAGCGACCACCCGCCCCGTCCCGCACCAGCGCGACAGCCAGAGAATAAAACTGCCCTTGTTGGCGCCGATGTCGCAGGCGATATCGCCCGGCCGGAGCTGCCGGCTGATGATTTTGAACTCGGCCGTTTGATCTCGGAATCTCGCCTTCAGCGAGCGAAGGCGAAACCGGAGACTTTCGCGCGTCAGCCAGGCTTGGAAAAAGGACACCGGTCAGCTTTCCGATCTGGTGCATCTTGGCCAGGCACTTAGCGCGAAGCATGGTTGTGGGCCAACCAGGACAAATCTGGGCACTTGCTTTTCCGCGTTTCTCTCAGGCTTGATGTGTGTGAGTGTTATTCTCAAGGGCCGTCAATGTCGAATTGAGAGCGTCGCTGCGATTTCCTCTATGCGGCTAACGGAAACGCCATGCCGTTGCTCGATTGCCAGAGGATGATCCGTCGGCTCAAGTTCAATTGATGGTCGGGCGGGCGCGCCACGCAGGTTCAAATGCGTCTTGAGGTTAAGTGTTGGCGGGTACATCGAGATGTTGTTGCTGAGCCATCCAAACTTGGGTGGCTCGTTCAGGATCGACGGCGCAGCCCACAATTCGAGAATTCGGGCAAAACTTTCCCTGGACACCGATACCCATACACCCCAGATAAACTTATCGTCACGGCCGACAATGGGAATTTCAAGACAGCCGCGAACGAAGATATTCTTGTCGTCGATTATACAGAAATCGCTGTCAAGCTTTCCGCGATGTCGGCGTTCCAGTTCGGGAACGTGAAACCAGTGATCTGGTGCCTCGCAGGCGAAGTCAAGCGGCAGAGTGTTGAACTGCCTGCCGCAACAGCTGCAAGTCCAGGCGTGATCCACGATGTCGCTCCCAAGGCTCAAGAACCTCAGCGCTGGAAAAGACGGGCGCGTGGAGGGTTCGCAGGCATCCTGCTTGGCGATCCGGCGGGATGCAAATCCTGCGAAAAACGTCGCGTGAAGCGGGTTGGCTCGCCGAGCCGCAGCTTGCGCAGCAAGCGAAGGATGGTGGGGGAAGAAGGACTCGAACCTTCGAAGTCATAAGACGGCTGATTTACAGTCAGCTCCCTTTGCCACTCGGGACACTCCCCCGCTCAACCCCATCGCAGGCCCATCATCCGCCAAAACGGCGGCAAACAGCCATGGATGACGTTAAAACCGGGCGCCGATGGCGAGCTCCCGGTCGGGCGCGTTTATGGGCGATGGGCCATGGCAAAGTCAACCAACGAGGGCTGCTAATAAGCACCCCTTAGGGCACCAAATTGCCATTATCCGGAACCCATGACAGAAGCTTGCTCATGAGCGATCGCGATCGAAAGCCAAAGTTCCGGCGTGGGGGCGGCAAGGGAGGCATCAAGGGAGGCGACCGGGGCCGCGAATCCGGCCGCCGGCCGCCTTGGCGCGGCCGCGACGCCGGCGTGGACGAGCCGGTCATCCTGTATGGCTGGCACACGGTCGCGGCCGCCCTGGCCAATCCGCAACGGCGGATTCGCAAGCTGCTGGTGACCGAAAACGCCGCCCGGCGCCTCGCCGACGACAACATCGACACCCGCGTGACGCCGGAGATCGTGCGGCCGAACCTGATCGACCAGCGCCTCGGGCCGGATGCCGTGCATCAGGGCCTTCTGGCGGAAGCCGATCCCCTGCCCTCGCCGGATATCGATACGCTGGCGCAGGAAGGCATCGTGCTGGTGCTCGACCAGATCACCGACCCGCACAATGTCGGCGCGATCATGCGCTCGGCGGCGGCCTTCGCGGTCAAGGCCATCGTCACGACCGCGCGCCACAGTCCGGAAGCCACCGGTGTGCTGGCGAAGTCCGCCTCAGGCGCGCTCGAACTGGTGCCGCTGGTGACCGTGCAAAATCTCGCGCGCGCGCTCACCGAGATGAACGACCATGGTTTTTTGACGGTCGGGCTCGACAGCCAGGGCAGCGAGAATCTCGGCGCGGTTGCGCTCAGGCAACCCCTGGCGCTGGTGCTCGGCGCCGAAGGCAAGGGCTTGCGGCAGTTGACGCGCGAGACCTGCAGCGTGGTGGCGCGGCTCGACATGCCCGGCGAAATCAAGAGCCTGAACGTCTCGAACGCCGCGGTGCTGGCGCTCTATATCGGGGCGAGCCAGCTCGGCCTGATGGGCTGAACCTTCCAAAAAGATGACGCCCGCCCGCGGGAATCGCGAACGAGCGTCAATGTCTTCGATGATGTCCGGCGATCAGTAGTAGCGGCGCAGCACGTGCTCGCGATAGCCGTAATGGTGGAAATGGCCGTAGTGGTGAAAATAGCCGTAACGCATGCTGTGATGCCGTGTGTAGCCGTAGCCGTAGTAATGGTGATGATGACGATAGGGACTCCAGCCGGACACGCCGCCTTCCTCATATGCCGGATAAGGCGCGAAGTTGCCGGGACCGGAATAAGTCGGGCCCTGATCGACATAATAGTATTGCGGCGACGCCACCGGCGCGACACCATACTGCTGCACCGGATCGGGCAGCCGTTCATGATAGCTCCAGCCGCCGCAGCCGGTGTTGCAGCCTGAATAAACCGGCACGTAGGTCTGCGCGCAGGGGCTGGCATATCCGCACGGCGAGCACCCACCACCGAATAGTCCGCCGCACGCCATCGCGGGCGCGGCGCTCGCGGCCACCACGGCGATTGCCGCCACCAATCCTGAAATCGTCTGACGCATTACTTTCTCCTGTGGGTAGGTTTCTTGTTGGCCTGGTTTACTGGGGAAATTTACTGGGGAGGCTTCCGGGGCTTGCGAAAATCCTGCGGCGGATTGGCGGGATCCTGCGGCATGCCGGCTCCACCGAATTGCGGCGCGGTGATCACCGGGGGCGGATAAAGCGGCACCTCGGGCTGAGCGGGCTGCGGCGGATCGGACCTGGATTCCGCGGACCATGATTGATGAAAACTCTCCGCGGGCTTCGGCTTGCCACTCGACGGCGGCTCGATTTCCAGGCGGCCAACGCCCGGCAGATGACCGGAACTCGGGTAGTAGTGACCGACATGCGGATCGGGATCGACGAAGCGGCCGCCATAGACCGTGGGCTGCACATGGATGCCCTTGCCGAGGCCCCAGTCGCCTTCGACAACGGCGTAGGATGCGTCGACGCCGTTAATGATGATGGGCACGCCCGGCCGGCCGGGAATCACGATGGTCGGGCTGCTGCTGCCGGCCAAAGCCGTGCACGTCGTTCCGATCAAAATTGCCAGTGCAAATGCTGCGCGCATTATCTCAGATCCAAACTCTCACCGCACCCTAGTCGAACGGGCGAACCCAAGGGTTAAGGCCGCAGGCCAAACTTCCGGTAAGGCTAACACCCAAGCATTCACGCTCCGTCAATTGCGGAAGACCGCGATATCAAAAAATTAACGGCTCCGGACCCGCGAGCAGCGGTCACGCCAACAGCGTTTCCACGATCGTCCTGGCGCCGATCGCGATGGTAATCGCGCCGACCGCCCCCTGCAGGCCGCTGTTGGCCCAGGTCAGCCAGCGCGCGGACAGCGCGAGCGGCACGGCGATCACTGCCGACAGCGCGCCCATCCCGAACATCGAGCCGATCCCGAACAGCGCGACGTAACCGAGCCCGACCGCGACACTGGGGGCCTGCGATACCGTCAGCACCAGCAGCGCCGCCGAGCCGGCCATGCCGTGCATCAGTCCGACCAGCAGGGTGCGCCAGCGGAAGGCATGCCCATGCGCGTGGGGCGCGCGGGCGTGCGGCAGGACTTCGCCGGCATGGCTGTGGGCGTGGACGTGCACCGTGCCGTCGTCATGGCTGTGCTTGTGGAAATGCACGCGGTCGCGCCAAAGCCGCCACAGCACGTGCGCGCCAAGGCCGACCAGCATGATGCCGACCGCGCCCTCGATCGGACGCGCCAAATGTTCGGGGATCGCCCGGCCAAGTCCAAGCGCGGCGCCGGCGAAGGCGAACAATGTCAGCGTATGGCCGATCCCCCACGTCAGACCATGCTTGACGACATCGGCGATATCGGTCCGGCGCGCGGCGATGCTGGAAACGGCTGCGACGTGGTCGGCCTCGAGCGCGTGCTGCATGCCCAGCAGAAACCCGAGCCCCAGAATTCCAAACATACTCAGCCCGCCTTGCCTCTTCGACCCGCTCGACCGCACGCTTCGTTCAGGGTTGGAGAGCGCGCAGGAGGGAAACGACCTGCCCGCCGCCGCGACTTAGGGTTTGCGTGGCCGTCAGGCTATTTGAGCCGGTTGAGCGGCAAATTGGAATAAAAATCGAAGCGCGTTGTTGGTGTGAAACGTATTGCGCGCGACAGACGCAGGAAGGAACAACGCATGACGAAACCCGGAATTTTCGGCGCTGCACCGGCTGTTTCTTCCTTGCTGGCGGCACCTGTGATGGCCGCTCGCCCGGCTCGAATACTGCCTTGATGCCGCCGCGGAGTGCGGATTAGACTTGTTTCTGTTGAGCGTTGCGACACCAAAGGAAGAAACACATGATGAAGTTCAGGATAATCGGCGCTGTGGCTTTGTTTTCCGTGCTCGCCGGGCCGGCATTGGCGCAGAAACTGATCGTCCGCGACGCTCACTGTGGGCACCACCAACTGGGGAATCCCTATACCCAGCAAGAGGATTACATGGCCTGGAGTGCCTGGCGCGCCAGGGGCAGCTGGGCTGAACCCTCGTACGATCCGGCTTGTGCACGGGTCATCCCTTCGTCCCACCGCTAGTCGGCTCCTAGCCGCAGCCCATTGTCGGCAGCGACGCGTGCGGGTCACTTTGCCCGCACCTAACTGACCCGTTGAACGGACGAACGGCTTCTTGGCCTGGTTACCCTGGATCCCAGCGCCAAGCGGATTTGGCGTGCTGCGGTGCGCCAATTTGCGCAATAATCACAACTATTTGTTTCCGTAAGGGAACCAAAATCGGAACCTGCATTCGCTTTCCGCGTTCTCCGTTTGCTCTTGGCACAACCGAATGGAGGAACGCATGACCAAACTTGCATTGTTGGGTGCTGCTGCAGCCCTTTCGTCCGTGCTTGCGGGGCCTGCAGTGGCGCAGCACGCGATGTACCACCCCGATTCCATTGCCGAAACGGGATTCTGCCCAGGCCGCGAGCCTGGAAATCCCTACACCAAGCAAGAGGACTACATGGCCTGGAGCGCCTGGCGCGCCAGGGGCGGTTGGGACGATCACAACGACCTGAATTGCTTACGTGGCGGCCCAATGCGGCACCACGAGGCAGGGTTCTAACCTGATGGCGGCAAGCGTCGCTTGCTGCGCATAAGCCTGCAAGGCATCACAAAGTCGAAAAAAGGCGGCCGCAAGGCCGCCTTTTTCGTCCGCCCGAATCACAAGAGTCCGGCGCGGCCTTGATTCACCGACCGGCACAGCCTCGCAGAAACCGTGTACGAGCATCTCTTTCGGTGCCTGCGGCAGCATAGGAAGCGCCAAGACACCACTCGTAATGAACCGCAAAATCCGCCGACCAGCGGGCCCCCTGCAGGCCGCCTCCGCAGGCAGGATTGGCTAACCCGCCGCGCACCTGGTTAAGCGAGGCCTGGGCATATTGCCGGCAAAATCCCGGATCAGCCGCGTGGGCCGCGGTTAGTCCTGCGAGAAAGAACATCGATAAGATCACTATGGACGCCAGCTTGCTTGCCATGCCGCTTCTCCCCAATCCCCTGATTTCCTCGGGGCAACCGTAACATCGCTTCGGCCCGATTCGGCAAGCCGACGGGAGGAATTGCGCAGGCTGGGCCGCCCGACAGAGCATCTCGAAGGCCGTTGGCGCGCCACGGTCGCAGCCGATGGCATGTGTCCGAATCATGCTTGGCCGTTATATGCTGCGATAGCCGCAAGCCGGCGGATTGGTTTCAAAAGCGAAGCCAACCCTACCGGCCTTCCAAGTAATACCGGAGACCGCACGGATGCGGTTAGCCCTTGCTCTATTGATCGCGCTTTCAAGCACCGGTTGCGCATTTTTCCAGAAGCCGGCAGCACAGGCGAGCGCGCCTCAGCAAGCCGTGGTGGCGGCAAGTCCCCCGCCGGTCGCTGACGCGCCGCCCAGATTCGAATGTAGTGACGGGACGATTTCGAGCTCACAGGACGCCTGTCTCGTCGCCATGGCCCGGGCGCGGCTGCCGCCGTCACAGGCCAAATAGCGGACGCCCGGCAAGCCCTCACCCTGAACGCGGAGGGCGGAACGCAGGATCCAACGGGCTCCCTTCCAGAGGAGGTTTCGCGCCAGTAGCCCTTGCCACACAACTCTGATATTTGACGGCGCCCCTGCCCCATGGTCCCAGGGTGCGGCAGGCAAAGGCGACAAAGGATTTTGCGGGTCGATCAGTTGCCGGTTTAGCTCAGCGGTAGAGCAGCGGTTTTGTAAACCGAAGGTCGGGAGTTCAATCCTCTCAACCGGCACCAGCAAAATCAGTCGCTTACTTGAGGCGGTTCATTCCAGGTCTTACCGCTTCCACGCCATACCGCTTCCAAGTCTTACCGCGACACCCAGAATCACCTAGAGCTTGCCGAATCGGGGCCATCTTGAAAGGCGTTCATGAGCCGTCGCGAGCGCCGGGCAGCTGGTCGAAAATCCCGGGGAATTTCAAGCGGCCCCGACGCCAGCACAGCTGCTGCGCTCTGTGAGGCGGGCCTCCGCCATCTGCGGGCGGAACAATATCTCGACGCTCAACTGTGTTGCCGGCAAGCGCTTGAAGCGAACCCCGACCACGCCGACACGCTTCATCTGATGGGGCTGCTGTCCATCCACGCCGCGCAATATGATCTCGCCGTGGAGTGGTTTTCGCGCGCCATCCGGCAAGACGCCAAACCGCAATACCTCGCGAGTCTCGGTACCACGCTGCAGAATCAGGGACGGTTTGAAGAGGCTTTCCAGGTATTCGACAAGGCGGTCCAGCTCAAGCCGGACGCCGCCGTATTGTGGAGGTTCCGCGGTAACGCTCTGGCAAACCTCGAGCGGCGCGAACAGGCCGTGCTCAGCTTTCAGCAAGCACTGAAATTCGATCCGCGCGATCGGGACGCTGCCTGCAACAGCGGGGCACTGCTGTTCCAGCTGGGGCGATTGGACGAGGCGCTTTCCTGCTTCAACCTGTGCGACCGGCTGCAGGGCGACCATGCCCCGACATTGCAGAAGCGCGCGCTTGCGCTGAGCGGCCTTGAAAGGTTCGAAGAAGCCATGGCCGACAGCAAACGGGCGCACGCACTCGATCCGACCAATGCCGACATCTGCAACAGCAACGGCACCATCCTGCAATCGCTCGGTCGAAACGATGAGGCGTTGTCATGGTTCGACCGATCGCTGGAACGTCGGCCGAACCACGTGGAGACCCTGAACAACAAGGCCTACTCGTTCATTGAACTTCGCCGCTTCGATGAAGCTTTTGCGGTCTATCGTCAGTCGAAGGCCATCGATCGCGGCCATGCCGCAACCGACTGGAATATGGCCTTGCTTCAAATGATGACCGGGAATTTCGAGGCCGGCTGGGCGGGGCGCGAGGTGCGCTGGAAAACGCTTCTGCCCGGCGAGGCTCCAAAACTTCCCAAGCCAATATGGCTTGGCGACGAAGCCATCGCCGGCAAGACCATCCTCCTGCATTCGGACGAAGGACTGGGCGATGCGATTCAGTTCGCGCGCTATATCCCGATGGTGGCGGCACGCGGGGCGCGCGTCATTGTTGTGATCGAAGACGCTCTGTGTCCGCTGCTGTCAGCGCTGAGCGGTGTCTCGCAATGCCTTTCGAAATCGGCGGGAGCGCTGCCGGCTTTCGACTTCCATTGCCCCCTTTCCAGTCTGCCGCTGGCATTCGGGACCAGGCTTGATTCAATCCCGGCCGAGAGCTCCTACTTGCCCCCTCCCGCGGCGGATCGCGTGCAAGATTGGCAAAACCGCCTTGGTCCTCACGGCAGGTTGCGGGTTGGCCTCGTCTGGTCGGGCAATCCGAAGCACAACAACGATCGCAACCGATCGGTCCCGCTGCGCATGCTGGATCGCATCCTGGATCTGGACGCGACCTTTGTCAGTCTGCAGAAGGACCCGAGACCGGTCGACCGGCAAACCCTCCTCGAGCGGCCGGAGATTGTCGATCTGACCACCGATCTCACCGACTTCGCCGAGACGGCCGCGCTAGTCTCATGCCTCGACCTGGTGATATCAGTCGACACCAGCATCGCCCATCTCGCCGGCGCCCTCGGTCGCCCGACCTGGATCCTTCTGCCTTACACGCCGGACTACCGTTGGCTGCTCGATCGCGACGACAGCCCGTGGTACCCGACGGTGCGTCTGTTCAGGCAGACGGCGAGCCGCGAATATCAAAGCGTTCTCGATATCGTGCGGACAGAGCTGCTTGCGCTGATTGCCGCAAGGAAGACTTGAAGCAAGACCGGTTGACCGGCGGTCGCGCACGCGTTCCTCATGCGGATACAGCCACGGGCAAACCCTCCCGCTGAATCAAGCGGCAATGCTTTCAGGCTTGTCCATCCTCAAGGCCGTATTCCCGATAAATGGCCTCCCGATCATCGTCGGGAAACAACCTGCACTTTGCCTGGGCCAGATGCAGGTTGACGGTTCCGGATTGGCAGGCAGCGGCCAAGAGCTTTCTGAGCTCGTCCATGTGGGTGGACGGCTGGTGTTTCGGAGGAAGCTGCTCCAGCGCGATCAGCGCCGTCGCCAAGGCTTCCGTGATGACCCATTCATCGTGGCCCGTGATTCCCTTTCTTGGCATTCAGACCGTCCTCCCGTCTTGCCGCCTGCGATGCGAAGCCGCGCTGCCCTTACCGATCATCGTCGGGATGCACGATCAGTGATCGTGCGATCACAGGATAGCAAGATATCAAGATGAATTGGGGTGGGTTCAAGACCGAGGACGCTCCAGAGGTCGTCAGAAGCGCATCGCTTTCGTTGGTGGATGCCGCCGCAGCAGGACCTTGATGAGGCGACGCTCGACACACGCATCCCTCCAAGCCTTTGCCGCCTAATGCAGAATCACTTACAGCTTGTCGAATAGAGATCATTTTTGAAGTGCGCCGATGAGCCGTCGCGAGCGCCGGGCCGCCGCCAACAAAGCCGGAACCGGCCCGACTACTCCCGGGGTGGCAACCGTTGCTGCGCTCTATCAGGCCGGCCTTGGCCACCTACAGGCAGGACGGCATCTCGACGTCCAGCTTTGTTGCCAGCAAGCGCTTTCACTGGATCCCAACCACGCCGACACCCTGCATCTGATGGGTCTTCTGTCCCTCCATGCCCGACAATACGACCATGCGGTGGAGTGGATTTCGCGTGCGATCAGCCAGCAGCCGAAAACCGACTACCTGACAAGCCTCGGCACCACGCTGGCAAACCAGGGGTGGCGCGAAGAGGCGCTCAAGGTCTTCGACAAGGCGGTGCAACTCAACCCGCTCGATGCGGACCTGTGGCGAAATCTCGGTAACGCCCTCGTCGATGTGGAACGACCGACGGACGCAATCCTGAGCTTTCAACATGCGCTGAAGCTCAATCGTCGCCATTGGGACGCCGCCAACAAGGCCGGACATCTCCTCTATCAGTCGGAACGGTCCGAGGAAGCCCTCGCCTGCTTCAACCTGTGCGACGAGTTGCGGCCCAACGAATTCCAGACGCTGTTTTGGCGTGCGCTCACGCTGCACGCGTTGAAAAGGCTCGAAGAAGCCCTTGCCGACAACAGGCGGGCGCTCGCACTGGATCCGACCAATGCCGACACCTGCAACAGTATCGGCAACGTACTCCGCTCGCTCGGCCGGAACGAAGAAGCGTTGTCATGGTTCGACCGGAGCCTCAAGCTTCAACCGGACACCGCCGCAATCCTCACCAACAAGGCTGTCTCGCTCGTTGAACTTCGCCGCTTCGATGAAGCTTTCGCCGCCTATCATCGGGCAAGGACCATCGATCCCTCCCACGCCGCGGCCGAGTGGAATTTGGCGTTGCTTGAAATGCTCACCGGGAATTTCGAGGCCGGCTGGGCGGGGCGCGAGGCGCGCTGGAAGATTCCGGCGCTTTCCCATCACTACCCGAAATATTCCAAGCCGATGTGGCTTGGGAGAGAACCGATTGATGGCAAGACCATCCTCATCAATATCGACGAAGGTTTGGGTGATACGATTCAGTTTGCCCGCTACGTACCCATGGTGGCCGAACTGGGCGCGCGCGTCCTTCTGGTCGTACAGGACCCTTTGTATCCGCTGTTGTCGGACCTCCCGGGTGTCACGCAATGCCTTCCATTGTCGACCGGCGAGCGGCCGGCGTGGGATGTGTATTGCCCGGTCTCCAGTCTTCCCCTCGCCTTCGGGACGACGCTTGAGACGATCCCGTCCGCGACCCCCTATTTGCCCGCCCCTCGGGGGTCCCGCGTGCAAGCCTGGGAAGACCACCTCGGCCCTCACGACCGGTTACGGGTTGGCCTGGTCTGGTCGGGCAATCCGAAACACGGCAACGATCACAACCGGTCGATCCCGTTGCGCACGCTGACGCGTATCCTGGATGTGGATGCGTCCTTCGTCAGTCTGCAGAAGGACCCGAGGCCGGACGACAGGGCAATACTTCTCGAACACGCCGAGATCGTCGATCTGACCGCCGATCTCACCGACTTCGCCGAGACCGCGGCATTGGTTTCAAGCCTCGATCTGGTCATCACCGTGGATACCAGCATCGCCCATCTCGCCGGCGCGCTGGGGCGCCCGACCTGGATTCTTCTGCCCTATATGCCCGATTACCGATGGCTGCTCGATCGCGACGACAGCCCCTGGTATCCGACGGTGCGTCTGTTCAGGCAGACCGAGGCGCGCGAATATGAAAGCGTGCTGGATCGGGTTCGCACCGAGTTGCGCGCGATGGTTTCCAGCGGGAAGGCTGGCTGATACGCTCGCTTGCCCGGTCGATGTCCTCACAAAGAGCCTCAACGGACGTCGAAATAGCGAGACGGGAGGAGGACGTGCGCACCCGGCTTCATTTAGAACCTTAAGCCTGTCCGGTCCCAGGCTTCACGCTCTGCATGTTCTTGAGCAGCAGTTCGGCAAACGTCGCCGCCGCAACCGGAAGACTGCGGCCGCGCAACTGGCACAGCACGAGGTCGGCGGTCGGAAGGTCGCGCACATCGACCGGCCGGCCGGTCAGGCCCATCCCCAGATCGGGCGACGGCGCACCGATCTCGATCTGGAACGAGATCATGTTGCAGCGATAGACCAGCGCCCGCAGCATCTCGAACGAGTTTGATTCCGCGAGCGTGTTGAAGCGCAGGTCGCGCCGCGTGGTGACTTCATCGAGGATCTGCCGGCCGCTCAGCGTGCGATCCGGCAATGCCGCGGGGTACTCGGCACATTCCGAGAGCCGAACCGTTTTCTTTGCGGCCAGCGGATGATCGGAGCGAACGATGACGACCAGCCGCTGCGGAATGCTCGCGAGCACGCGGAGCGACGGCCACATCGCCGGGCGATACACCAGCGCCAGATCGACCTCGTATGCCGCGAGCGAGGCCAGCGCCCGATCATGGTCCATCACCTTCAGATCGAACAGAACCTTCGGATGCTGTTTCTGGAAGTCCGCGATGCGCGAGGGGAGGAAATCGAGCGCCAAAGCCTGGCTGCAGGCGATCTGTATCGGACCCCGCCGCAAGCCCCTGAGGTCCTCGACCTGCGACAGCATCCGCTCGGCTTCGGCGATCTGGCTGCGCGCATAGCGCACGAACATCTCGCCCGCGGTCGTCAGTCGCACGCCGCGCGGACGGCGCTCGAACAACGGCGTTCCGACCTCGGCTTCGAGATCCTGAATGCGGCGGTTCATCGCCGAGGGCGTCAAATTGAGACGCTCGGCCGCCTTTCGGATCGAGCCCGAACGCGCCACCTCGACCACATTGGCCAAGAGCTTCAAATGTCGCATGCCACCTCCGGTGATGCCTTTTATGCACCGCTCATGACAAAAGTTAGCAGCAGATCAGATCACTGGAAAGCGCTAGGCTGAAAGCAACAACCCGGCGAGCCTGGCCCGAGTCCAACTTGACCGGCCAGAGACGATCCGGAAGACGGATCCCAGACCTGACAGGAAAACCGAGATGATCGGACACCACGCGTTTCGTGGAATGAAGGCGCTTGCGTTCGCACTGGTCTTCACCACCGTCGCCACGGCCGCACCGGCCGACACCAGGATCAAGCTGGTCCTGAACTGGAAGTACGAGGGACCGCAGGGAATGTTTTTCCTGGCGCAGGATCGCGGTTATTTCAAACAGGAAGGTCTCGACGTCACCTTCGATCAGGGCAACGGTTCCGGCGCGGCAGTGCCGCAGGTCGCCAATGGCGCCTATGACATGGGCTTCGGCGACATCAACGCGCTGATCGAGCTTGCGGCCAAGAAGCCGGACGAGGCGCCGATCGGCGTCTTCATGCTCTACAACCGCCCGCCCTTCACGGTAGCAGTCAAGGCAGACAGCCCGATCAAGACGCCAGCGGATTTCGTCGGACGCAAGCTCGGGGGTGCTGCCAATGACGGCGCGCTAAAGCTGTTTCCGGCGCTGTGCACGACGGCCAACATCGATTGCACCAAGGTCGAGATCGTCAACATGCAGCCCAGCCTGCGCGAGCAGATGCTGATGCAGGGCCAGGTCGAGGGCGTGTTCGGTTACGTCAATACGATCCGATTCAGCGCCAAGCTGATCGGCATCGATCCCGACACGAAGCTCCGTTTCATCAATTACGGCGACTACGGCATGGACCTCTATTCCAACGGCATCATCATGTCGAAGAAGCTCGTTAGGGAGAAGCCGGAGGCGGTGCGG
>JBKQRS010000640.1:0-2623 GCA_052143915.1 Bradyrhizobium sp.
CCATCTCCGGGCGCGGCGTGCACGTCGTCACCGTCAACGACTACCTCGCCAAGCGCGACGCCGAATGGATGGGGCAGATCTACAAATTCCTCGGACTCACCGTGGGCGTGATCGTGCACGGGCTCGATGACGAACAGCGCAAGAAGAACTACGACTGCGACGTCACCTACGCCACCAATAACGAGCTCGGCTTCGACTACCTGCGCGACAACATGAAGTACCGCATGGAGGACATGGTCCAGCGCGGCCACATCTTCGCCATCGTCGACGAAGTGGACTCGATCCTGATCGACGAGGCGCGCACGCCGCTGATCATTTCCGGACCGCTCGACGACCGTTCGGAATTCTACAACACCATCGACACCTTCTTTCCCAGGCTCGACAAGACCGATTATGACATCGACGAGAAACAGCGCACGGTGACGCTGACCGAAGCCGGCATGGAAAAGATCGAAACGCTGCTGCGCGACGCCGGCCAGCTCAAGGGCGATTCACTCTACGACGTCGAGAACGTCTCGGTCGTGCACCACATCAATCAGGCGTTGCGGGCGCACTCGCTGTTCCAGCGCGACAAGGACTACATCGTCCGCGACGATGAGGTCATCATCATCGACGAATTTACCGGCCGCATGATGCAGGGCCGTCGCTATTCGGAAGGCCTGCACCAGGCGCTGGAAGCCAAGGAGCACGTGCAGGTTCAGCCGGAAAACCAGACGCTGGCTTCGATCACCTTCCAGAACTATTTCAGGATGTACGAGAAGCTGTCAGGCATGACCGGCACGGCATTGACCGAAGCCGACGAACTGTTCGACATTTACAAGCTCGAGGTCGTGGAAATCCCGACCAACGTGGCGGTGGCCCGCCTCGATGAAGACGACGAGGTCTATCGCACCCAGACCGAGAAATACGCCGCGATCCTGGCCGAGGTGGAACGCGCCAATGCGCGGCTGCAGCCGGTGCTGGTCGGCACCGCTTCGATCGAAAAATCCGAGGTGCTCGCCGAATATCTCAAGAAGCACGGCTACAAGCAGATCGACTTCGGCAACGAAAACGCGATGGAGAAGCTTTATGCCGCGGCGCGCGCCGGCAAGCCGGCCAAGCTGTTCGCGGTGCTGAACGCGCGCTTCCACGAACAGGAAGCCTATATCGTTGCGGAAGCGGGCGTGCCCGGCGCGATCACGATCGCGACCAACATGGCCGGCCGCGGCACCGACATCAAGCTCGGCGGCTCGCTGGAAATGCGCATCCAGCACGAGGCCGCGGGGATCACCGACGAGACCGAGCGGGCGGCGAAGATCGAACGCATCAAGGCCGATGTCGAACGCTTCCGGGAGATCGTGCTGAAAGCGGAAGAAACGGTCGAGATCGAGCCCGCCAAGGGGTCGAAGCCGGCCAAGACCGCGATCAAGCCGGGCGGGCTCTACATCATCGGATCCGAACGCCACGAATCGCGGCGCATCGACAACCAGCTGCGCGGCCGGTCCGGCCGCCAGGGCGATCCCGGCCGCTCGAAGTTCTTCCTGTCGCTGGAAGACGATCTGATGCGGATTTTCGGGTCCGACCGGCTCGACAGCATGCTGACGCGGCTCGGCCTCAAGGAAGGCGAGGCCATCATCCATCCCTGGATCAACAAGGCGCTGGAAAAGGCGCAGCAGAAGGTCGAGGCCCGCAACTTCGACATCCGCAAGAACCTCTTGAAATTCGACAACGTCCAGAACGACCAGCGCAAGGTGATCTTCGACCAGCGCGTCGACCTGATGAAGGACGAAAGCGTCGCCGAGACCGTCGCCGACATGCGCCGCGCCTTCGTCGAAGACGTCGTCACCAAGCACGTGCCCGAACACGCCTATGCGGAGCAATGGGACACCGCAGGCCTCAAGGAAGAATTGAAGCGCGTGCTCGACATCGACCTGCCGGTCGATGAATGGGCCAAGGAAGAGGGGATCGCCGACGAGGAGCTATTGACGCGCATCGAGGGCCGTGTCGACGAGCACATGGCCGCCAAGGTGGCGCAATGGGGCCCCGAGGTGATGCGTTACGTCGAGAAGACCATCCTGCTGCAGACGCTGGACCATCTCTGGCGCGAGCATCTGATCATGCTCGATCATCTGCGCCAGGTGATTGGCCTGCGCGGTTACGGCCAGCGCGACCCGTTGCAGGAGTACAAATCGGAGGCGTTCAGCCTGTTCGAGGCGATGATCGCGCATCTGCGCGAGGCCGTGACGGCGCAATTGATGCGCGTCGAAATCGTGCCGCCGGAAACCGAGCAGCCGGCGTTGCCGCCGATGGAAGTGCACAAGCTCGATCCCAATACCGGCGAGGACGAGATGGCGTTCGCCAGTGCCTCGCTGGTGCCTGCCGCAACCGCCAACCGCGATCCGAAAAACCCGGCGAGCTGGGGCAAGGTCGGTCGCAACGAGGATTGTCCCTGCGGCTCAGGCAAGAAATACAAGCACTGCCACGGCAAGTACGCGTGAGGGCTGACAGCCCTGCTCGGCTACCAAGACTTCCTTTGCCAAGAGGCTTCCTCGGCCTGGAGCATGATCCGGACCCGAAGGGCCGCGTTAGCGCAAAGTGGGCACCGGTTTTCCCTTAGCTAACAAACGCGGAACGCGTTTGCGCG
>JBKQRS010000641.1:0-10156 GCA_052143915.1 Bradyrhizobium sp.
CTAGGTTCGCCAATAAAATTACAGCTATTTTGTCTTCTCGCGACTTCCGTCCAGCATCCAGGAGAACATCTCTTTGGTCCGGCGCGCGGTTTCTGGAAGCGGCATGTTCACAATCGGATACTGATCCTTCCAATGGAATGGCCGGCAGGCGTCGATGATGGCGCGGCTGTTGGTGAAGTCACCCTGCGCCTTGCGTTCGGGCGGGATCGAGGGGTCGAGTGGTGTCGACCAGGCGTTGCGGATGAAATCGATCGACGTCGCGGGGTCCGAGCGTGAACACACCGCCCACATCAGCTCCTCAAGATTGGATACATCGATGTCATCGTCGACCACGACCACATACTTGCCGGCATACGCAGCCGAACGGCACATGGCCGCGAGATGTCCGGCCTGGCGGGCGTGCCCCGGATAACGCTGCTTTATCGACACGGCCGTGAGCTGACGCGAGCCACCCGCCTCGTGGCACCAGGTGGCCACCACGTCGGGCAAGCCGGTTTTCTTCAGCTCCTGTTTCAGCAACGCCGACCGCATCACGGCGCGATAACGCGCCTGCTCCTCCGGCGGCCGTTGCGGCGGGCAGCCGAGCATGATCGGGTCGTTCCGGTGATAGATCGCCTTGATGTCGAGCACCGGTTCGGAGCGCATTTTCGAACCGTAGTAGCCCGTCCACTCGCCGAACGGCCCTTCCGGCAGCGTGTTGCCGGGTTGGACGAAGCCTTCGATCACGATCTCGGCGTTTGCCGGAAAGGGCAAACCCGTGTGTTTGCCCAGCACAACCTTCTGCGGCCGGCCGCGATAAGCGCCGGCGATCTCGAACTCGCAAATGCCGTAAGGCACTTCCGTGCACGCCATCAGGAAGGTCAGCGGGTCGGTGCCGGTCACGATGCATACCGGCATCGGCTGGTTGAGCGCCTGGTATTTATCGCGGTGGATGCGGCCGTGCTTGCCGGGCGAAATATAGAAGCCGAGCCGTTTGGCATCATGGATCATGACGCGATACGTGCCGGCATTGACCCATTTCTCGTCGGGATCGCGCGTGACATTGAAGCTGCCGGTGCCGATATATCGCCTTCCCTCGTCGCGGTCGTGCCAGACCGGGGTCGGGAAACAGGTCACGTCGACGGCGCCGCCTTCGATCACGTTCTCCATGATCGGGCCGGTCTTCACCACCTCGTAAGGGAGCGGCTTGTCGGAGATCTTCTGGAAATCGGCGAGAAAGGCTTCCGACAGCTCGACCTTGTTGAGGCCGGGCGGGAAACCGAGCGTCATGTTCTGCCGTTTGGCGCCGAAGAAGTTGGTGAGCACCCGGAAGCCTTTCGGATAGCCCGGGATGTCGTCGAACAGCGCCACGGGAGCATTGGCGTCGTGTTGCAGCAACTCCGCCGCCATGCCGATGTCTTCCTGCCAGGAGTACCCGTTGGCGCGCACCAGCTCACCGAGCTTGTCGGCTTCAGCGATCCATTCGCGCAGATCGTCATAAGGCACGCGGGCCTTGCGGTTGTCGGTGAGGGCGACATTCATGCGCGCTTTTCCTCTCCAATCTTGTGATTGCGATCAAACCAGAGATTTCTTAAGTGGGAATTCGAACGATTCCTATCTTGCTGTCTTGCGCGGACAAGTCCTTGATCTAAATCAAGCACTAGGGTCCTAGAGACGGGCATTATCCGCCAGCGAAAGAAACGCCCGGACTGCCTAACCCGCTGACAACACAACCCTTTAGATGCTTCCTTTGTTCCATCGCCATCGCATCCATTCGGTCAATTCGCTTTCCCTGGCCTCGCCGCTAGGTCCGAGTTTGAGTATACGGTAGGTTCGCTCGCTGGTGCCGGTGCGCGTAAAATCGAGCGTGCCGTGGCGGATAGGGCCGTTGTACGGCCGGCGCGGATGAAGACGGTGCGGCGGGTGGTCTAAAGAATCGTTGCCGGACGGGGCAGGAGAGGTTTGATGAAGATCGCAACGGTGAAATTCTCGATTATCCTGTTCGCTTTATCGCTGCTCCTGAAATGGCAAGCGTGGCGGCATCCCGCTTTCCGCGATCGGCTCAAGGAACGCAATTTCGTGGCGCAGTTCCTCGCGCGGGATGAAGAAACTGGGCGCTGGTTTTCATTTCGCGACGGCAAATTTTCTTCCGGCGCCGGAAGGCACGCCAATCCCGATATCAAGCTGCTGTTCAAGAACGCGGCGCTCGGCGCCAAGCTTTTGACTCCGCCGATCAATTGGCTCAATCAGATCAACGCGCAAAAGGATTTCAAACTCGGCGTCGATGGGCCCGAGGACCTGACGAACTGGTTCGCGCAAACGCTGATGATGGCCCAGACCGTCGGCTGGAAATTCGGCACCAAGATGCCGGACGGCATGATCCGTTACTGCAACATGACCAATGGCGGCCCAGTCTTCATCTACGTCAAGGACGGCAAGATCGTCCGCATGACGCCAATCGAGTTCGACGAGACCGATGCGGGTCCGTGGACGATCGAGGCGCGCGGTTTGAAGTTCACGCCGCCGCGCAAGACGACCTTGTCGCCGCACGGCCAGAACGCCAAATCGATCATCTATTCGCCCGACCGGCTGCTCTATCCCATGAAGCGCGTCGATTTCGACCCGAACGGCGAGCGCAACCCGCAGAACCGCGGCAAGTCCGGCTACGTGCGGATCTCTTGGGGTGAGGCGCTCGATCTCGTCGCGAACCAGATCAAGCAACTGAAAAGCACTTATGGGCCGGGCGTGATGGCGGTATCGCATGGCTCGCATCACACCTGGGGCAATATCGGCTACTACCTGTCGGCGCTCTATCGCTTCCGCAACGCTGTTGGCCATACCCAGGTCCATCACAACCCCGATTCCTGGGAAGGCTGGTACTGGGGCGCGGCCCATCACTGGGGCTACACGCTGCGCGTCGGCCAAAGCGAGACCTACGGCACCGTCGAGGACTGCCTCCAGAGCTGCGACATGATCGTGTTCTGGGCCTCGGACCCGGAGAGCACGAGCGGTTCTTACGGCGCCCAGGAGGGCACGGTACGCCGGCAATGGCTCAAGAACCCGAAGCTCGGCATCAAGGTCGTCCACGTTGATCCGTACTACAACGCGTCGGCGCAGTTCCTGCCGGGCAAGTGGTTCGCGCCGCGGCCGACGACCTCGCCCGCGATGGCCATGGCCATCGCCTATGTCTGGATCAAGGAAGGTCTCTACGACAAGGAATACGTCGCATCCCATACCATCGGCTTCGACAAGTGGAAGGCGTATCTGCTGGGCGAGGAGGACGGCATCCCCAAGACGCCCGAATGGCAGGAAACCGAAACCGGCGTGCCGGCCAAAGACGTGCGTGCGCTGGCGCGCGAATGGGGCCGCAAGCGCGTCTATCTCGCGCCCGGCGGATGGGGCAACGGGCACGGCGGCGCCTGCCGCAATCAGACCGGTATCCAATGGGCGCGCACCATGGTCTGCCTCATCGCGATGCAGGGCCTCGGCAAGCCCGGCGTCAACATGGGCAATCTGCAATGGGGTTGCCCGCTCGACTTCAACTTCTATTTCCCCGGTTACGCCGACGGCGGCATGTCCGGCGATCTCGAGAACACCTCGATGCCGGTCGAGCTTTATCAACGCATGCCGCAGCTGCCGACGATGAACACGCCCTTCCAGAAAATTCCGCGTCTCTTCATGCCCGAGGCGATCATCGACGGGAAAGCGGAGGGCTATCCCTGGGTCGGCAAGTCGATCGAGCACCAGTTCGCCAAGTTCAGCTATCCGGCGCCCGGCCATGCGCCGGTCAAGATGCTCTACAAATACGGCGGCTCGATGATCGCGACCATGAACAACACCCATCGGCACATGCGGATGTACCAGTCGCCGAATCTCGAATTCGTGGTCAACCAGTCGATCTGGTTCGAGGGTGAGGCGAAGTTCGCCGACGTGATCCTGCCGGCGTGCACCAATTTCGAGCGCCCCGATATCAGCGAGTGGGCCGGGCTCGGCGGTTACGCCCATCACGGCCATCAGCAGCTCAATCACCGCGTCATCGTTTTCCAGGCGCCGGCGATTGCGCCGATGGGCGAATCGAAGTCCGACTACTGGATATTCAACGAGCTCAGCAAGCGCCTCGGCCTCGCCAACTACTTCTCGGAGGGCGTCAACGAAATCGACTGGGTGAAACGACAATTCGATGCATCCGATTTGCCCGAACGCATATCGTGGAAGGAGTTCATACGAAAAGGTTATTACGTCGTGCCAGCCGAGAAGGAAAAGCTGCGCGCGCCGGTTTCGTTCCGCTGGTTCTGGGAGAACCGCAAAAAGGACGTACCCGAGCCGCAACCGCTGCCATCCGATTATGCCGGCGAATACCTCAAGGGGTTGCAGACCCAGTCGGGCAAACTCGAGTTCGAGTGCAACAGCCTCAAGCGCTTCAAGGATCCGGAGCGGCCGCCGATCGTCAAATACGAGCCGTCATGGGAGGGGCCGCATTCGGGCGCGCTCTTCCGTAAATATCCGCTCCAGCTTCTGACCCCGCATTCGAAGTTCAGTTACCATACCCAGGGCGACGGCAAAGATAGCTTCCTCCTCAATATCGAGGACCACCGCGTCAATGTCGGCGGTTGGTACTATCTCGTGCTGCGCCTCAACGCGGAGGACGCCAAGCATCTCGGCATCAAGAAGCACGACCTCGTCAAAGTTTACAACGACCGCGGCGCGGTGATCTGCGCCGCCTTGCCGACGCAGCGGCTGCCGCGCGGCGTTTGCCACGGCTACGAATCATCGGCGATCTACGCCCCGATGGGCGAGCCGGGCAAATCGGTGGACCGCGGCGGCGTCCTCAACCTGCTGACGCCGCACAAGACCCAGACCAAGACCACCCATTCCACGGCGGGCGCCAACTCGCTCGTCCAGGTCGAGCGCTGGGACGGCAAGACCGAGTATATTTCCGAGGCCTTCGCCGGGAGCAAGGAACGCGGGCTTCCGTCCGAGTTGAGGCTCGAAGACCGTGTGCCGGCGCAATAGCGGCGGGGGAAGGCGCACATGAAGAAGTGGAACATGATCATCGACGTCGCCGAGTGCACCAATTGCAATCTGTGCACGCTCGCGGCGATGGATGAATACGTCGGCAACGATTTTCCCGGTTATGCCGCGCGGATGCCGAAGCACGGACACAAGTGGATCAATATCCTGCAGAAGGAACGGGGACAGATTTCGATGATGGACATCGCCTATGTTCCCACGATGTGCAACCACTGCGACAACGCGCCCTGCATCAAGGCGGCGAAGAACGGCGCCATCACCAAGCGGGACGACGGCATCGTGCTGATCGATCCGGAGAAGGCCAAGGGGCAAAAACACCTGGTCGAGGCCTGCCCCTATGGTCACATCTGGTGGAACGAGGAACTCCAAATCCCGCAGGCCTGGCCCTTCGACGCGCATCTTCTGGACCAGGGCTGGGACAAGACTCGCGGGGACCTTTCCTGCCCGACCGGCGCGATGAAGACCGTGAAGCTCGAAGACGAGGACATGACGCTTCTGGCGCGCGAGCAGGGCTTCGAGGTGATGAAGGCGGAACTCGGCGCCAAGCCGCGCGTCTATTACAAGAACCTGTGGCGATATTCGACCTGCTTCATCGGCGGTGCCGTCTCGGCGAAGCTCGATGGCGTAGTCGATTGCGTCGAGGGCGCCAGCGTGCGGCTCTTGAAGGATGGCAAGACGATCGCCGAAACCACGACCGACAATTACGGCGATTTCAAGTTCGACAAGCTCACGGAAGGTTCAGGCCGCTATTCCGTCGAGATCGCGGCCAAGGGCCGAGCCAAGAAGGTGCTGACCGCGGAACTTGGCGCCAGCATCAATCTCGGCGAGATACAATTGTAGCAACGCTTGCCCGCTAATCTTGATCTCAGTTTCTTGGTGCCCCTCTCGGCGATGGCTGAGGTTTTGCTGCGCGCCACCACCGGCCTCCTGCTGATTCCGCATGGGCTCCGGGCGTTCTATGGGTTCTTCCCGAACAGCGGGTCGCGGCTCCTAAACAAGGCCGCGCTGGCCGCATCGCTGGCTAAGTCAGGTTACTGGCCCGGCATGTTCTGGGCGAATGTCGTGTGGTTCGTGGAATTCGTCGCCGGGCCGATGCTGGTGCTGGGGTTGTGCACGCGTTTCGCCGCATTTCTGGTATTCGTGTTCATGCTGGGCTCGACGGTCGATCATGCGCGCGCCGACGGATATTTCTGGAACAAGCTGGGACTCGAATACCCTTTGCTGTGGTCGATCGCCGCTTTCTACTTTGTTTTCCACGGCGGCGGGCGGTATTCGATCGATTTCCTGATCGGCTGGTAAAATATTTATTGATTGCTAAGTTTGCCCTCTGCTTTCGCCAGGTTTTTCATGCGGCCGTCCCAGCGTTTCGCGAAAGCCGTTTCGATGCCGAAATGATCGAGCACCCGCGTCACGATATGATCGACGATGTCGTTGATGGATTCGGGATGGTTGTAGAAGGCGGGCATCGGCGGAATGATCGACACCCCGATCCGCGCCAGCTTCAGCATGTTTTCGAGGTGCACTTCCGATAACGGCGATTCGCGCGCGACCAAAACGAGGCGCCGCCGCTCCTAGAGAATGACGTCGGCGGCGCGATGCACCAGGTGTTCGCCGTAACCATGCGCGATACAGGCAAGCGTGCGCATCGAGCAAGGGATCACCACCATCCCCTCGGTGATGAATGAACCCGACGAAATCTCCGCCGCCATGTTGGTTGAATTGTGATTGACGGTGGCCAGGTCGCACACCTGTTTGACGGTATAGGGCGTCTCATGTTCGATGGTTCGTTGCGCCCACTTGCTGACGATGAGATGAGATTCCACCTCGCTGTCCTTCAGCGCCTCGAGCAGCCGCACGCCGAGGATTGCACCGGTTGCGCCGGTCAGGGCAACGATCAGGCGTCGCATCTTTCTCTCTCCTCGTTGGCCGAAGCGCCCGGGCGCTTCCGCGCCACCGGGCTCATCGGTTCGTCACTTCGAAAATTCCGTCGATACCTCGAACGTTTCCTTATGACCGAAGCCCTTGGTGTTGTCGATCATGACCAAACGCGCCGGTTCCAGGCGATAGACCGATATCCTTGCATAGGCTTGACGCAGTTCTGCCGGCCCCGCCGTCAATTGCCGCAGGAAGGGGTAACGCGCTTCGAGTAACGCCAGGAGCCGCATCCGATGGTCCTCTGCCGCGATCCGGCGCGCCGTGCCGGCGATCTGCACGCCGCGAATGGCGGCAAAATCAGAGTAATCCGGCGCGATTGTCGCTGCAACGCGGGAATCGGCCTCGATTTCGCGGGAATGCCGGGTATCGGGCTCGGAGACCCAAACCAGCGCTAAGCCGTCACAAGCATAAAACAGATTGGTGGCGTGTGGTCCGTTTGGGCCAAAAGTGGCGAGCGACATCACGTGGTGAGCGGCAAGGAATGAGCCGATACGATCGGCGAGATCAGCACTCATGGTGAAAGCGCCCATCCTGTCCTGCTGAAAGCGTTTGGCGCCGAGGTAATCGTGTGCCCGACCGCGGTCGAGCCGGAGGACCCGCGCAGCTACTATTCCGTGGCGAAAAAACTGGCGCGCGAAATTCCCAATGCCTACTACCCGAATCAGTACGAGAATCAGAGCAATCCGGAGGCGCACTACCGCACCACCGGTCCCGAAATCTGGAAAGACACCGAAGGGAAGATCACGCACTTCGTCTGCGGCCTGGGCACGGGCGGCACCGCGAGCGGAGCCGGACGTTTTCTTAAGGAAAAGAATCCGAAACTGAAAGTAATCGGCGTCGATCCGTACGGTTCGCTCTTCTACGAATACTGGAAGACCGGGAATATCGGCAAGGCCCGGCCTTACGTCGTCGAAGGGATCGGCGAAGATATATTGCCAGGTGCCCTGGATTTTTCGGTGCTCGACGACATCGTGCAAGTAAACGACGAAGAGTGCTTCCTCTGGGCGCGCCGGCTCGCAAAACGAGAAGGAATTTTCACCGGAGGCTCGGGAGGCGGATGTGTTTCCGCAGCTCTGCGTGTGGCGAAGGATTGCAGCAAAGGAGACGTGGTAGTCGCCCTTCTGCCGGATTCGGGGACTCGTTACCTAAGCAAGATTTACAACGATGCCTGGATGCGCGAACTCGGATACGCGGACGCTGAGGTGACGCTTACCGCCGCGGATGTGATCCGCGTAAAGCGCCAGACTGGCAAGAGACGCGAGTTGATTGTCGTGGGGCCGAACCGGACGGTTTATCAGGCACTTCAATCGATGCAGCAACAGGACATTTCCCAGCTCCCCGTTTTTGAGGACGATCGCCCGGTCGGCACAATATTCGAAGATAAGATTCTCAACCTCGCTCTGCAGGGCAAGGACCTCCGCAAACTGATTGTCCGCGAAGTGATGGGTGCGGCTCTCCCGCAGGTGCCTTCGAACGCGCCGGTCGAGCGCGTCACGCACCTGTTGAGCCATGAGAGCCCCGCCGTGTTCGTTGAAATGGAAGACGGCAAGCTCGAAGTGCTCACGAAGTTCGATCTGATGGACACCATCGCGGGCCTCGTCGGACAGAAGCGCTGACGCGCGGGTGCTGCAAGCCGCGACAAATTATTCCTGCATATCTTCGTAAGAGAACGTTCAGCCGAAGAATGCGTCGCCTGCCGCGCGAGTGCTAGCTCTCATCCTCTGCTCGAAGTTGCACAAAAATATCTACCACGGCGCATCATTACCGAGCGTGATACGTATTCCGAATTCCCAGTTAAGTGGACATATGTACATAACGTGATGACGTATGCGCATTTCCTCTTGACATGCCCCGGACGCGGATAGTAGAAGCAACCGGGCAGAATTGTCACGCCTTGCGTCAACGCAAGGCCTTACGTGCGGTCAACACGACGCCATCTGGCGTGATAAGTGTTTCTAGATTCTGGCTAGGTGCGCATGTGTATGCAACGTGAGACATATTGCGCGTTTCTGCTTGACGCGCCCCGGACGCGGATAGTAGAAGCAGAGGGGAAGAATTGCCACGCCTTGCATCAACAAGGCTTTACGCGGAGTCAACAGGTCACCGTCCGGCGTGATAAGTGTTTCTAGATTCTGGCTAAATGGGCATGTGCATGCAACGTGAGACATATTGCGCATTTCTGCTTGACACGCCCCGGATGCGGATAGTAAAAGCAGCCCCTACGGACTGCTCGCGGTTCCCGTCAACGCGGTGTCTTGTGCGCGGTTAGCAGGGCGCAAGAAGCGAATGCGTGATGTGACCGCGCCGTGACCTATCGGTGCAGCACATATGGCATCGGTTGGGCTTGCGGGGACTTCGACGGGTGATCGAGAATCTCCGGCAAGTGGAAAGTTTGAATTTGGGTGGCGAGAGAAGTTATCTCAGGGGGGGCGTCCATGAGTAAGAGTTTTGTGTATTTGAAGTCTGCCTTCGCGTTGGTTCTTTGCTTCGCGGTTCTGTTTGCCTGCGCTTCTCCAATCTTCGCTCAGACGGCCAGCACGGGTGCGCTGACCGGAACCGTCACGGATCCGTCCGGCGGCGTCGTCGTCGGCGCTAGCGTTACCGCAACGAATGTCGGCACCGGCCAATCGCGCACGACGACGACCGATAGTTCCGGCACGTACAAGTTTTCACTACTCACCCCCGGCGACTATTCCGTCAAATTTTCTGCCAGCGGATTCAAGACCGCCACGGTTGCGTCCATAGCGGTCAACATCACTGAAACGCCGGTGTTGAATCAGAAGCTGGAGGTTGGCGGCCAGACTACCCAGGTGACCGTTGAAGCCACGGCCGAGACGATTCAGACGCAGAACGCCACTAACGGTGGCTTGGTCACCTCAGGGGAAATCAACGAGCTTCCGCTCGTCTCGCGTAACTATACGCAAATTATCGCTCTCTCTCCCGGCACCGTCGCGAACGCTACCACGTCTTCGGCAATCGGCAACGGCACTCAAGACATCAGCGCGAATGGTTCTCGCGGCGACCAGAACAACTATTCGATGGACGGCTCCTCAGTCGTGAATTACGTCAGCGGTACCGCTTCTCAGAGCGGCAGCTTCCCCGGAATCGCCATTCCGAATCCTGACTCGATTCAGGAATTCAAGGTCCAGACTTCGCAGTACGACGCGAGCTCGGGAAGAAACCCGGGCGCCAACGTCGAAGTGGTCACCAA
>JBKQRS010000642.1:0-15192 GCA_052143915.1 Bradyrhizobium sp.
CAAGCGGAAGCCGACGGGTTAACGCGGGTCGAAAACCATCAACGTCATTCCGGGATGGTCCGAAGGACCAGACCTCAGATGCGCAATGCGGCATCTCTTGTTGATTGGCCGCGGGCAGGCGACCGGGTGCGTCTCCGCCGCGCTGCCGCAACGCCCCGGACGAAACGCCGGATCAAGCCGCTAGAAAAGCATTCTTCGCGACGCGACGGACTAAGCATTCCGTTATCGCCTGACCGCCGATTGCGGTGAGCTTCTACCCCGATTTGACAGGGTGTTCGGCTTTATTTCTATAAAATCGATAGACTAAACAAACTAAGGGGATTTTGGTGCGTTCGGAAATCCGGGGCGATATCGTTTCGCGCGCGTTCGCGAAGCGCGGTGGATCCATTCTTCTTGCTTCAGGCATGATCTGGCTGGGGAGCGGAGCGTCGGCGGCCGCGGAAGACGTCACCACGCTTCAGAGGCTGGAGGCGCAAATCCAGCGACTGGAAGAGCGCCACGAAAACGAGATCAAGGCCCTGCAGGCGGAGATCCGGAAATTGCGCCGGCAAAAGCCGGCAACGACGACCGCGACCGCGACGCCGACGTCCTCAGCGGATCAACTCCGCTCCGCCGTGTCGGCCCCGGGCGTACCGAGCCCGGCATTGCCTCCCAAGGTACTCATGACCTACGACCGCGGCTATCACTTCGGCTTTTCGGATGCGACTGGCGACAATACGGTGGAGCTGTTTGGCCGCCTCCAGCTCGATACCGGAGGTTATACCGGTTACAGCCCTGCGCCGATGACGCTGGACCGCAAGGGTCTTTCCGACGGCATCGATCTGCGCCGGGCACGCATCGGCGTCATCGGGACGTTCATGAGCGATTGGCACTACGCCTTTGTCTACGATTTCGGCAACACCTCGGACAGCAACAATTCGAACAACGGGCTCGCCAGCGCCAACTCGAACACCAGCCCGACGACGAGCAACACCTTCCTGTCGGGCGTTGAGAACGCATTTTTGACCTACAACGGCTTCTACAGCCACGGCCAGCAATTTCCCATGGCGTTCGATTTCGGCATCATGGACGTGCCGTGGACCCTCGAAGAAGCCACGAGTTCTAACGATCTGATGTTTCTCGAGCGCTCTACCGCGCAGGTCATCGCCGCGACGTTCGGCGGCGGCGACTTCCGTTCGGCGCTCGATATGCGCTCCAACAATGATCGCTACTGGCTCGGCGCGTTCCTGACCGGTCCCGATGCGGGCGCCCTGCATACCGCAGGCGCCTCCTGCAACACCGGCACGGCGGCGGTGACGGCGGGCACGCCTTGCGTCACCAGCGCGCAGATGACCGGGCTCGGTCCGCAATTGTCGTTCCTCGCGCGCGGCGCCTATCAGCTCGTGGCCGAGAAGAACGCGACGTTCCACATCGGAGTAAACTACGCCGACCTGTTCGCCCCGCGCGTGGGCGCCAACGTCGCCGCCATCCAGCTTGCCGACCGGCCGGAGCTTCGCGTCGATCCGAGCGCTTTCCTCAACACGGGTAATATCCCCGCCAGCGGCGGGCAGGTCTTCGGCGCCGAAATCGCGGCCTCCTACTACAACTTCTTCGCCGAGGGCGAGTATTATCACTATGTCATCGAAACCAGGGCTGGTGTGCCTGCCCTCCCCGGCAACCTGCAAGGCGGCATTCCCGGCCCTACCCTCAATTTCGACGGCGGCTATCTCCAGGCGAGCTACAGTATCGGCGGCACCAGACATTACGACCCGACGCGCGGCGCCTATACCGGCGTCATTCCCGAAGTGCCGATGACACCGGGGGGCTCTGGCTGGGGCGCGCTCGAATTCGCCGCGCGCTACACCGTCGTCAACCTCAACAGCCCCTATTTGACGACAGCGACGCTCGGCCCCGCTTTTTCCGCGCCGGGGGTCTTCACCGGCGGCACCACCACCTATGGCGGCGGCAGGGAGACGACCTATGGCGTCGGTCTCAACTGGTATCCCAACAACAACATGAAGTTCATGCTGGATTACGAGCATGTCGTGGTCGACAATCCGCAAGTCTTCGGCGGGGTGAACTATCGCGGCGGCACGATCGACTGGATCGCGGCGCGCTCGCAGATCGTTTTCTGACCAGGCGCAACGGGCCTCCTGAATTGAATCCGGGTTATGGCGCGCCGGTGGAAATCCCGGTGCGCGTTGCCTTCGGACATTTCCGGCCGCCATTGCAAAGGTCATCGACAGCAGGCCCGCGGCATCTTCAACGCAGTGGCCGGAAAAGCCGGCGCCGCCGACTGGATATAATTCTCAAAATCGATCATATTTATAGACTAAATGTCTCCCGCGGCGTCCGGCCTGCGAGGCGGCCCTTTTCACGTCCGGAATCCGGCCTGTCCGACATGCTTACCGCCAAGGGAAAATATGGCCTCAAGGCCGTGGCGCATCTGGCGGGCTTGAAGCCAGCCGCGATGGCGCAGGCCACGGACATTTCCGAGGCAAACAACATCCCGAAGAAATTCCTCGACGCCATCCTCGGCGAATTGCGCAATGCCGGCATCGTTTACAGCAAGAAGGGTCGCAGCGGCGGCTACCGGCTGGCGCGGCCGGCGGCCGAGATCAGGCTTGGCCAGGTGGTCCGCGCCCTCGATGGTCCGATCGCCCCGATCGCTTGCGCGCGGCGAACCTCCTACCAGCCTTGCCAGGATTGCGACGACGTCAAACGCTGCAAGGTGCGCCTCGCGATGACCAGGGTGCGCGATGCCATGTCCGATATCCTCGACACGACGACGGTCGCCGATATGCTCCTGTTCAGCGACTCGAAAAGAGCGAAGCCGGGCCGCAAGGGCGCGACATAAATTCTGCTCGGCAACGACCAACTTCCCGCACTTCCCGGTTGCAAAACCTGGCCGGCGCGGCATGGTTGTCACCGATGTCCGGGAAGACCAGCGATACACAGGATGAGCCGACCGAGGTGCCGCATTATCACGGCCATCGGCAGCGGCTGCGCGAGCGGTTTCGTAAAGCTGGGCCGGATGCGCTCAGCGACTACGAGTTGCTCGAGATGGTGCTATTCACGGCCCAGCCACGGAGCGACAAGAAGCCGCTGGCGAAATCGCTTCTCAAGACATTCGGCTCGTTCGCGGAAGCCATTCACGCGCCGGAAGCGCGGCTGCGCGAGGTCAAGGGAATTGGCGAGGCGACGATCACCGAATTCAAACTGATCGCGGCGGCCGCCGACCGCATCGCCAAGGGCCAGCTGCGAGAGCGTACCCTGCTGTCGTCATGGAACGACGTGATCGAGTATTGCCGCACCAGCATGGCGTTTGCCGACAAGGAGCGATTTCGCATCCTGTTCCTCGACAAGCGCAACCAGTTGATATCAGACGAGGTGCAGCAGACCGGCACCGTGGACCACACGCCGGTCTATCCGCGCGAGGTGATCAAGCGGGCGCTGGAATTATCGGCGACCGCGCTGATCCTGGTGCACAACCACCCCTCCGGCGATCCCACGCCCTCAACTGCGGATATCCAGATGACCAAGGCCATCGTCGATATCGCCACGCCGCTCGGGATATCGGTGCATGACCACATCATCGTCGGCAAGAACGGCCATGCGAGTTTGAAGGGGATGAAGCTGATCTAGCTATCGGGCTGCATTTACCATTTATTAACTCTCCACTTCGCGCTTTGGCGAATGCGTGAGAGAGTGGTTCATCGGATGAGAGGGGTAGCTCATTCCCGAATGAGAGGGGATCGAGGATGAATCAGCTTGCAGAGCGGGTGAGGGTCGCGGCTCTTTCGATGAGCCCGGGGCACCTGGTCGACAGATTTCTGGACTGGCTCGACGAACTGAGGGACGCGATGGCGCTTGTTGAAATCGACGGATTGGCCCGCAACGAGGCGCGAACCAGCGTGCCGTTCGATTGATTCGGCGACTAAAGCGCGATGGTACGGTCGAACCGCCATCGCGCTTTGGCTTTTTCCTGGCCGGGTTCGGTGGCACAAAGGCCGTTGCAACAACTTAGCACCGCCCGCCCCCTGTCCACGTCCCCCATTACTGCAGCATCCGCAGAAACTACTGAAGGTTCAAATCGATAAGTCAGGCGGTGGCTTTCTGCACAACCACCCCTCCGGCGACCCGACGCCCTCAAATGCGGACATCCAGATGACCAAGACCATGGTCGATATCGCCGCGCCGCTCGGGATATCGGTGCATGACCACATCATCGTCGGCAGGAACGGCCATGCGAGCCTGAAGGGGTTGCTGTTGATCTGACATTACAACTCCGCTGGATTCGAACCCTTCGTCCGGGGCAAGCGACCAACACGCGTTACTGCCTCAGGACCGAGCGCCCGCGATGAAGCTGTTGATTTTCCTAGAGCGAGATGACTTTTCGTTGAATCGCCATCTCGCTCTATCTTTTTGTTTGAGCATGATCTTTTCGGAAAACCGGTCCCCACTTTTCCGGATCATGCTCCTAGTGGCCGCACTTGCCGCCGGGCTTCTGGCGCTGATCCCGTGGTCAACCTACCGGCGGCATGTCCGTCACAGCAAGCATGCGGCGATCGAATATTACGGCGGCTGGGACGGCTACGGGCTTCCGCTGCATCTGACCCAAAAACTGACCCGGGAAGAGGTCGAGGCGCGTGAAGCGCGCGGGGCCGCATACCTGATCGGCTATTTCGATGCCGACGGAAAATTGATCCGGGACGTCAAGATGCACAATGGAATGGTTTTTTTCGCGCACGAATATGCCTACTACCCGAGCGGACGGCTGAAGGCCATGAAGGTCACCAACATGCGCGGCGAAGTCGTCGTGCGGGAGTACAGCGAATCCGACCTTCCGACGTCTGTCTGGTGACCGGTCCGGATCGTGGGTGCGCCAGCCGAGCGTGGCCCAATCCGCATGAAGGCTGATTCAGGATAATGCGCCAGCCGCACTGGCGGCCTCGGCGGCACGCCGCTGCAGCAGGTCACGCTCGCGCTTGTTGGCCGCAAGCTTTGCCGCCGCTTCGAACGCGGCGCGGGCTTCGTCGTGGCGGCCGAGCTTGTAAAGCAGATCGCCGCGGACGCTGCCGAGGAGATGATAGGTCTTGAGCGCGGGCTCGTGCGCCAGGCGGTCCACGATCTCAAGTGCTGCTTCCGGCCCCTCGGCCATGCCGACGGCGACCGCGCGGTTGAGCTCGATGACCGGCGAGCGCACGAGATTTGCAAGCTCCGCATACAGTCCGGATATGCGCGCCCAGTCGGTCGCCGCGGCCGTCGGCGCCTGCGCATGGCAGGCGATGATCGCCGCCTGCAGCGCATAAGAGCCGCCGGCGCCGCCGAGTTGGCGGACGCGGCCCAGCGCCTGCATGCCGCGCCGGATCTGCAACTGGTCCCAAAGCGCGCGGTTCTGATCGAGCAGCAGGACGGGTTCGCCCGTGGCATCCGTACGTGCCGCCGTCCGTGAAGCATTCAGCTCCATCAGCGCGAGCAGGCCATGGGCCTCGGGCTCATACGAGGCGATCGAGGTCAGCACGCGCCCGATGCGAAGCGCCTCCTGGCAGAGCTGGGGGCGCAGCCAGTGCTCGCCGCGGGCCGCGGTATAGCCTTCGTTGAAAATGAGGTAGACGACCTCGAGCACGGCGGCGAGCCGTTCCGACAATTCTTCGCCGCTTGGGGTCTCGTAGGCCAGTCCGGATTCCGACAGCGTCCGCTTCGCGCGCACGATTCGCTGGGAGATCGTCGCATCCGAGACCAGAAAAGCCCGCGCGATCTCCTCGGTGGTGAGACCGCAGATCATCCGCAGCGCCAGCGCCACGCGGCCTTCGCGCGACACCAGCGGATGGCAGGCGGTGAAGATCAACCGAAGCAGCTCATCACCGATGTCGTCGTCAAGCGCGGCGTCCGGATCGGGCATCGCCTGCTGCTCCGCTTCCAACTCGAGAGCGACCATCTCGTGCTTGCGCGCGAGCATGCGGGCGCGGCGCAGATGATCCAGCGCCCGGCGTTTTGCCACCGCCATCAGCCAGGCGCCGGGCCTTTCCGGAACGCCGGTCGCGGGCCAAACTTCCAGCGCCGCCAGCAGCGCGTCCTGCGTCAACTCTTCGGCCAACGGCACATCGCGCAGCATCCTCGACAGGCCTGTGATCAGCCGGGGCTGCTCGATCCGCCAGGCGGCGAGGATCGCCTGATGGATGTCGGCGGCCGTCATGGCGGCCGGGTCCATCCGCGGGGGACGCGCGTCAAGGACCGGCAAACGCACGTAGCTCGCACGTTCCTTCCCAGCCGGGCATGAAGTCGAGGTGGAGCTGCATGAATTCCCTGGCCATCGCGACCGCCTCCTCCTTGTCGCGAAGCTCGAAGATCGCATAGCCGCCGACGACTTCCTTGGCTTCCACGAAGGGACCATCGATGACGCTGAGCTTGCCGTCCTTGATGCGCACCTGGGCGCCGGTCTGGACCGGCATCAGCCCGCCATTGTCGAGCATGCGGCCGGCCTTGATCTCGCGGTCGGCAAGCTTGTGCATCGCCTGCATCAGTTCCGGGGTCGGATTTCCCGGGGGGCCGGGGTGCGTGACGAGATACATGAAGCGCATCTTGAAACTCCTTCTCAGGCGAGCCGCGGGCACCTTGCCGTTGAACTGTCTCGCTAACCAGTCGACGAACCGGCTCGCGTCAAATCGACAGCACTCTGGGAAAAAAATCAGACGGTATTCAAGCGGCCGCCGGTGCGGATTCGACCATTTTCGGCGTCAATCGGCGATTTGAGTCGAGCGGTTCCAAAAATGCCGATTTCCAAGCGCTGAAGCGCGCGGAAGCCGCGGCGGCCGGGAACAGCCGATCGGCGGCCGCCCGGTTTCGCCTCGCGATCGCGGCGGCGACCCGCCGGGTCATGTGGCCTTGCCGGAACGTTCCTCTTCCAGGGTGACGGCCACAGCCGCATTCGCCGACAGCCGCACGTTTTGCCCTTCGACCTCCGCGACCAGCCCCAGATCTATGAAATGATGATGACCCTTGTGACGACCTTCGCCGCTGTCGGCCCTGGTGAGCCTGATCCTGCCGTTTTCCACGCGATCGACGGTTCCGATGTGAACGCCGTCCGCTCCGATCACTTGCATGGGCGCCTTTATGCTTTTCATTTTGTTCGCCCTTGATTGAAGCAGCTCATCGCGCTGCCTGCTCAGGACTTCGAGTTGCGCCTCTTGATCGGCGATCCGTCGCGACGCCAGTTCCTCGTCCGCGGCGCCGGAAACGGCGGCCGCCTGCTCCTCCAGCCGCGCGAGATTCTCCCTGATGGCCGCGATGCGTTGTTCGATCTCAGCAAGGCTTAGCGAAATGTCGGGCATGGACCGTCTCCTCGGCACGAGAAATCTTAAAGAGGCATTTTCGAAAGCGCACTTACTTTTGGCTTCCTCAGCCGGACCCGTTAACGATTGGATCGGATCACGGCGCCAACGAGGCCATTCAGAGCGCTTCCTGTCGGCTCCGGCCAACGCCGGCGCCGCGCCCGATTGCCGATTGAATGATATCGATCTCCTGCTGAAATTGACAGTTGTGGAAGGTTTTAAGGATTCACTGCCGCACCATGATCAGGGGATCGGCGCTGTCGGGCACCAGCCGCCACTGCGCATTGTCGTCGGCCTCGAAACGCCAGACCTCGCCGCTCGCCGACATCAGCTGCAACTCGCCCCGCTCCAGCCGCCACATCGTCGGCTTGAAGGCCTCGACCGCGGGATCGCAGCGTGGCTTGAGAAACACCTGGAAAGTGTCCGCGGTTGCTTCCGTATTGGTCAGGGTCAGGCCGCAGACCGGGCGGCCATTGCCGCGCACCATCGCCCAGTCGCCGATCATCTGGTCCATCGATTTTGCGAGTGAGCGGGCGGCGGCGAGATTTTGCAGGATATAGATGCCCTCACCCTGCCGCAGGCCCTCGAAAATCCCGCTCTCGACTTCGGTGAAGTCGATCACCGGCTGGCCGCTGGCATCCTGCAGGCGGACGATATCCAGCCCCTTGACGTTCCAGGCGGTGATATCCTTGGTGAAGGGCAAGGCCTTCGCGCAACCCGGCTCCAGCTCAAGCCTGAGGCCTTGCGGCGTCGCATCGCCCTTGAGCGTGACGACGCAGGTCTTGCTGCGCTCCGCGGTCGAGAGCTCCCATTGGCCGACCATCTCCTTCTTCAAGGTCGAGGCATCCTGCGCCAACGCCCGCGGCCCGCAGACCAGCAACGCCGCAACCATGATGCCCAGGCAAGTTCGCATCAGCGGCCTTTCACGGGGGTTTCCGCGATCGGCGTCAACGGCGCCTTGCCGGCGAACCAGGCCTTCAGATTGTCGACCACCAGCTGGTCCATGGCATTGCGGGTCACCACCGAAGCGGAGCCGATATGCGGCAACAGCACCACGTTCTGCATCACGCGCAATTCGTCCGGCACCTTCGGTTCGTGGGCGAACACATCGAGGCCGGCGGCCAGAATGGTTCCCGACTTCAATGCGGCGATCATGGCTTCTTCATCGACGACAGAGCCACGCGCCACGTTGATGATCACGCCGCGCGGGCCGAGCGCCTTCATGACATCGGCGTTGATCATTTTCGCCGTCGAGGGACCACCGGGAACGATCACCACCAGCGTGTCGACCGCTTTCGCCATCTCGATCAGATCGGGATAGTGCTTGTAGGTCACGCCATTGGCCGGATTGCGCGAATGATAGACAACGGGAACGCGGGACGCTTCCAGCCGGCGCCCGATCGCCTGGCCGATCCGGCCCATGCCGACGATCCCGACCTTGCGATCCCGAAGCGAGCCGACACTCAAGGGAAATTGCTGGGTCATCCAGAGGCCGGAACGCAGATATTTGTCGGCCTTGACGAATTCGCGCAAGGTCGCGATCAGGAGCCCCATCGCGACATCCGCGACCTCCTCGGTCAGGACGTCCGGCGTGTTGGTCACGATAATGTTATGCTCACGCGCGTAGCTGGCGTCGACGTGGTCGTAACCGACACCGAAGGAGGCGACGATTTCGAGCTTCGGCAACAGCGCCATCATGGCGCCGTCGCACCGGACCGTAGAGTAGGTGACCGCGGCGCCGCGGATTTTCGCGGCCACCGCCGGGCTGAGCCGGTCGAGGTCGCCTCGGGTCTCAAACGGATGCAGCACGAACTGATCGGAAAAGCCCTTGTCGACGATCGGTTTGTTCGGCCCATAGACCAAGAGGTCGATCTTCTCCGATGAAATGTTCTCGCCCACCATCAGTTTTCCTTTCCAAGCGCGCTCTCGTGCCAGCGCCGCAGCACCAAATGCGAGGTTAGCGCCAGCAGCCCATAAATGACAATCCCGGCGGCGGAGAGCAACAGCAGTGCTGCGAACATTCGGGGAATGTTGAGACGATAACCGGATTCCGCGATTCGATAGGCGAGGCCCGACCCCGCGCCGGCAGAGCCCGCCGCGATCTCGGCCACCACCGCGCCGATCAACGACAGGCCGCCCGCGATCCGCAATCCGCCGAGGATGAACGGCAACGCCGCCGGCATCTTGAGAAAGCGCAGGGTCTGCAGCCGCGATGCGCCGTAGAGCTGAAACAGGCCGGCAAGATTGCGATCGACCGAATTCAGACCGAGCGTGGTGTTGGACAGCACGGGGAAGAAGCCGACGATCCAGGCGCAGACGACGACGGCGGTTTGCTGCGGCAGGTAGATCAGGAGCAAGGGCGCGATCGCAATGACCGGGGTGACCTGCAGGATCACGGCATAGGGAAACAGCGAATATTCCAGCCATCTCGATTGATTGAACAATAGCGCCAGCGCGACGCCGCCGATCGCGGCCGCCGTGAACCCTTCGAGCGTGGTCAGAAGCGTGGTCAGAAGCGATTGCGACAGCACCGGCCAATCCGCAACGAGCGTGACGAAGACCGCCGATGGTGCGGGCAGCACGTAGGGTGGAATATGGTTCAGCCGCACCACGAGTTCCCATGCCGAGAGACCCAGCGTGAGCACCGCGATGGGCAGCAGGATCCGGACGAGGCGCCGGGCGCGGCTGTCGGGCGTCGCCGGCCCGGCGGCCAATGGCGGGGTCTGCAACGAACTGGTTTGCAGGGAGTTCATGGGCCGGCCTGCCCGGGATAGGACGGCGCCAGCGCGTTCGAGACCTGGCGACAATAGGCGGCATAGTCGACCGAGGTGCGAAAATCGTCGCCCCGTGGCTCCGCGGTTCGGATGACAATTTCCGCGCGGGCACGTCCCGGTCGCGCTGTCATCACGACCACCCGCTGCGACAGATACACCGACTCGAACACCGAATGCGTGACGAACACCACGGTCTTGTGCAGATTGCGCCATAGCGCGAGCAGATCGTTGTTCAGCCGGAAGCGGGTGATCTCATCGAGCGCGGCGAACGGTTCATCCATCAGGAGGATGTCCGGGTCGGTGACCAATGCGCGCGCCAGCGAGACCCGCATCTTCATGCCGCCCGATAATTCGCGGGGGTAAGCGTCGGCGAATTCGGCCAACCCCATTTGCGCCAGCGCCTGATCGATGCGGGCATTCGCTTCGCCGGCCGGCACATGCGCGAGTTTCAGCGGCAGCCGGACATTCTCCCGCACGCTGGTCCACGGCATCAGGGTCGGCTCCTGAAACACAAAGCCGACGGAATGTCCGCCGCTCACCGCCACGGCCGGCCGGGAAACCCGAACGGTGCCGGATGTCGGCGCGTTCAGACCGGCGATCAGGCGCAGCGCGGTCGACTTGCCGCAGCCGGACGGCCCGAGCAGGGACACGAACTCGCCCTTGCGCACGTCAAGATCGATCGGCCCCAGCGCGGCCACGCCACTGTCGTAGACCTTGCTGACGCCGCGCAGGCTGACCGCAAGGCCCGACGGATCGGGCCCTGTCTCGGTCAAGGCTGCGGGCTCGGCCATCTGGCGCTCCGATTCCGAAGTTTGCAAATATTCGCGGCGACCTCTGATGCGAACTTCGGAATCAAAGGAGCGCCAGTAAACAGATATTTTCTAGTGCGGTTCTTGAACTTGAAGTTGCCATGAAGAGGTTGCCGCGACACCGACAGGAACTTCAAATTCACCGCACTAGCCGTCCTAGTTCTTCGGCCGCAGGTCGAGGCCGACGCCCTTGTTGATGAAGCGAAGCGTATAGGCCTTGCGATAGTCGATGTCGGGGCGGACGACATGGGCCCGAACCATCTTGTCGAAGAAATTGGCCATCCGCGCGTCGGTCATGGCGCCGATGCCGTCGCGCAGCGTGTCACCGGAATCGACGATACCATATTCCTTCATCCTGGCGATCGAGAAGGCGAGCAACTCGTCGGTCATCTCCGGATTGAGTTTCTTGATCATCGCGTTCGCGGGCGCATTATCGCCGTACAGATAATTGTACCAGCCGATGACGGAGGCATCGACGAAGCGCTGGACCAGGTCCGGCTTCCTGTCGATCAGGTCGCCGCGCGTCTCGATCAGGGTCGAATAGCTATTGAAGCCATAGTCCGCGAGCAGGATGATCCCCGGCTTGAATCCGGCGCTCGTTTCGATCGCGTAGGGCTCGGAGGTGACATAGCCCTGCATCGCGCTTTGCTTGTTGGCGATGAACGGCTGCGGGTTGAAGGTGTACGGCCTGACCTTTTCCTCACTGAATCCATATTCGGACTTCAGCCATTGGAAGTAGCTGGTAATGCCTTCCTTCGAGACGAACAGCGTCAGCGGCTTGAGCTCCTCGAGCTTGGTGATTTTGGATTCCGGATGCGTCAGCAGGACCTGCGGATCCTTCTGGAAGATGGCGGCAACGGTAACCACCGGCACGTTGTTGGCAACCGCGTCGAACGACATCAGGGTATTCGCGGCCATGAAGAAATCGAGCTTGCCGGCGATCAGGAGCATGCGGTTGTTGTCGTTCGGGCCGCCCGGCACGATGGTGACATCAAGCCCATAATTCCTGTAGGTGCCGTCGGCGAGGGCCTGGAAAAACCCGCCATGTTCGGCCTCGGCCACCCAATTGGTCCCGAACGAAACCTTGTCGAGGGCGGTCTGGGCGCCGGCCTGCGACATGGTCAGGATCAAGGCCACCAGGACGGCCGTTAACGCTCGCGGCAAAAGAACCGGGTTCATGGTTGGACTCCGTTGGTCTTTCTGGCCCATGATAGGGAAGAAATGGACGCAGATGGCGTCCTCGTAGCCGATACAAACTATCTTGCAAACTGTCTTGCAAATCCGCCTGATGGAACATTTCGCGCGATGACCTCAACCGCTCCTCCCAGCGACTGGACCGACATCCACTGGCCTGATTTCGCAGGCGGCGGACCCGGGCGCTGGATTGCGGTCCTGCCGCTTTCGGCCACCGAGCAGCACGGGCCGCATTTGCCTGTCGGAACCGACGTCATGATTGCGCAGGCCTATCTGGCGCGGGTGCGCGAACTGCTCTCCGACGCCGCACCCGTGACGTTCCTTCCGCTTCAGCCGGTCGGGATCTCCACCGAGCACATCGACTATCCGGGTACGCTGACGCTGCCGACCGAAGTGGCGCTGAAGAGCTGGTTTTCGCTCGGCGAAAGCGTCGCGCGCGCCGGCCTCAAAAAGCTGGTCATGGTGACGAGCCACGGCGGCAACAGCGCCGCCATGAGCCTTGTCGCGCAGGACTTGCGCGCGCAACATGGGCTTCTCGTCGTCACGACGGGCTGGTCGCGTCTCAGCGGGGCGGAGGGATTGTTCTCCGCGCAAGAAACAAGCCACGGCATTCATGGCGGCGCCGTCGAGACATCCATCTTGCTGGCACGTTATCGCCAGCACGTGCGCGTTGAGGCGATCGCCGATTTTCGCCCGGCCGGGATAGCGATGGCGAAGGATTATCGCCGGCTCTCCACCCACCGCCCGGCACCGTTCGCCTGGCAGGCCCAGGACCTTCACCCCAGCGGTGCCGCTGGCGATGGGAGAGAGGCCTCCGCCGAGAAGGGCGAGCGCCTGATCGATCAGGGCGCGCGCGCATTCTGCGAACTGCTCGCCGATGTCGACAGGTTCGATCCGCAATTGCTGTCGAATGTCCCGAAAGTTTGACGGTCCAAAGCTTAACCTGACGTAATTCCTGCGAAATTTGCCTTACCGGGATTTAATCCGACCGCTTCGAACCGGATTTGAAGACGCTCCGTCCAACGGGCGTGCGGACCACAACGGGCCGCCTCGCACCGGATGGAGTTTCTAGATGTCGATCAAGACGAAGATTGCCGCCCTCGCCCTCGCCACGCTCGCCGTCACCGGCACCATCGCGTCCACCACCACGCAGACTGAAGCCAAGCCGTTCGGCCTGGGCTGGGGCATCGGAGCCGGCATCGTCGGCGCCGCGGTCGTCGGCAGCGCCATCGCGGCCAATGACGGCTACTATTATGACGGCTATCGCCGCTGCGGCTGGGTTCGCCAGTTCGATGCCTACGGCAACTATATGGGCCGCGTCCGCAGCTGCAATTACTAGAGCATGATCCGGAAAAGTGTGAACCGGTTTTCCGAAGAGATCATGCTCAAACGAAGAGGTGAGATTCGCGCCGTATCAAGCGCGCGGCGCGCTTCACCCGAAACGTTCTGATCGTGGATCCTGCGTCCGGCACGGGCGCCTCATCCACCCCGTGTCGCACCCGACCCGCCCGGTCGCCCCCCGGGCGGGTCAACTTTTTGACGGCACCGGGCGCGGCGGCAGCAGCCGCTTGGCTTCACTTGACGAGTGTGACGGGAACCTTGGATTTTTTAGCCACAGCCATCGCGACAGACCCCAAAAAAAGCCGCGCCAAAGGTCTCAGGCCGGTTGACCCCATGACGATCAAGTCGATCTGGTGCCGTTCGACGGCAGCAGCGATCGCCTCGGGCGGCAGGCCGGCAAGGACTTCGCATTGGTAGGGAATCTGCTGCGCATCGAGTAGCTGCGAAGCCGCGCCCAGTATGGCCTCGCCTGCTGCCTGGACCTCCGCGCCTGAATCGGTACCCGGGGATATGCCTTTCGCGAGAGGCACTTGAACGTTCAGCAGCAAGATAGTGCCACGATGGCCGGCCCTGGCCAGGGAAATGACATGCTCCACAGCATGAATTGCGCTCGGCGACCCGTCGAACGGGACAAGAATCCGCCGCACTGGAGGGCTTTTCGCCAGCCGACGCGCAAGTGAGCGCAAACTGGTGAGATTCCGCTCCGAGAAGAAGCTGTGAGACGCGGAACCGGGGTGTCCCGACAGGTCGACTTTTCCTTGTCTAAGTCTTTCAATGAGATCGCCGGGGGATAAGTCGACGACCTCGATCTCGTCGGCCAGTTCAAGCATGCTGTCGGGCACAGTCTCGTGCACCACGGTCCATGTGGTCTTGGCGACGGTATCATTGAGACTTTCGACGTGCTGGACATTCACCGTGGTGTAAACATCGATGCCGGCTCCGATCAGCTCCAGAACGTCAAGCCAGCGCTTGGCATTTCGACTTCCCGGCACATTGCTGTGCGCCAATTCGTCGACGATGACGAGGTCTGGCCGGCGCTCGAGAAGCGCATCGATATCCATCTCTTCAAACACATGGTCCTTGTATTCGAGGCGTTTGCGCGGGATTTCCTCAAGCCCGCGAAGTTGCTCATCGGTTTCTCGCCGCCCGTGCGTTTCGACTAGACCGACCACGACATCCGCACCATCGCGGCGTCTGGATTGTGCCGCGCGCAGCATTTGATAGGTTTTTCCGACGCCAGGGGCGGCGCCGAGGAAAATCTTCAGCCGCCCGCGCTGCCCTGCGCTGGCCTCGTGCACACTCTCGCCCCGCGAAGACTTCATGCGCAGACCTTCTTTCCGGAAGCGGCGAACCGCGCGATGAGATCAATTGGATCTGGGATAGGTGCGCTCCAGCGCGAGATTTAGATCCAGAACGTTGACGCGCGGCTCGCCGAAGACACCGAGACTGCGGCCGGTAATTTGGCGCGCGAGAAGCGCATGGATGTCCGCCGGCGGGACACCGCGCGCACGCGCCACGCGGGCGACCTGGCGCGCCGCATTGGCTGGGCTGATATCCGGATCGAGACCCGAGGCCGAGGCCGTCAGCATGTCCGCCGGAAGCGCGGCGCCTGCGAGTTCCGGTTGCGCCTGCTCCAATGCCTTGCGATCCGAAGCCATGCGTTCGGCCAGGTCCTTCGAGGTCGGGCCCAGGTTCGAAGCGCCGGAGCTTGCGGCGTTGTAGGCGGCCGGCACGGTTTTGGCCGGATCGTTCGGATCGGTG
>JBKQRS010000643.1:0-32448 GCA_052143915.1 Bradyrhizobium sp.
ATCCACGATCTGCGCAGGCAAATGCGCAAGCTCGCCCGCGATCGCTTCGGGCAATGTCTGTTGGTCAGCCGGCCGACGGCCCTGCCGTTCGAACTTGTTCATGCGGGGTGTATTCAGGCAACGCGACCGAAGGCCGCTTGGGATTCGAATCCAATCTAGGCGACAAACCGGGGTCGCGGCAGCGGGTTGCGCGCATGGGTGCGTCCCGCGAGAGTACCAACGTAACCGCCTGATAAGATTAGACTAGATACTGGTTGATGCCGACCTTCAGGGTCGCGGCGACGGCCCGTTCAGGCCGCGGGCGCCCCCCTCTTCGAACGGCAGTCATTGCTGACCATCGGCTTGCGTAGCGTATCCGCCGCAGCTGCACCCGCCGGTATAGGGCTTTCCCATCTTCACACCTCCCGCCTAATCGTCTTGACCGGTGAAGGCATCGAGCCGTTGCACGACCTTGGTCCAGCCCTCGCTCATGTTCTTGTAGGCCGTGTCGTTCTTCGGCGTGACGAAGCCCGAATGGACCAGGCGGACGCGCGTGCCGGCCTCGACCGGGGTCAGGGACCAGGTGACGATGGTGTCGAGGCGCGCGCCATAGCCGGTATTGCCTTCGTCACCGCCCTTCCAGGCGTAAGACAGGCGCGTATTCGGCACCACCTCCAGCACCTGACAATGGATGGTGCCGTCCCAGGCGCCGGCCGGGGTCGTTTGAAAGGTAAAGGCCCTGCCCTCGGTCGCTTCGAAGCCCGTAGGCTGCATCATCCAGCGCCCCATCAGCTCGGCAGTCGTCAGGGTCTTCCAGATCGTTTCCGCCGCGTGCGGAAAGACCTCATCGATGACGATGTCGCGTGTTTCCAGTTTCAAGTCGGCGGCGGTCATGGATCGATCTCCTTCAAGAGCGCATGCAGGTTCAGGAAGCGCTCGCGCCAGAAGACGCCGTAGTGGTCCATCCAGTCGACCAGGGGTTCAAGGCCTTGCGGCGCGGCGCGATAATAGACATTGCGGCCTTCGGCGCGTTCGGCAACCAAACCGGCCTGTTTCAGGGACTTCAAATGCTGCGAGATCGCGCCCTGCGTTACTCCGCTGCCGCGCGTCAGCTCGACGACGCTGATCTCGTCGCTGCGGAAGATGCGCTCGAAGACCGCGCGGCGTGTCGGATCGGCCAGGGCGCGCATGACGGTGGTAACGGGGCTGAGGGCGGCTTCGGTCATGGCCAATTCATTAGCTATGACTCATTCATTAGTCAATGCTATTTTATCTCGAGCGCACTCCAAAAAGTGCGCAGCGGTTTTTGAACTGCGCGACGAGGCAAAAAATCAGCATTCCAAACGAAGTTCGGTGCAGTCAAAAAGCGCGCGGCGGTTTTTGGATGAATTCCGCGATAAGCAAACCCAGCGCAAGATTCTGATCCAATCAGATCGGAATTTGCTCGAGCGGGACCGCCTTCAGGATTGTGGCCGCTTCTTTAATCGGGCCCGCCTCGGCAACAGCGCCGGCCATTGCACGATATGGTCTTCGAGATCGGCGTCCGCGATCTCGTTCTCGGTTCCCTGCTCCCGTCCGCGCACTGAGACGCCGGCCTCGTGAACCGTATTGGGGTCGCCCGAAATCAGCGGGTGCCACCAATAGAGGTCGCGGCCTTCGGCGACGAGCTTGTAACCGCAACTGGGCGGCAGCCAGTTCAGGGTACGGACATTTTCCGGCGTAAGCCGGACACAGTCCGGAACCCGGTCGGACCGGTGCGCATAGTCCTTGCAGGCGCACAGCCCGGCATCCAGCAATTTGCAGGAGATATGGGTAAAATAGATCTTGCCGGTGTCCTCGTCCTCAAGCTTCTCTAGGCAGCAGCGCGCGCAGCCGTCGCACAGGCTTTCCCATTCCGCGTTGGACATCTCTTCCAACGTCTTGGTTTTCCAGAAGAATCCCTCTTGGCCGGAGGGCGGCTTGGGCTTGGTGGTCATGAGTCCCGGGGTTTCTCCGGAGGGCGAAAGGGCCTGGCCCTTCTAGGGGCTGCAACGGTACGGGTGCAAGTGGCACGGCACGGCGCTTTAAATAGGCCGGGACAGCGTTATCCCTGCCGATCGAAATCGCGAGCACCACCATTGGTTTATGGTCCCCGCTCGGTTAGATAGGAATGGAGTCGCCACGGGCGCAAATGCGCCTTGGGTTTGCCGCAACATTCCCGCAAGACGTCTCATCGGTGCCCAGCCGGGTGCCTGAAGCGCTGCTATACGAACTTCGGAAAAACGGGCACTCGTGCGCAAGATCGTGCCGAAGGAATGGAAGAAGAAAATCCGGCACTGGATGCTGGATGTGGACGCGCGTATCGATTCCACGCTGTTCTCGTCCGGCAAGGGCGCACGCGAGCTCTATGAGCGGTACTCAACCTTCATGGACCGTTTCTATGTCGGCCGCTGGAAGCGCTGGGTCTTCATCGAGCCGCTGTCGGAAGCCGCCACGATAGGCCTCGGCGGTTTGATCCTGATGCTGGCGCTGGCGGTGCCGGCTTTCCGCGAAACGGCCGACGAAGACTGGCTGAAGAAATCCGATCTCGCGGTGACCTTCCTCGATCGCTACGGCAATCCGATCGGCAGCCGCGGCATAAAGCACAATGATTCCATTCCGCTCGAGGATTTTCCTGACAATCTGATCAAGGCAACGCTGGCGACCGAGGACCGGCGCTTTTACGACCATTTCGGCATCGACATCGCCGGCACCGCGCGCGCGCTGTTGACCAACGCACAGGCCGGCGGGGTGCGACAGGGCGGCTCGTCAATCACCCAGCAGCTTGCCAAGAACCTGTTTCTGAGCAACGAGCGCACCATCGAGCGCAAGGTAAACGAGGCGTTCCTCGCCATCTGGCTGGAAACGCGGCTGACCAAGAATGAAATTCTCAAGCTCTACCTGGATCGCGCCTATATGGGCGGCGGCACGTTCGGCGTCGACGGCGCGGCGCATTTCTATTTCAACAAGTCGGCGCGTGACGTCAATCTCGCGGAAGCCGCGATGCTCGCCGGATTGTTCAAGGCGCCTACCAAATATGCGCCCCACATCAACCTGCCCGCCGCCCGTGCGCGCGCCAACGTGGTGCTGGATAACCTCGTCGACGCCGGCTTCATGACCGAAGGCCAGGTGTTCGGCGCGCGGCGCAATCCGGCCACCGCGGTGGATCGCCGCGACGAGAATTCCCCGAACTACTATCTGGACTGGGCGTTCGACGAGATGCGCAAGCTCGTCGACACCTTTCCGAAATCCTATAACGAGCGCGTCTTCGTCGTCCGCACCGCCATCGACATGAACGTGCAGCGCGCCGCGGAAGAGGCGATCGAGAACCAGTTGCGCCAGTTCGGCCGCGATTATCACGCGACGCAGGCGGCCACCGTGGTCGCCGATCTCGACGGCGGCGTGCGCGCGATGGTCGGGGGCCGCGACTATGGCGCCAGCCAGTTCAACCGCGCAACCGACGCCTACCGGCAACCCGGCTCGTCGTTCAAGCCCTATGTCTATACCACGGCGCTCCTCAACGGCTTCAAGCCGACCTCGATCATCGTCGACGGTCCGGTCTGCATCGGCAACTGGTGTCCGCAGAACTACGGCCACTCCTATTCGGGCGCGGTGACCCTGACGCAGGCGATCACCCGCTCGATCAACGTCGTTCCCGTGAAGCTATCGATCGCGCTCGGCGGCAAGGCCGGACCAAAGGCCGGCCGCGCCAAGATCGTGGAGGTCGCGCGCCGCTTCGGCATCAAGGCGCCGCTGCCGGACACCCCTTCATTGCCGATCGGCGCCGACGAAGTCACGGTGCTCGAGCACGCGGTGGCCTATGCGACGTTCCCCAACAAGGGCAAGTCGGTCACCCCGCACGCGGTGCTGGAAGTTCGCACCGGCGCCGGCGATCTGGTCTGGCGTTTCGACCGCGACGGCAAGAAGCCGCTGCAGGCTATCCCGGCATCGGTTGCTGCCGACATGGCGGGGATGATGAGCCACGTCGTCAGCGAAGGTACCGCGCGGCGCGCGGCGCTCGACGGCATTCCGACCGCGGGCAAGACCGGCACCACCAATGCCTATCGCGACGCGTGGTTCGTCGGATATACGGGCAACTTCACCTGCGCCGTCTGGTACGGCAATGACGATTACTCCCCGACCAACCGCATGACCGGCGGCTCGCTGCCGGCGCAGACCTGGCACGACATCATGGTCGCCGCCCATCAGGGCGTCGAGATCAAGGAGATTCCGGGGGTCGGGGCGGGCACGAAATTGCCTGCTCCTGCCGCCTCCCCCTATGCGGCAGCCAACGGCGCCCAGAAGGCTGCGGACATCAAACCGCCGCCGCCGATTCTCACCAAACGCGGTGCGGACATTCTGGTGCGCGTGGAGAAAATGCTCGACGACGCGGCCAAGACCGCCGGCGAGCCGTCGAAGCCGGTCAAGCCGGTGTCCTCCACCTCCGCGCCATTTACGGATAGCTTTGCCTCGGCGCTGCCCGACAACCCGGCTGCGCCTGTAGCGCGCAAGAACTGACCGTGCGGCTGATCTTCATCACCTTGCTGGCGCTGATTCTGGCCACCGTCGTCGGCCTCGGCGCGACATGGATGACGGCGACGCGCGGCACCGATCTCGGCACCCTCACGATCGGCGCATGGACTGCCCGACCGAAAACCGGCACCGCCGACGTCGATCCTTATTCGCGCGCATCCATTGCCCGCAGCGGCGAGCTCCCGGTCGGCACCGGCGACGGCGTGGCGTTCTCGGCAACGACGGACGATCGCCAGCGGCCGCTTGACGGCCGCTGCGACGTGGTCGTGAGCGGCGTCACACCCGCGGCACGATTCTGGACGCTGACGCTGTATGATTCGAAGGGACGCCTCGTTGCCAATTCGCTGCAACGCTATGGTTTCACCAGCCAGGAAATCATCCGCGGCGCGGACGGCGCGTTTGAGGTACGGGTGGCGGCAAGATCGCGCGCCGGCAACTGGCTGCCCACCGGAGGAATCGAGCGCTACGCGCTGGTGCTTCGGCTTTACGATACGCCGGTTGGCGTGGCGACGCGAACCCAGCGCGATGCGCCGATGCCGTCCATTGCGACCGTGGGTTGCCGATGATTCGCCTGTTGTTCACGATCATCGCAGGCGTGCTGCTCGGCGGCATCGTGCATCTTGTCAGCGTGCTGGCGCTGCCCCGCATTGCCACCCAGGACGCCTATTCGCGTCTTGCGCCGATCACAAAACTGAACGCCGTCACTCCGCTGCCGGATCCGAGCAATGCGCCGCTGCCGTTCATGGACCCGGCATTTGCCGTTGCGATCTGCCGCTACGACCTGTCCGGAGGACCCATCAAGCTCACGGTCCCTGTCAGCCAGGCCTATACGTCGGTATCGTTCTATACACGCAATGAAGTCGCCTATTACGCCATCAACGACCGGTCTGCCGGGCGCAGGGTGATCGAGCTCGATCTCATGACCGAAGCTCAACACGCCGAATTGCCTGAGGAGGAGGACGTGACCGCGGCCGACCGGCTGATCATCGATTCACCAACCGCGGCCGGGTTGATCGTGATGAAGGCGCTCGCGCCGGAACCCGGCCTGATGCCGCAGGCCCAGGCTTCTCTGGCCGCATCGAGCTGCAAGGTGCAGACGGAGCCGACGCCTACCAAGCGCTGATGCCCCCTTCTCTTCCAGAGATCCTTGGAGCCTGGGCTCTGATTTAATCCGAGCGCGGCTCTGATCTCTTGTTTTGCTTTCTTTGCGCGAACCAGTATGCACTTCCGGATCAAGTCCGAGAGCATGCCTCGCTCGAAAACGCTCTGTCTAGCCGCGCGAACTGAGCCGATGCCCGATGACGGGCTGCGCGGCAACCGGAGGGTTGGCGGTCTGGGCCGCGAGTTCGCCGATCAACCGATCGGCGTCGGCTGCCATATCGTCCGGCGCCTGGATCACCAGCCGTTCCAGCGCCCAGCGGTACGACGAGACCCTGCGCTCGAGGCATTGCTGGACCCATTGCACGATCAGGGTATTCTCTTCCATGCGGGCAACCGCGTCGGCGCGTTCGCGCGGCGACAATTGCGAGACGTGTGCGAGACTGGCGTTGCGTTTCCTGTCGAGATCGAGCACGCGGATGGCATTGGCGTAGAACGGCTCGAAGCGGGTAATGTCGTCACGCACGTCGTCGATCAGCTGAGCGTAGCGCGACGCATGCGAGCGGTGCGGCTCGTCGATCAGCAGACGTCCATAGGCGGTGCGGTCGAACACCACCTTCTGCCGCCACGGCGAAGGCAGCCCGGCGTAATCGCCGAACACGGCCTTCCAGGCGGGACGCGAATGCGGCGGCTCGATCAGGGGATAGGCCTGATCGCGAAGCTGCCGTTCGCCGTCGGTGAGCTGGAATTGCGACGCCTGCAGGCCGACGCTTCCCGTCGCCTCGGCGCCGATCCAGCGATGCATGTCGTCGTTGAGGAAATCCTGTCGGGTGCGTCCGAAATCGCCGCCGCTGCACCCGCCGAGCGCCAGGCCCATCGAGAGCAGCGTCAGGACCGATGCAGAGCGAGGGGCCCGCAACCTGGTCCGGATCGGAAAAGACGTCTCCGGCATATCATAGGTCCGATGTCAGCGCCTGCGACGGCGGCGGCCGGGAGCGGTACCTTCTTCCGGTCCACTGCCACCGCTGGTTTCCTCGGGCTGCCGCTCGATCCGGACGACGGGAAGGATCAGCACGGTACCCAACCCTTCGCGCGGGGCGCCATCCATGGTTGAGCCCAGCCGCCGCGATGCCGCATCCGCCGGAAATTCAATAATGGTGCCCATGCCAAACTCTCTCTGGTTGCCGCTCTGACGCAATTTGCCGGCGACGGCCATCATTAAGAACAGGACGTGGTTAACGGCATCTTAATGCCGTGCAGCCGATCCGATTTGGCGCCGACACGCTCCACAATGACGCAAAGACAACGATGCCGATTCACAGATTGTTTTCCTTAACGAGCTGTTAAAGCAAGTGGACTAGGCTGATGCGGAGAAATTACTCAGTCGCGTACCCCTGACATGACCACTCCTCCGCTATTCCCGGGCTTCGACGGGCTAATGACACTCTCCCGCCGAGAGGGTGTCGACATCCGACCCACTTTGCTGCGTGTGCTTACCGATCTCTATGTTCAGGCCAGCATGCACAGCGAGGACGAAGCGCGACAGTTTGTCGAGCTCACCTCCCGCCTGATCGATCAGGTTGATGATGCCACACGCGCCGCCGTGCGGGCACGGCTTGCGGTCTATCCGGGCACGCCGATCCAGATCCTGAAACAGCTCGGGCTGAAATCCTCTCACCCCGATCAGCGCGTGCCGCGCGCCCAGGAAATTCCTGTAAACCCAATTGCTGTGAGCTCGATTCCTGCGAGCCCGTCAGCGGCGCCATCGGTCAATGGACCGAGCGATGCGCAGCTGCGGATGGCCTCGAATTTGTCGATGCAGCCAGCGGACGCTGCCGAAATCAGTGGCCTTTTTTTCGGCGCTGGCTCCAGCGAGCGCGCTCTGATCCTGCACAATCTTGCCGACACGCCGTTGAAGGCTTCGCCGCGAATTCCTGTCGCGCGCGCGGAACGCGCCATCGAGACGCTGGAGATGGCGGCTTTTGCCGCGGACGTCGAAAACTTCACCCTCGAACTCGGCGAGTCCCTGATACTGCCGTGGAAAGTCGCGACCCTGGTGGTCAACGATCCCGGTGGCGAGCCGCTGGGCTGCGCGGCCAAGGCGCTCGGCATGCCGAGCCCGGTTTTCCAGCGGGTGCTGCTGTTTCTCAAGCCGGAAATCGGCACGTCGGTGCATACCGTCTACCGGCTGTCGCGTCTGTTCGACACATTGAGTGAGCGATCGGCGCTGGTCATGCTGGCTGCATGGCGCGGCTCGACCATGGCGGTCGCCCGCGCCAAGTACCGTCCTTCGCTCTACGACGACGAACGCCATCGCGGGCGGCCGGCGACTACCCAAACCCGCCCGGCGCAACTGCCCGGCACTGGCGCCATCCCACGGACGGGCTCGCAGGGCTCGGGGCGCTAAATTTGTTTGAGCATGATCTCCGCGCAAACGCATTGTGCGTTTGTTAGCTAAGGGAAAACCGGTTCCCACTTTGCGCTAACGCGGCCCTTCGGGTCCGGATCATGCTCTCGCTCATCAGTCGCGCGCCAGATCGAGAAAATGCCGCCCTGCCCGGTCCTCGGTCTCCACGATCCAGGCGTCGGGATCGAAGCGGACTTCCTTCTGGAGACGCTCTTCCACGGATGGTTCCGGAACCGGCTCTTTCGATGTCGACATGAAAAAACGCTCGATCGGCCGGCTGTCGTCATAGACCGTCTGCGGCGCCGGCACGTACAGCATGGCGTTGCCGTCGAGCAGCGCCACCTTGACGAACACGGCACCGGCCTCCTCCGCGCCACGCCGGCGCACGGCGCCAAAGACGCCCGCGGTCTGGCAGCGGCGCAAATAGGCCGCCACCCATATGCTGGATTTCAATCGCATGCGATCGACGATAGGCCAGCAGCCAGTATGACGCTAGTCGATCGGGTGGCCAATCATCGCCGTTAGTTCGCGCACCAGGCGATCGGACACCTGGCCCGTCACCGGAAGCTTCCGCGTCCGCTCGAATTTCTGGATCGCGGCCTGGGTGTCCGAACCGGCAGTGCCGGTGGGCTTCAACTGGCCATAGCCATATTCGGTGAGCGCCCGCTGCACGGCAGCCACCCGCCGCGCGCCCGCGATGGCTGTGGTGTCGTTGTGGGAAGATGGCGGAATAGCCGCAGGGGGCCGCGGGACAGCGGCCGGCATGACCGGCACCGCGCCGGTTGTCTTGACCAGATTGGCCAGCGGATCGGCGGCTCTCGGCTCCGCAGGTCTGGATTCGGGCTGTGCGGCGTCGGCCTCGACCGGGCGCGGACGCGGCAGTGGATTGGCAGGCGCCGCCACCGCGGGCATGGCGGTGACCGTGCCGAACATCGGCGCCGGATGGCGCCCCGCCTGCAGGAACAGGGCGTTGGTGATGATGGCGCTGACGGCTGCGAAGGCGAGCACGCCCGCAACCATGTCTTTCGGACTATGCAGCAAGACTCGCATCAGAAGGCCGCGCTCCGCGTTCGCTTCGACCGCGATCGCTTTGGCGCCACGGCGGCGGCGCGGCATGTCATCGTCCCTGGAAATTTGTCTAGGCACTCTTCTTCACCTGATGGGCTTGGTCTGGGATTGCGGACCGCAACGGCGGGGTGAGCGTCGCGATGTTGCTTGAGGGCTGCGCGGCCTGGGCCGTGAACGTCAGCGGCAGCGCCACCGTAACCGTGGTTCCCTCATCAATCTTGCTTTGCACGGTCATCTCGCCGCCATGCAGGCCAACCAGGCTTTTCACGATCGACAGCCCGAGGCCGGTGCCTTCGTGCCGCCGCTGGTAGGTCTTGCCCGCCTGGAAGAAGGGATCGCCGATCCGCTTGAGATCCTCCGCGGCGATGCCGACGCCGGTATCGGCGACGCGAAGTAACAGCCGCGGTCCCTCGACGCTGGCTGAAACCGTCACCGTGCCGCCGCGCTCGGTGAACTTGATGGCATTGGAGACCAGATTCAGCACAATCTGCTTGAACGCGCGCGGATCGCCGGTCATGACCGGCAGGTTGTCCGGCGCGCGGGTGACGAGGTCGATGGCATTTTCCCGCGCCTTCAGGGCTAGGAGATTGCAGCAATTGACGAGCGCGGCCCGCGGCGCGAACGGCTCCGGCGCAATTTCGAAATTGCCGGACTCCATCTTGGACATGTCGAGAATGCCGTTGACGACCGATAGCAGATGCTGGCCCGAATCGTTGATCAGTTGGGCATATTCCTTGCGGTGCGCCGCGTCCAGCATCAGCGCGTCTTCCTGAACGATCATCTCGGAGAAGCCGATGATGGCGTTAAGCGGCGTGCGCAGTTCGTGGCTCATGGTGGCAAGGAAGCGGGTCTTGGACGCGTCCGCCTGCTCGGCAGCGGTCCGCGCCAGGTCGAGCGCCTGTTCCTGGTTTTTCCGGTCGGTGACGTCGCGCATCACCGCGACCACCTCGGCTTCGGACGGGGGCGCATTTTCCAGCACCTGCTCGAGCGGCCGACAACGCATCTCCACCCAGACGAAGTCCACCTGACTGCCCTGACCCCGCTCGCGGCCGCGTGGCGTATCCCGCCTGAGACGAAATTCGACGCTTCGCGCCTCGCCACCACGCGCGGCATCCGAAAGCGCGGTGAGATAGGCCGGACGATCGGCGACATGGACGCGGTCGAACAAACCGTGCCCAAGCAGCTGCGGAACCGGCGTTCCCAGCATGGTCTCGGCGGCAGGCGAAATGAATTGCACCGCGCCGTTGCGATGATGGCGCGAAATCACGTCACTCATGTTTCGCGCCAGCAGGCGATACCGATCCTCCTCGACATTGAGCAACGAGACGCTGGTGCGCGCCAGCGACTCCGCACCGAATGCGAGCCCGGCGGCATAGAGCGTCGCCGCCGCCACGCCGAACGCCACGAATATGGCGCGCAGGGCCGGATTCGCTTCCGGCGCCGGCAACAGGTGGAAATGCCCGAGGACGATCAGCAGGGAGGCACAGCTCAGCGCCAGCGCCGACGCAAACCCAACCACGCGACGCGAACCCGAAAGCGCCGCCTCAAGTGGAACAACGACAAGCCAGATCGCGGCAAAGGACTCGATGCCGCCGGTGGTCGTTGCCAGCGTCATGACAAAACCGGCGAGCGAGAGCGATGACAGAATACAGGCGCCCTCGTAGCGGCCCGTACGCGACAGAAACCACGACAGCAAAATGGGAGCGATCAGCCAGCTGAAGGCCGCAACCTCAAGGGCGGTGGGTGCGCCGCGCATCGCAAGATAGACCGGAAACCCCGCAAAGGCCGCCAGGCTTCCGAGCAATCGCGGCGCGATGAAGGCGCGGTGACGCGCCCGCGTCAACGCATCATATCGTACCGACGGATGCAGCAGCGCATCGAGACATTCGCGGATGATACTCAAAACTGTCACGGCTCTCGCGCCTCGGCTTATGCGTGGAACAGACGCGCCGGAACGCCCCCTTTATCGTTACCCCACCGTGTCAGAGTGAAATTAAGCTAACGCTAAGGCGCGCAGGCGCCCGGCCGGACACCGTGTCATCACGGGGCTTTCGAGCACCGTGAAGCCGCTCAATCGATGCAGATGGTGAACAGCAGGTTTCCGGCACCGATCGGGTATGGTTTCGAAATGGTGGATGCGGCCCGAGACGCCATCTTGCCTGCCGAAACCGGCATCAATCGAAAATTTACGCCGAATCAAATCATTCGAATTTTTCGCGAATTATCGGCGATTTAACTTCAATGCAAACACTTGCGATTTATCGACGGCTGTTAGTCAGGACTGCAGGATCAGCCGCAACAAGATCGAAGGGACGGCCGGAGTCGCGAGATGTTCTTTCTGCTTCGCTTGGTTTTCTGGGTCGGGCTGGTGCTCGTGCTGTTGCCCAGGGACAAAACCCCGGAGTCGGACAAGCTGCCGCAATTGGGCGCGTCCGAAGCCGTGTCCGCGGCCACCGCGGCGGTCTCGGACATGAGCCAGTTCTGCAAGCGCCAGCCGGCAGCATGCGAAGTCGGCGGCCAGGCGGCGACCGTGATCGGCCACCGCGCCCAGGCCGGCGCCCGCAAACTATACCAGATCATCATCGACAAGCGTTCACCCGACGACAAGCGTTCACCCGACGACAAGCGTTCGGCTGACGACAAGCGTTCGCCCGATCATACCGGCTCGATCGGCGGCATGGAGAATGCCGAAGCTGCGCTTGTGGAAGCTGCGCCGCGCGACACGCTGACGCCCGATGACGTGCAACTGGAGTGGCGGGGCGCGCCGCCGCCGTTGCCCTGAAACAAGCGGGAAACGCGTTCTCTTTTTGATCGGGCAATATCGCTTTCGGCCGCTTTCGATCCTATATATGGTCTTGGGATTGAGCGCGAGACGCAATGACAATCGACGAAATCAGGGAAAACTTTGCGCTGCTGGACGACTGGGATGACCGTTATCGGTACGTCATCGAGCTCGGCCGGACGCTCGATCCGATGCCGGAAGCGGAGCATTCCGCCGCCAACAAGGTGCACGGTTGCGCCAGCCAGGTCTGGCTGTCACGGCGGGTCGAACGCAGCGGCACCGCTGCACCGGTGCTGCGTTATCGGGGCGACAGCGACGCTCACATCGTGCGCGGATTGATCGCGATCCTGCTGACGCTTTTTTCGGGCCACACGCCGCAGCAAATTCTTTCGACCGACGCCATCGCGGTGTTCGACGAATTCGGATTCCGCGAGCATCTCACCCCGCAACGCTCCAACGGCCTGCGCGCGATGGTCGAGCGCATTCGCACCGACGCGCGCGAGGCGCTCGCCGCGACGTCCTGAGGGTCGCGGGTCGACGGAGAGCGCGTTCGATGTTCACGATGCAGTGATTATAAAACCCTGCGCGCGGCGGTTGCGCCGGTGGCGCCCCCTGCGGTCAACCTGTCTTTAAGGCATTTAGCGGATCATCCGCCGACAACCAAGAGTTGACGGATGAGTAAAGTTCCGCCTGTCTGGCGCTTCATGCGGTCGCGGTCGGGTCGCGGCTTTCTCCTGCACTTGAGCATCTGTGCAGTATTGTCCGTCGTGGTCGGCTGCGGATTCTATTACTTCAGCCTGAACTGGTTCAAGGATCATAAGAGCAGCGAAAAGATCATCGCGCTGCAATTGGTGGACGCCTTCGTCACCAATTATTCGGCAATCCGGTCGCAGTTCGGAGAGGGCGCACCGGTGCCGGCGTCATTCCGGGCGCATGCGATCGAAGCCTTCAACAAGCGGAACGGCGATAATTCCGAGTTTCGCCTTCGCTCGGTCGGCATGCCGGGACGGGAAATCTCGACGCCGCCGACGGACCGCCGAATGGCGGAGACCCTTGCTGCCTTCGCAACGATGCCAAACCCGAAACCGGTATCCGAGTTGCTCGACGTCGGCGGAGAACTGACATTCCGGACAGTTTACCCGACCATGGCGCAGGAACAGAGTTGCGTGAGCTGTCATAACGCGCTGCAGCCCGACAAGCCGCAGTGGCATCTCAATGATGTCATCGGTGCCTTTGTGATCGACGTGCCGCTGTCACCCTTTCAGCGCAAGGTGATCTGGCAGAGCGCCGGTACCGGATTGGCTCTTTTTTTCGCACTGGCGTTTGCCGGCCTGATGATTTCGCTGCTTCATTTTCGGCAACTGGAAGCCCTCAATGCCTCCACCGCAGAGCTTGGCCGCACCCAGAATTTCCTCGACAGCATCATCGAGAACATGCCTGTTTCGGTTGCCGTCAAGGACGCCAGAAATCGATGCTACGTCCTCATCAATCGCACCGCCGAAGCCATTTTCGGGATCGTGCGCGGCGATTTGATCGGGAAACAGGTCAATGGCCTGCCCAGCAAGGACGCCGCAAGCGACATGTTTCCGCTCGCCGACGAGGCGGCGCGCACCCGTGACCTGCAGACCATCGACGAGCACGTCGTTCATACCCGCCACAACGGCACCCGCATCCTGACAACCAGGAATCTTTCGATACCGGACGAGAACGGCGAACCACGCTACCTCCTCAGCCTTTCGGAGGACATTACCGAGCGCAAGCAGGCCGAGGCCCAAATTGAGCACATGGCGCACTATGATGCGCTCACCGATTTGCCCAATCGCGCCGCCTTCGTGGAACATCTCACGCGCACAATCGATGCTGCGAAGGAGAGCAGAGAAGCGTTCGCCGTGCTGAGCATCGACCTCGATGGCTTCAAGGAAGTCAACGATATGTTTGGTCACGCGGTCGGCGATGACGTGCTCCGCAAGCTGTCGCAACAGCTGCGTACGTTCGCCGGCGACGCTTATCTGGCGCGGCTCGGGGGCGACGAATTCACGCTGATCACACCGAACGGCGATCAACCGGCACTCGCCGAAATTCTTGCCCAGCGTCTCCAGGCAGGCGTCGCCACCGATCTTGAACTGAACGGCCAGCATTTGCGCGTCGGCATCAGCATTGGCGTTGCCATTTTCCCGGCCGACGGCGCTGACGCAACGACACTGCTCAATAATGCCGATGCCGCGCTCTACCGCGCCAAGACCGCTGGCCGCGGCAAGACACGCTTCTTCGAAGTCGAAATGGATAATCGGCTGCGCGAGCGGCGCACCATCCAGCATGAGCTCGGCTCCGCCATCGCCCGGAACGAGCTTCGTCTCTTCTATCAGCCGCAGGCGAAGATCGACGGCACGATAACCGGATTCGAGGCATTGGTTCGCTGGCACAATCCCCAGCGCGGCATGGTTTCGCCCGCCACCTTCATTCCAGTCGCGGAGGAGAGCGGCCTCATCGTGCAGATTGGCGAGTGGGTGCTCCGCGAAGCCTGCCGCGAGGCGGCATCGTGGTCACAGCCGTTGCAAATCGCGGTCAATCTGTCGCCCATTCAGTTCCGTCACGGCGACCTCGCAGGATTGGTTCATTCGGTGCTGCTCCAAACCGGCCTTGCGCCGACACGTTTGGAGCTTGAAATCACCGAGGGGGTACTGGTCGACGATTTCGCCCGCAGCGTCTCCATCCTGCGCCGCCTGAAGACGCTTGGTGTTCGCATCGCAATGGACGACTTCGGCACCGGATATTCGTCGCTGTCCTATTTGCAGTCGTTCCCGTTCGACAAGATCAAGATCGACCAATCGTTCATATCCAATGTGAAGAGTAATCCCCAGTCGGTGGCCATTGTTCGCGCCGTCATCGGGCTGGCACATGGGCTCAGTCTGCCGGTGCTGGCGGAGGGGGTTGAGACGAAGGCGCAGCTTGAATTTCTCGCAGCCGAGTCCTGCGACGAAGTACAGGGTTACCTGCTGGGGCGACCACATCCGATCATGGAATACTCCGACCTGATCGGCCGCAACAAGATAGCGGAGACGAAGTTGCTCAGAGCCTGAGTTGGCGCTTCAGGTTCCCTCGAGCAGTGGAAACGCCCGATTATTTCCGCCGCCGCCGCTGCTGGCCGAGCCCCATTTTCTTGGCGAGCTGCGAACGCGCCACCGCATAATTCGGCGCCACCATCGGGTAGTCCGGCGGAAGACCCCATTTGTCGCGATATTGCTCCGGCGTCATGTTGTATTGCGAGCGCAGATGCCGCTTCAGCGATTTGAAGCGCTTGCCGTCTTCGAGACAAACCAGATAGTCCGGGGTCATCGATTTCTTGACGGAAACCGCGGGCTTGGCGGGTTCCAGAGGCGCTTCAACCCTGCCAGTCGAGACCCGCAGCAAGGCGGCGTGGATCTGACTGATGAGGGCCGGAATTTCTGAGGCCGGCGTCGGATTGTTGCTGAGATAGGCCGACACGATGTTCGCAGTCAGGTCGATGAAATTCTTGCCTGCGGCGTCGGTCATGGCCTGAACCTTCTTTGGATCGTCATTACGCAAGATATCATAGATTTCGCGCAACAAACCGAAGCACCAATACGCTTCCGAATTCGTGCACTACTTTGGAATATGAGCGGATTACTCTGACGGTGACAAGAACAACAGCGGCTTAATTTTCGGCCCGGCTTCGCCCTAAAATTCAAGCTTCTCAGGGGCGCTGGTCGAGGTGCGAACGCAGTTCATCAATCGACGCAAACCGCATCATGCCCTCTGGCATTTGTGCCTCGATCGAACCGTCGGAATACAATGAATAGGCCATTCCATCGACGACGCCTGACTTGAGGACGGTCACCGGCGGTTGATCCTCGTTTCGTGAAGCCGATGGAGGGCGATCTGCCGCAGCCGCGCCGGAGCTTGCCTCGCTAAACGTCGATGGCGCGCGTCCGCCGCGCCGCTGACCAGGCGCTTCGGTGCCTCTTGCGCGTTCCGATTTTGGCCAGGCGTCCTCGAATGTCGCCGGTGGAGCCTCGCTGATTTCAGCAGCTCGTAGCCTGTCGGCTGGCGCTGGACCAAGCTCGTTTGCCGATACTTCGGCTGGTCGCGCTTGCGCGCGTTCACGCTCCCTCCGCGATGTGGAGGAAAACATCAGATTACGCCGCGGTTTGGCGGCGGGCGCGGCCTCGGCCGGCTCGCCGCGTGCGCTCCGCGCCGCTGCCTCGTCACGCCACGGAGCTGACGATGGGTGCGCATCCGGTTCGATACCTTCCGCAGCGGGTTGATCGCGGCTGAACAAGAAGCCGCCGCCTTCCGGCGCCTGGTGGCGCGGCGGTGACGTTGCGGCTGTCGGTAGCGCGGCCCCCGCCCAGTCCGAGGTCTCGCCGGCGCCAAGCCGCTGGGCGATGATCTTCAGCTCGCGAATGACGAGCCACAGGCCGAGGATAACGAGCCCCGTGCATGCCGCGACAGCGCCTGAAAGGATCAGGGTGTTGCCGAAACTGAATTCCTTTACCGGGACTCCGAAACCGATCGCCAGGAGGCCCGCCAATAGGCAGCCAATCCCGGCGACCAACATTGCAACCATCATCAACCTTACCCCTGGGCCGCGCTCAAAATACCCGCAAGCCACAATTGCCACGATACCGTCATATTGTGTGCCTCGCCAACCAGCAACTGCCGGGGTGGTTCCCGCAGAACAAGCCGGAACCGGCTGATTGAGTCAGATAGCTATACCATTGCTGCGCTGCGTCAGGGAAATTACGCCACAATTCCCAATTACTTGGAAAGGGAACTGCGCTATATGGATGCCGGGGGATGAGGCCCAAGAGCGCCTGCTGGGCCAAAGGGGACCGGGTTACCAATAGCCATGTCATCGATAACTACCTCGGCTATCGATACGCCGTCACGGCGCTCGGTGGAACGGACTTGTGATGATCTCGCGCTCATCGTTCTGGCCGTGGTCGGACTGGTCGCGAGCCTCACCTTCCGGGACTATGGACTAGGCTGGGACGATTATACCCACGCCGAATATGCCGACCTGTTGCTGCGGATGTACGGCTCCGGTTTCAAGGATACCGGCGCGCTGTCGTTCGCCAACCTCTACATGTATGGCGGCGGTTTCGACATGGCAGCGGCCTTGCTGCACAAGGTAATTCCGCTCGAGCTATTCGAAACGCGCCGCTTGCTCGGCGCCGCCGTCGGCATTATCGGCCTCGCGGTTACGTGGCGGCTTGGCCGGCGTGTCGGCGGCCCCCTTGCCGGGCTTGCAGCCTTGCTGCTGCTGGCGCTGTGCCCGATCTTCTACGGGCACATGTTCATGAATCCCAAGGATGCGCCGTTCGCCGTGGCAATGGTGATCCTGATGCTTGGCCTGGTCCGTCTGGCCGAGGAATACCCGCAGCCCTCGCCACGAACGATCCTCATCGTCGGCCTTGGCGCCGGCCTGTCAATCGGTTCGCGTATCCTCGGCGGGTTGGCCCTGATTTATGCTGTGATCGGCTTTGTGCCGATGTTGCTCGAGGAGATCCACACGCAAGGCGCGCGTGAAGCCGTCCGGCGATTCGCACGCGTCGGCTATACGCTGCTGCCGGGCCTGATCCTCGGCTACCTCGTCATGGGGCTGATCTGGCCGTGGTCGATCATCGAGCCCGGCAACCCGTTCCAGGCCGCAACCTATTTCTCGCACTTCTTCGAGAAACCATGGAAGGAAATGTTCGACGGCGCGCTGGTGTCGGTGCCGGACATGCCGTGGTCGTATCTCCCGACCTTGTTCGCCCTGCAGCTTCCCGAAATATTGCTTGGCCTGTCGATCGCCGCCGTCATAGCCACGCTGCTCGCGCTGCCGCGCGCCGACGTGTCGAGCCGTCGCAAGACCATCCTTCTAATGCTGACACTGGCGGCTGTGCTGCCGATTGCGGTCGCGATGCTGAAGCGGCCCGCGCTTTACAACGGCATTCGTCATTTCATCTTTGTCATCCCGCCGATGACGGTGCTCGCCGGCACCGCATTCGCCTGGGGAATGGATTGGCTCAAGCACAACCGTCGCAGCTGGCAACCCGTCGCGCTCGCCGTCTTCTCGTTCGGCTTGCTGTTGCCGCTTGGCGAAATGATCCGGCTGCACCCGTACCAATACACTCACTTCAATCATATCGCGGGCACGGTGCGCGGCGCCGACGATCGCTACATGCTGGATTACTGGGGCCTCGCGCTGAAGCAGGCCTCCGACAGCCTGCGCGAAGAACTTGACGAGCGGCACGAAGCTCCGCCGCATGGGCGCAAATGGAAGGTCGCGGTATGCGGTCCGCAGCGGCCTGCCCAGGTCGCGCTTGGCCCCGACTTCACCATCGGCTGGGATAGCCATGCCGCCGATTTTGCGATGACCCTTGGCGAATTCTACTGCAAGGGCCTGACCGCGCCGGTGATGGTGGAAATCAAGCGCGACGACGTGGTGTTTGCCCGCGTCTACGATATCCGTGGTCGCAGCATCTCCAGCCTGCTGGCGATTCCGGCCCCCTGAAGCAGACCCGTCGTTACAACAGCATAACTGCCACGCCGGCGCGGCGGCTTGCTGCCAACCCTGTCACAGGAATAGACTCGAAAATCATCAGTTCAACGGGAGAAACCGGTCATGTCGCCAGCGGAAGCTCGCCTCACGGAAGTGCCGTCGGAAATGACGGATGGCGAATGGAGCCAGCGCATCAATCTTGCCGCCTGTTACCGCCTGATCGCGCATTACGGCTGGGACGATCTGGTCGACACCCACATCTCCGCGCGGGTGCCGGGTCCGGAGCATCATTTCCTGATCAATCCATACGGGCTGATGTTCGACGAAATCACCGCTTCCAGCCTGGTCAAGGTCGACCTCGACGGCAACCAGCTCACAAAGAGCCCCTACAGCATCAACCCGGCCGGCTTCACGATTCATTCGGCAATCCATGAGGTTCGCGAGGACGCCGGCTGCGTGCTTCACCTGCACACGCCCGACGGCACCGCGGTGGCGAGCAGCATGGAAGGCCTGCTGCCGCTGAACCAGACCGCCCAGCTTGTTACCTACGATCTCGCCTGTCACGATTATGAAGGCATCGCGCTCGACCATGACGAACGCCCGCGCCTGCAAAGAGACATCGGCAACAAGAACCACATGCTGCTGCGCAATCACGGGACGCTGACGGTCGGCCGCTCTGTTGCGTCCGCCTTCGACGCATGTTCCATCTGGAGCGGGCCTGCACCATGCAGGTGCGCACCCGGATGCTCGGACCTACCGCCTATCCCGTCGATCCGGCGGTGGTGGACAAGAACACCAGGCTGCTCGCAAATCCGGAGCGGCAGGAACTACGTTCGACCACGCTGGTATGGCCAGCGCTGCTGCGCAAGCTCGATCGCCTCGATCCCAGCTACAAGAATTGAAAAATCTGGAATTCAGTGTAGTATTCGATCCAACAACCTCTGCACGCCGAATCAAAACGCCGCCCAATCCCGGGCGGCGTTTTTATTTTGAGCTTTACTTTGCGTTCCCAATCGGCGCGTGAGCACGAAGAGGAGCCGCGCAATCAGCGCGGGGATTCCGCAAGCGCGGCAAGAATCCGGGCCCACGAACGAATGCCCTTGTGAAAGCTCTTGAGATCGTATTTTTCGTTCGGCGAATGGATGTTGTCGTCGTCGAGCCCAAAGCCCACCAGCACCGTATCAAGGCCGAGGGTGCGCTTGAAATCGGCAACGATCGGTATCGAGGCGCCGGATCCCGTCAGGACGGCCTCCTTGCCCCATTCGTCCGTCAATGCCCGCCTGGCGGCGGCGAGCGGCTTCATGTTCCAGTCGAGCGCGATCGCCGGCGCATTGGAATGATCGGTAAATTCCGCCCTGCAATCTCCGGGGAGCCGCGCGGTCACGTAGTCGCGAAAGGCTTTTCGGATGTTGTCGGGATCCTGCCCTTCCACCAGCCGGAACGATATCTTCGCGGAGGCTTCCGCTGGGATAACCGTCTTTGAGCCTTCCCCGGTATAGCCGCCGATGATGCCATTGATATCGCAAGTCGGGCGCGAGGAGATTTGCTCGATCAGCAAGCGGCCCTTCTCGCCGGCGGGAATCGAAAGTCCGATCGGCTTGAGAAAAGTGTCAGCCGAAAGGTTGAGCTTCTCCCACTGCGCGAGAATATCGGCCGGCAGATCCTTTACGCCATCGTAGAAGCCAGGGATCGTGATGCGGCCGTCCTGATCGAAAATACCGCCAAGGATGCGGGTCAAGACCCGGATCGGGTTTTGCGCACCGCCACCGAAGATGCCGGAATGCAGATCGCGATTGGCGGCCTTGATCTTCACCTCGTCGTAAACAAGTCCGCGCAGCGAGGTAGTGATCGCAGGCGTATTCGGGTCCCACATGCCGGTGTCGCAGACGAGCGCGTAATCCGCCTTGAGGTCGTCCTTGTTCTTCTCGAGAAACGGAACAAAATTCTTCGATCCGATTTCCTCTTCGCCCTCGATGACGATGGTCACGTCGACCGGCAGCGAGCCCGTCACCGCCTTCCAGGCGCGGCAAGCTTCGACAAACGTCATCAGCTGGCCCTTGTCGTCCTCCGCGCCGCGCGCAACGATGATTTTCCGTCCGTCGGAATGATCGGTGACGATGGGCTCGAACGGCGGGCGATGCCAGAGATTGAGTGGATCTACCGGCTGTACGTCGTAGTGACCGTAGAACAGGACGTGCGGCCGAGCCTTGGCGTTCCCATTGCCGCTGCTCTTGCCGTTGCTCTTGGCGACGATGGCCGGATGGCCCGCGGTCGGCCTGACCTCGCTGGCAAATCCGAGCGTCGCGATATCGCTGGCCAGATGATCTGCCGCTGCCTTGCAATCTCCGGCAAAGGCCGGATCGGCCGAGATCGACTTGATCCGCAATAGCGCAAACAGCCGCTCAAGGCTGTTTTCGAAATCGGCATCGATGCGGTTGAGGACGGTCTGAAGTTGCAGCGCGTCGGACATTTCCGATTTCCCTCAGGCTAGGGGTTATTCTTGATCTCAGGTTTTAGCGCGCCGGGTGCCGCAGACAAGGAGTTGACCGCGCCAATTAGCGGCGGGTGCAGGATGTGCCAAACCAGCGCCCCGGCAATCGCGGCGGTAGCCGCGAGGTTGTTTCCGAAGGCTTGCAGGTCATTCGGGAAAAACGGAAGCGACAGGCAAATCAGAAAGCCGGCGATCGCAAGCATGACCCACGTTCCCCTGCGTACAGCGGCACGGGGATCGTAAGCGGCCCGATGCATCAGGACGGTCACCGGAAAGAACAGCCACATGAAATAATACTGGCGGGCCAACGGCGAGGCCACCGTCATCAGACAGAACAGGATACCGAGTTCCTCGGCGTCGGACCGGGGCGTCCTGCGCGAACGAGGCGGCATCACGGCGATGAACCCAAGACCGATCGCGATCGAAACTCCGATCACGACCCAGTTGGCCGACTTGAAATCGAGATCGACCAGATTCATGTACGCGGGCGGCTTGGCCGGATTATCCTGGTTGTAGTTGACCGGCCGCGTCAGGCGATGCGTCACTGCGATGATCGATTGGTTGACCCACGACCAGTTCTGCTCGCCGCGCTGTCCGAACCCCTGCTCCGAACTCGATCCAACCATTCCCTGGTACCAGGTCCTCAGTTCGGAAACATTGTGCTGAAAGCCGCGCACCGGCGCGGGAACGACGAACAGAAGAATTCCGAGGAACACCACCATGCTTGCCGCCGATGCCCACTGCCTTCGCCAAAGCAGATAGGGAAATACGGCCACGGGGAAAACCTTGATCGCGGTCGCCAGCGCGAACATGCTTCCCGAGGCCCACGGGCGGCCGTGCTGCAGCCACCAGAACCCGAGTAGCATCATCGCAAGCAGAATGAGGTTCGGCTGGCCGAGATCGAACATGTCAAACACAAAGGATATCGTGACAATGGCCGGCAGCGCCGCCAGCCAGGGCCCCGGAATCCGCCCCGCACCCGTCATCGCGTTCGAAAGCTGCGCCGTCATCCACCACGCGACCGCGTTGAGGACGGACAAGCATATATAGAGAGGGATCTTTCCGAAATAGCTGGGAATCGCGAGCAGAATTGCCGACAGCGGCGGATAGATGAAATCGAAATAGGCGCCGGGATCGCTGGGATAAAGGTCCTTTCCCTGCAGGATCTGCTGCCCGGCCCAGAACCAGAGCGGATAGTCCTTTGTCTTTCCGTTCCCGAGGATTTCCGGAGCGAGAACGTCGGCGGTCAGCACGATGCAGCAGACCAGAAAAAGAATATCGAGCGGGGCTCGCAACGACGGATATCTCAGCACACGTCACTTTCTAAAAAAATCAGAGGAGGAGATCACATCGTCGCAACCAGATCATGATCCGATTTGGTCGAATCGGATCATGATCTCATCTTTTTGTCTGAGCATGATCTTTTCGGAAAACCGGTTCCCGCTTTTTCCGGATCATGCTCTACCAAAATTCTATCGCCGCAGCAGTCCGCCGAGCGCGCCGCGCACAATGGCGCGGCCGACCGTGCCGCCCACGGAACCGCCGACCGATTTGCCGAGATCGGCAACCACCCCGCCGACCACCTTGTTGGTGACCGAGCGCGTCACGCTTCGCGCGATCACCTGGCCGGTCGACATTCTCCCGCGCGGCGTGTTGGTGCCGAAAATCGTCCCGACGATTGCGCCGATCTGCCCGAGAATTCCTCCGGCTCCGCCGGCAGCAGTTCCGGCCACCCGCTTCTGCAGCACCTCGTAAGCGGATTCGGAATCGATGGTGGTGTCGTATTTTCCCTTCACGGGGCTGTTGGCCATGATGGCCTTGCGTTCCTCAGGCGTGATCGGTCCGATCCGCGCCGACGGCGGCCGGATCATGACGCGCTCGACCATCGCCGGTATGCCGTTCCCTTCCAGAAACGATACCAGTGCCTCGCCCTTGCCGAGTTCCATGATCACCTTGGCGGTGTCGAGCTTCGGATTGGGCCGGAACGTCTCGGCAGCCGCCGCGACCGCCTTTTGGTCCCGCGGGGTGAACGCGCGGAGCGCATGCTGTACGCGGTTACCCAGTTGGGCGAGCACCTTGTCCGGCACATCGATCGGGTTTTGTGTAACAAAATAGACGCCGACGCCCTTCGAGCGGATCAGCCGCACCACCTGTTCGATCTTGTCCATCAGCGGCTTTGGCGCGTCGTTGAACAACAGATGCGCTTCGTCGAAGAAGAACACGAGCTTGGGTTTGGCGGGATCGCCGACTTCCGGAAGCTGTTCAAACAGCTCCGACAACATCCACAACAGAAAGGTCGCGTACAGCTGCGGGCTCTGCATCAGTCTGTCCGCCACCAGAATGTTGACCATTCCCCGGCCAGCGCTGTCGGTGCGCATGAAATCCTTCAGCGCCAGCGCCGGCTCCCCGAAGAACTTCGCGCCGCCCTGATTTTCCAGCACCAGAAGCTGACGCTGGATGGTTCCCACAGTCTGTTTCGAGACATTTCCATATTGCGTGGTCAGTTCGGCGGCGTGTTCTGCTATGAAAGACAGGATCGCCCGCAGATCCTTCATGTCCAGCAGCAGCAATCCCTGCTCGTCCGCGACCCTGAACGCGATGTTCAGCACGCCTTCCTGGACGTCGTTCAAATCCATCATGCGCGAGAGCAAGAGCGGTCCCATTTCCGAGACGGTCGCGCGCACCGGATGCCCCTGCTCGCCGAAAACGTCCCAAAACACCGTCGAAAACCGGTCAGGCTGGAAGCTGAGGCCCATTTCGTTGGCTCGCTTGAGGATAAAATCCTTGGGCTCGCCCACTTCGGAGATGCCCGACAGGTCGCCCTTGATGTCGGCCGCGAATACCGGAACGCCCGCACGCGCAAATCCCTCGGCCATCACCTGCAGCGAGACGGTTTTTCCGGTTCCGGTCGCGCCGGTGACGAGGCCATGGCGATTGGCAAGCCCCAGCGTCAACCACGCCGGCTGCTCACCCTTGCCGATAAAGATCCTCTCATCGGTATCGGCCGTCGGAGTATCGGATGTCGCCATTGCATCGCCTCGTCGCGCACATCGGGGTCGCGGTTGTCAAGCCGCGAAATTATACAGCATCTTGCAAGCCGATTGAAACCGGTCAACGTCCCGGCGGATTGGAAACCCGCTTGGTCGACACGCGTTCGACCGGTTTCTTCTGCTGTGCCGCCGCAACTTGGAACGAAACTCACCCTGCCACGATATGAAATACGCGCTTGCTCTTGCATTGCTGCAACACTCGTCACGCGATTGAGGATGAATCGTGGGTTCGAATGCGGTCATCGCTTGTAATTCGTATCGCAGAAGATCAAGATAAATTCACAAGCTGAGGGCGGGGCACTATGGACGAACTGATAGGACGGCTGGCCACCAAGGCCGGCATTGATGATGCTGTGGCCGAAAAAACCATCGGCATCATTCTGGGTTTCCTTCGCAACGAGGGGCCCTCCGACACGGTTCAGGCCTTGATTGACAAGATCCCAGGCGCAGAAGCCGCGATCTCCGCCTCCGGCAACGGTGGTGGTCTCGGAAGGTTGATGGGCGGAGGCCTGATGGCGCTCGGCACCAAGCTGATGGGACTTGGTTTGGGAATAAGCCAGATTCAGAACGTCGCGCGTGAACTTTTTCGGTTCGGCCGAGACAAAATCGGAGCGGATCGAATGGACGAGATCATCGCAGGGACCCCGGGCCTCAGTCAGTTCGCCTAAAGCACCTTTCATATCGAGTACCATGACATACCCAATCTCCGAGATTGATGGCCTGCCATCCTTCGCCGCTGCCAAACTGAAATCGCTGGGCATCCGCACGACGGACGGGCTGCTTGAGGCGGCGCGGACCGTGAAGGGCCGTAAAGCGCTTGCGGCGAAAACCGGCATCAGCGAGCAGCAACTGCTCGAATGGGCGAACGTGTCCGACTACATGCGGATTCCCGGCATGGGCAAGGCAAAGGTCGGCCTGGTGCGCGCCGCGGGCGTCACCACGGTTCGCGAACTCGCCCTTCGTAACCCCTCGCGCCTGGCCCAGAACATGAAAGAAGTGAATACCAGGCGCAAACTCGTCCGGGTGCTGCCTTCGGAAAAGTCGGTTGAGCAGCTGATCGCGAAGGCGCGCAAGCTGCAGCCCAAAATTACCTACTGACCAGGATCAGCTGTTGGGGCCCGACCGGGGCAGCCGGGCCGCCCCCGTGCGACCTGAACGCGGCTCGCATCTTGACTCCCCTGCGCCGACCGCGCAAAGCGACCGCATGATCGCGACCTCGCCCAGAACCGCCCCCGCGGCCGCCTCGGCCGATCGTCTGACCTGGCCGGCGCTCTTGTCCAGGCCGTATCCGGCCGTGATGGGGGTCCTCAATATCACGCCGGATTCGTTTTCGGACGGCGGACAGTTCATCGTAGCGGAGCGCGCGCTGGCACAGGCCAGGCGCATGATCGCCGAGGGCGCCGACATCATCGACATCGGCGCGGAATCCACCCGACCCTATGGCGCGGAACCGGTTTCCGCGGAGGAAGAGCAGAAGCGTCTGCAGCCGATCCTGGCCGACATCGTTTCTCTCGGAATTCCCGTCTCGATCGACAGCATGAAATCGGCCGTCGTCGGCTGGGCGCTCGACGCAGGCGCGACCATCGCCAATGACGTCTGGGGCCTGCAGCGCGACCCCGACATGGCCAAGCTCGTGGCCGCGCGCCGTTGCCCGGTCGTCATCATGCACAACCGCGACCACGCCGATGCCAGCATCGACATCATGATGGATATTGCCGGATTTTTTGCGAGCTCGCTCGAGACAGCCGCGAAAGCCGGCATTGCACGTGAAAATATCGTGCTCGACCCCGGCATCGGCTTCGGCAAGACATCCGAACAGAGCATGACGGTGCTCGCCCGCCTGGACCAGCTCGGCAGATTCGGCCTGCCGCTATTGGTCGGCGCATCGCGCAAGCGCTTCATCAGCTCGGTGTCGCCGTCCGAGCCGCAGCAACGGCTGGGTGGCTCGATCGCCGCCCATCTGATAGCAGCCAAGGGCGGCGCACGGATCATACGGACCCACGATGTGTGGGAAACGGTACAGGCATTGCGTGTGGCCGCCGCGATTTGGGACAAGCAATGAGCGATACGATCTTCATCACCGGCGTCGTCATCCATGCCCGCCATGGCGTCATGGAGCATGAGACCGAGGTCGGGCAGCGTTTTGTAATCGATCTCGAACTTTCCGCCGATCTGTCGGAGTCCTCGCGCACCGATCGTCTCGCCGACACCGTCTCCTACTCCAATGTGGTCGCAACCGCGACGGCAGCTTTCAAGGATGCGAATTACAAGTTGCTGGAGCGCGCGGCCGGCGCTGTCGCCGATGCCATCCTGGCCGCGTTTCCGAAGATCAGCGCCATCAAGGTCACCGTTCACAAGCCGCACGCGCCGATCGCCGCGATCTTCGACGATGTCGGCGTAGTCCTCACGCGTATCCGGCAATCCTGACGGCATGGCCAACGCCCTGATCGCGCTTGGCGGCAATGTCGGCGATGTCCGCGCGACATTCCAGAAGGCGATCGCCAATACTTGCGGCATGACGCAGGCGGCGCTTCTGGCGCGGTCTTCCGATTATGCCACGCCGCCCTGGGGTGACGAGCAGCAGGCCCGCTTCATCAACGCCTGCATCGAAATCGACACCAGCCTTGATCCCCACGCGCTATTGTTCACGCTGCACAAGATCGAGACGAAATTCGGCCGCGACCGCGCCAAAGAAACACGCTGGGGACCGCGCACGCTCGACCTCGATCTGATCGCCTATGACGACGTTTCGATGCAAAAGCCGGAACTGACGCTGCCGCATCCCCGTCTGTTCGAACGTGCCTTCGTGCTGGTGCCGCTGGCGGAGATCGCGCCCGACCGTGTGATCGCCGGGCGCAGCGTCGCATCCGCGCTGGCCCAGCTTTCGACCGAAGGGATCGAGCGGTTACCCGACCTCGTTTAAGCACAGAGGGCGTCAAATTGCTTGCGACCCGTTCGCGACAGGGCCGGGCCGTTCACCATGGCGTTTCAACGCAAAAACAACCGTTTGGCTTGGCGAGCGGCCCGTGGCAATTTCGGCAGGGAATAATGGCGCCCGGGAGTGACCTGCCGAATGACATCTGAGACCTCCGAGCTGTCCCTTGCCGCGGATTTCGCGCCCGCGACCTATGACGACTGGCGCAAGCTGGTCGATGGCGTGCTGAAGGGCGCACCGTTCGAGAAGCTGGTCGGCAAAAGCTATGACGGTTTGCGGATCGAACCGATCTACCGGCGCGCCCGCGAGTCCGCTCCCGTAGCCGGCCGGCCTGCGTCGGCGCCCTGGCAGATCATGCAGCGCATCGATCATCCCGATGCCGCAGCGGCCAACGCCCAGGCACTCCATGATCTCGAGAACGGCGCCGCCGGTCTGACGCTGGTATTTGCGGGCGCCAACGGCGCCTACGGCTTCGGGATCGATCCAACAACTGATGCGATCGAGAAGGTCCTCGACGGCGTCTTTATCGATGCCGGCATATCAATCGAACTTCAGGTCGGCCCGCAGTCGCGCATGGCGGCGATCCATTTGGCCGAATACGTGCAACGCAAGGGGATCAACCCTGCGGCGTGCGACATCCGCTTCGGCCTCGACCCGATCGGCGCCTGCGCGGTCTGGGGATCCAGTCCTTATGCCTGGTCCGAAATCGCGCCAGCGGTCACCAGCGCAATCAAGGGCCTCGCCGCGATGGGTTTTGCAGGCCCGTTTGCGGTCGCTGACGGGCGCGTGATCCATGATGCCGGCGGATCGGAAGCCCAGGAACTGGCGTTCGTGCTGGCATCCGCTACGGCCTATCTGCGTGCAATTGAGAGTGCGGGTATTGCGCTGGAAGAGGCGCGGAACATGATCTATGCGCGGCTAAGCGCCGATGCCGATCAGTTCCTGACCATCGCGAAATTCCGCGCGCTGCGTCTGTTATGGGCGCGGGCCGAACAGGCTTGCGGCCTTGAGCCGAAGCCGTTGTTCATTGCCGCCGATACCGCGTGGCGAATGCTGACCCAGCGCGATCCTTACGTAAATATGTTGCGTGCAACCATGGCGACGTTTTCAGCGGGCCTCGGCGGTGCCAACAGCATCAATGTATTGCCGCACACGCTGGCGCTCGGATTGCCCGATCCGTTCGCGCGGCGCGTGGCGCGCAACACGCAGCTGGTGCTGCTGGAAGAGTCCAATCTGGCGAAAGTGTCCGATCCCGCGGCCGGCTCCGGCGGCATCGAAGCCCTGACGGATGAGCTCTGCGCGGCCGCATGGCAATTGTTTCAGGAAACCGAGAAAGCCGGTGGCGCGTTCGCGGCGCTGGAGCAAAACCTGATCCAGCGCAACGTCGCGGCCACGCGGGCGGTACGCGAAGCCAATATTGCAAGGCGCAAGGAAGTGCTGACCGGCGCCAGCGAATTTCCAAACCTGCACGAGGCTCAGGTCGCGGTGCTGGGGGCGAAGCCGGTTCAGCTTGCGCCCTATGGCGAGGCCAAATTCAAATTCGATGCGCTGCCGCCGATGCGGCTGGCGGTGCCCTTCGAACGCCTGCGCGACCGGTCGGATGAAATTCTGAAGGCCAAGGGGACGCGGCCAAAAGTTTTCCTCGCCAACCTTGGCACGCCTGCCGACTTCACCGCCCGGGCGACCTTTGCAAAAAGCTTCTTTGAAACGGGCGGGATCGAGGCCGTCGACACGGAAGGGTTTGCCGATCCGGCGGCGTTAGCCGCAGCCTTCAAGGCATCCGGCGCGGCGCTGGCCTGCCTGTGTTCGTCCGACAAGGTCTATGCCGCACAGGCAGCTGCCGCCGCAAAGGCCCTTCAAGCGGCCGGCGCAAGGCATATCTATCTGGCAGGGCGCGCGGGTGAGCGGGAACCTATGCTCCGCGCCGCCGGCGTTAACGATTTTGTCTTTGCCGGCGGCGATGCGCTGGCCACGCTGCAGGAGGCCTATTCCCTGGTGGAGCAACCATGACGACGGCGACAAAACCCGTTCTGACCGGCGGCTGCCAATGCGGCGCCATACGCTTTGCGCTGTCGGCGCCGCCCGGGAAAGTCAGCATCTGCCATTGCCGGATGTGCCAGAAGGCCTCCGGCGCGCCGTTCGCCTCCTTCGCGGAGATCGAAAAGAGCGATTTCGCGTGGACCCGCGGCAAGCCGGCCTCCTTCCGCTCCTCCTCGATCGCCGAGCGGGACTTCTGCAGGGATTGCGGCACGCCGCTCAGCTTCCGCCGCATCGACGGCCCGCGGATCGAGATCATGACCGGCACCTTCGACCGGCCGGACCGGGTGGCCCCAACCATCCAATACGGCACCGAATCCAGGCTCGGCTGGGTGGTGGCGATCGCCAACTTGCCGAGCCAGACCACCCTGCAGAATTACGGTCCCGAGAAGCTCGGCGGCATCGTCAGCCACCAGCATCCGGACCATGATTAGGGTTAGCGACCCCCCCGGGGCTGGTTGTGATATGGTGAAGCAATGAGCCGCATACCGAACTTTGCGAATATCGCCTTTGAAAAGGCCGCCGGCGCGCAACCGCCCGGCAAGGCCGAACCGTGGCTCACGCCCGAGGGCATCCCGGTAAAATCGAGCTACTCGGAAAGCGATCTCGAAGGCATCGATTTCCTCGAGACCTGGCCCGGCATCGCGCCCTATCTGCGCGGCCCCTACCCGACCATGTATGTCAACCAGCCCTGGACCATCAGGCAGTATGCCGGGTTTTCCACCGCGGAGGATTCCAACGCCTTCTACCGCCGCAACCTCGCCGCGGGCCAGAAGGGCCTCTCGGTCGCGTTCGATCTCGCCACCCATCGCGGTTATGATTCCGATCACCCGCGCGTCTCCGGCGACGTCGGCATGGCCGGCGTGGCGATCGATTCGATCTACGACATGCGCACGCTGTTCGCCGGCATCCCGCTCGATCAGATGAGCGTGTCGATGACCATGAACGGCGCGGTGTTGCCGATCCTCGCGCTGTTCGTCGCAGCGGCCGAGGAACAAGGCGTGCCGCCGGAGAAACTTTCCGGCACCATTCAGAACGACATTCTGAAAGAGTTCATGGTGCGCAACACCTACATCTATCCGACGGCGCCCTCGATGCGGATCATCTCCGACATCTTTGCCTACACCTCGCAAAAGATGCCAAAATACAATTCGATTTCGATTTCCGGCTATCACATGCAGGAAGCCGGCGCGACGCAGGACCTCGAACTCGCCTATACGCTGGCCGATGGCGTTTAATATCTGCGCGCCGGGCTCGCCGCCGGCCTCGACGTCGAACGTTTCGCGCCAAGACTGTCGTTCTACTGGGCGATCGGCATGAACTTCTTCATGGAAGTCGCCAAGATGCGCGCGGCGCGGCTGTTGTGGGCGAAGCTCCTCAGCCCGTTCAATCCCAGGGATCCGCGTTCGCTCTCCTTACGCACCCATTGCCAGACCTCGGGCTGGTCGCTGACCGCGCAGGACGTCTTCAACAATGTGATGCGCACCACCATCGAGGCGATGGCGGCGACGCAAGGCCACACCCAGTCGCTGCATACCAACGCGCTGGACGAAGCCCTGGCGCTGCCGACCGACTTCTCGGCCAGAATCGCGCGCAACACGCAATTGTTCCTGCAGCAGGAAAGCGGCACCACCCGCATCATCGACCCCTGGGGTGGCTCGTATTATGTCGAACGGCTGACCCGTGATCTCGCGGCCAAGGCCTGGGGCCATATCCAGGAGGTCGAGGCGCTCGGCGGCATGGCGAAAGCCATCGAGGCCGGCGTCCCGAAACTCAGAATCGAGGAAGCCTCCGCCAAAACGCAGGCGCGGATCGACGCCGGCAAGCAGGCGGTGATCGGCGTCAACAAATTCAAGCCGGTCAACGAGACGCCGATCGACGTGCTGAAGGTGGAAAATTCCACCGTCCGGCGCCTGCAGATCGACAAGCTCAAGCGGCTACGATCCGAGCGCAACCAGAAGGACGTCGATGAGGCCTTGGCGGCGCTGACGCGCTCGGCCGGCGAAGGCAATGGCAACCTGCTGGCGCTGGCGATCGACGCCGCGCGCGCCAAGGCCACCGTCGGCGAAATTTCCGACGCGATGGAAAGGGTTTTCGGGCGGCACCGCGCCGAAATCAAATCCATCACCGGCGTCTACAAGCGGGAGGCGTCCACCATGTCCAACCGGGTCGAGAAAGTGCAGGCGCTGATCGACGCGTTCGAGGAGGCGGAGGGCCGCCGGCCGCGCATCCTGGTCGCCAAGATCGGCCAGGACGGCCATGACCGCGGCCAGAAGGTGATCGCTTCCGCCTTCGCCGACGTCGGTTTCGACGTCGATATCGGCCCCCTGTTCGCGACCGCCGAGGAAGCGGCGCGACAGGCGGTGGAAAACGACGTGCATATTCTAGGGCTTTCCTCGCTTGCGGCAGCGCATCTGACCGCGGTGCCGGAATTGAAGGCCGCGCTGAAAAAGCAGGGCCGCGACGACATCATGATCATCGTCGGCGGCGTGGTACCGCCGCAGGATTACGACGCGCTATACAAGGCCGGCGCCGAGGCGATCTTCCCGCCGGGCACCGTGATCGCGGACGCAGCCGAAGAGCTGATCCACAAGCTCAACGCGCGGCTGGGACACAGCGAAGCGGCTGAGTAGCGCATTTTTCAGGCATTTGTGCTAGCATCGGGCCATGAGCGACGTTGCCGACATCACCCTGGAAGAGATCATCGCCAAGCTACGCGAGATCGCGCCTGCGATTAAAGCGGAGGGCGTGACCAAGCTCGCCGTCTTCGGATCGCGGGCCCGCGGCGATGCGCGGCCTGACAGCGATCTCGATATTCTCGTTGATACGGTTGCGCGCGGGGCTCTCCCTGCGTTTGACCTGTTTAAGGTCATGCATTTGATCGAGGATGCGACCGGTCTACGAACCCAGATATCCATACGGGACTTGCTGAAGCCGCGCATTACGGAGCGGATCGCCGACGATTTGGTCGAGGTGTTCTGAATGCCGCCAACCGCCGAAGACCGTCTGCGGGACATATTCGAGGCTATCACCGAAATCGAAGATGTGATGCGAGCTTTGACTTTTGATCAGTTTGCGTCTGACCGACGGGCTCGACTCTTGACCGAGCGCTTGCTGGAAATTGTTTGCGAAGCATCGCGAGCCCTCCCCGATAAGATCAAGCAAGATGAACCTGGCATCGATTGGCGAAGAATGATCGACTTCGCCAATCTGCTGCGGCATGCCTATCACACGACCAAAGCCGAAACCGTTTGGGACATCATCCAGAATCATTTGCCGCCTTTGAAGTCGCTGGTCGAACGTCACATTCAAGCGGACGGCAAATGACGGTGTCACGCGGGCCTAGGGTAACAATCGCGGTCAGCGATGACTGACCGTAAAACCGTTGATATCGATAAATTCGCCAAAGACCTCCGCGCCGGTCACCGCGCCGCCCTTGCGCGCGCAATCACGCTGATCGAAAGCCGGCGCGGCGATCACCAGGCGGCCGCGCGCGATCTGGTGCAGAAGCTGCTGCCTGAGACCGGCAAGGCCATCCGCGT